>CAZLYV010000009.1:0-24153 GCA_964563665.1 uncultured Acetobacteraceae bacterium
GGCCCCGGCCGACGTCTTGCAGCGGCTCGATTCGGTTCCATATATCAATTTAGAAACGGTCGAATTGCACACGCACGGCCGTGCGGGGGTGGCTCCCCTGACACCCTCGGGCTCCCAGCGCGGAGCTTCGGGCGCCCGGTCATCTTCCCCCCCGACCGGGCGCTTTCCTTTTCTGCAGGCGCGCTTTCGGCTCGGCGCCACCAGACGATGTCGCGGCGCTTGACCCGCCGCCGACCCCGGCGGCAAAACAGGTGGCCGCGCCACGACAACCGCGTACCCCACACGCACCCTCTCGATGCCGACCAAACCCCGCAGCAAGACCAGACCGCGGCCAGCTTCCGTCCGCGCCCGCGCCCGAACCCATCTCGCGGCTGGTAAATCGCCCCATACCGCCGGCAGACCCGCGAAACCGGGCGCCAGATCGAGAGCCGGCATTCGCCCGGCCGCCGCACCCTATTATTCCGCGGGAAAGCTGCCGCCGGCCCCCGGCGGCAAGGGTCTGCGGCTCGTCACCTGGAACATCAATTCGGTGCGGCTGCGCCTCAAGCTTCTTGGCCGGCTGGTGCGGCTGGCCGACCCCGACATCATCTGCCTGCAGGAAACCAAGTGCCCGGACGACCAGTTCCCCGCCGCCGCCATCGCCAAGCTGGGATACCCGCACCAGGTCATCCACGGAATGAAGGGCTACAATGGCGTCGCGATCCTGTCGCGCCATCCGCTTATGGCGCCCCAAAAGCCATCATGGTGCGACCGCGACGATTCGCGCCACGTCGCGGCCGAGATCCCGGGCGGCATCGAGCTGCACAACGTCTACGTTCCCGCCGGCGGCGACATCCCGGACCCGGCGGTCAATCCGAAATTCGCCCATAAGCTCCAGTTTCTCGGCGAGCAGGCGGCGTGGTGGGCGGCGCAAAAGCGCGACCACGCGCGGCGGATCATGGTCGGCGACCTCAACGTGGCGCCGCTCGAAAATGACGTCTGGTCGCACCGCCAGCTGCTCGACGTCGTCAGCCACACGCCGGTCGAGGTGGAGCTGCTGGGCCGGCTTGTTAGCGCGCATGATTGGGTGGACGTCGCGCGGGCCTTCGTCCCGGCGAGCGAGAAGCTCTATACCTGGTGGAGTTACCGCAATCGCGATTGGAAGGTCTCCGATCGCGGCCGGCGGCTCGACCATATCTGGGTGACGCCGGCGCTTAAAGCCGCCTTGCGCGCGATCCACGTGCTCAGCGGCGCCCGCGACTGGCCGAACCCTTCCGATCATGTTCCAATGGCGGTCGATCTGCTGTTGCCGGCCGGCGCCGATAGATGAAATAGCGGGACGGCGCCACGCCATCGGGCGGCGTCAGGCGCACGCAACCGGGAATGTCGAGCTTCTGATCGGCGACCACGATCGCGCCCGGGGCCAGCAATGGCGCCAGCGCCGGCCCCAACCAACGCGCGAGAGCCGTCGTCGCCGACCGGTCGCCCGATCCGATGTCGGCATGCACGAGGGCCGCGCGCGCGCCGCCTCGGCGAGCGAATTCGGGCAACGTGCGGCGAAAATCGCCGAGCACGAGATGGTCGGCATCGGGGATGCACGCCGGGTGCGCCGCGAGCTGGCGGTCGAAGGCGAAGACCGGCCGCCGGCCCATCAGGCGCCGGCGCAAATGGTCGTAAGTTCGGCCGTTGCCGAGACCGAGCTCGAGCACCACGCCGGGAACCCCGCCGATCGCGGCCGCGGCGCGATCGAGACAGGCGCGCTGCGCTTCCAGCCGTCGAATGAAGCTGTCGAGCCGGGTGGAGGAGCGTCGGCTTGTCACGCCGAACCCAGCCGGCTCACCGCCTGTCGGAGTTGTTCGGTCGTCTTGTCGAGGCGCCGGGCGAGCTCGCGCATGATTTCGACCGCCATCTGCGGAAACTCGTTCACCAGACGGAAAAAGTGATCCTTGTCGATGCGCAGCGTAACGAGGTTCGTCTTGGCGACCACGCTTGCCGTGCGCGGCACGTCGCACAGAATGGCGATCTCGCCGATGATCGCGTTGCGGCTCATCGTCGCCACGCTCACCTTGCCGCGCGGCGTATCGACCAGCACGTCGGCCTCGCCCTCGATGACGATATAGGCGGCGTCGCCCGGATCGCCTTGTTGAAACAGCGCTTGCCCCGGCTCGAAGGTGAGCCGCTCGCTGGTGAAGGCAAGCAGCTTGAGCTTCGCCGGCTCGAGCTTGGCGAAGATCGGGATATTGCGCAGGATTTCGACTTCTTCCTTGAGCGACATGACTCGGTTTCTCCCGGCGTCCCCCGTTTATGGCGTCAGGCGGCGGTGAGCAGCTCGGCGAAGAGCGTGCCCGGCCGCTCGAGTTCGCCGAAGCCGCCGTGCTCGACCAGCCTGCCTTCGGCAAACACCAACACGCGGTCAAATTCGCGGGCAAGCGTCGGATTGTGCAGGACCCAGATCAACGTGCGCCCCTCGCCCTCCTTGAACACGCCCGCCATGACGCGCGCCTGCGATTGGGCGTCGAGCAGCGCGGTCGCTTCGTTGACGATCAGGACATCGGGTCGCTTGATGAGCGCGCGGGCGAGGCCGATTTTCTGCCGCTGCGCGGCGGTCAATCGGCTGCCGCCGACGCCCACCGGAAAATCGAGCCCGACCTCGAGCACGTTCGCGCGCAGTCCAAGCTCGTCGAGGATCGCGGCGATCAGCTTGCCGACGCGCGCGGCCGCGCGGGCCTGTCCATAGGCGAGCTTTCCAAACAGGATATTGTCCTGCAGCGTCGCCGCCGCGTTATAGGCGGCCGGGTCGAAGAATTCGATTCCCTTGCGCGCGTCGGCCGACAGTTCCGTGCGCAGCGTATTGCGCGCGCCCACGATGCGCTCCTTCAGCGAATCGCTCAACACGTCGAGGCGATGGCGCGCGGCGATCAGCTTGAAGGGCAGGGACAGCAGACGGGCGCGGTCTTCGGGCGCGATCTCGGCGATGGTCTTGGCGGTGCGCGAGACGAGCGAGCGGAATTCGGGCAGGTCATCGGAGGAAATGAAGCTGAATTGCTCGAAGAACTCGTGGTCGGGCGGCAGGTCGGCGAACAGCTCGATCATGGTCGCGGCGACTTCACGACCCGCCGTCACCAGCTCGTCCACAAGCCCCAGTCGCTCGAGGACCAACAGCACGCTCGGGTTCGCGGCCAGCCGGTCGACGTCGAACGCGGCATCGACCGGCGTTCCGAACAGCAAATTTTCGGCAAGCGTCGCGTTGTTGTTGTAGCGATCGGGGTCGAAGGTCTCGACCAGCCCGCGCAAGGTCGGATCGGCGTCGGGCGCGGCAAGACGCGAATGCAGCACCGTGCGCGCTTTCAAGATCGCCTCGGCGATCGCCGGCTTGGCGCGCGGATCGATCGTTCCGCGCAGCCCGAGCTGGTAAACGTCCTCCTCCATGTCGACCGAGGCGAGTACGGCGATCATCCGCAAGGCGAATCCGGCGCGGTCGGCGACGCCGGCGGCGGCATAATCGGTCCAGTCGGCGGAATGATCGAGCGCCAGGTTTCCCGAGCGGGCCGTCTCGTTCATCCGGCCACGGTGAACCCGATCCGACTTTTCGTCGCGCGTGGCCGGGATGATCGGGCGCTGGCGAAGACCATAGGCCACGTTGTCGCGCACGCTGCCTGAAAAGAGATAGGCGTTTGGTCCGACGTAGCCGACCCGCGCGCCGATGACGAGCTCGGGCAATGTCGCAAGATCGTGGCCGCCAAATACGACGCGGCCGGCCGACGGCGCGCCAAGACGCACGAGAATCTGCGCCGCCACGTCCTTGCCGCCGCTCTGCGGTCCGCAAAAGGCGACTTTCTCGCCGGGCGAAATAGTGAAGGTGACGCCATCGAGGAGCTTGACGTTCCCGTCCTCGGCGATCGTTACGTTGACGACGCCCAGCGGCCCGGCGAGCGGCGGCGGCGCCGATTCAAGCGGCGTCTGCAAAGCGTCATCGAGCATGTACTCGGGCCGGAACTGCTCGGTTACTTGCTCGTATTTGATCTTGGTGTCCTGGAGCTGCTGGTAGTAATCGAGCAGCTCCTTCCACGGCGCCGACATGTCCTTGTTGGCCGTCACCGCGGCGGCGAGCGCGCCCGCCGACAGATCGCCGATGATGACCAGATAGCCGCCGATCGAATAGAAAAGCAGCGGCGCCATCTGGTTCATGAAGTTGTTGAGGAACTTCACCAGCGACTTGCGCTGATAGATATCGAACCGGATGCGAAAGATCTGACCGAGCCGCTCGGAGAAATCCGCCCGTTCATAGGCCGCCGTGCCGTGCGAGCGAATCTCGTGGATTCCCGATACCGCTTCGCCGACGCGTTCCGAGATCTTGCGGACCGCGCGCACGCGCTCCTTGCCCAGCAGGTTCACCTTCCGCTGCAGCTTGGGAATGATGTAGCCCTGCAGCGGGTAGAGCGAAATCGCCGCCAGCCCCATGATCCAGTTCTGGACGAACAGGAAGGCGATGATGGTGAGCAGCGTGCCGGCCTGGATCAGCGGCTGGGCGTAGGCGTCGCCCATGAACCCGCCGAGCGGCTCCACCTCGGAGGTCACCATCGGAATGAGCTCGCCCGCCGACACCTTGCGAAAGTAGGGCATCGGGAAGCGCATGATGCGCGAGACGAGCTCGTAGCGCAGGCGCCGCAGCAGCCGTTCGCCCAGCCGCCCTTTGAAGGTGTTGATATACTGCTTGATCCCGCCGTTGATCAGAATGAGCGCGAAGAACCAGGCGCACAGAACGAAGAGATAATCGATCTGACCAAGCTCGACGCCAAAGACCGTCGTCGGATATTTGATTCCCTTGCCGAGAATCGCCTGGTTGTAGATGTTCTTCGGCACATCGAGCGACATGTAGTAGAACGGCAGCCCGCCGATCGTCAGCGCGCAAAGGATCGCCGTGTCACGCAACGAGAATTTGAGAATGAACCGATAGAGGCTCGACTCGATGTCGCGCATCCCGCTATCCCCGTGACGATTGCCCGGGCCAGCGCGCCCCTCGCCAATCAATATCTTTTGGCGCGGCCGGCTCGCCCTTAAGCGACACTACCGCATGCGCCAGGAGGCGGCAAACGGCGAGGGCGGCCGTTCCACGCGCCCGGATCGGCGCCTCAGCGGCGGCTGATGCGACAATATGCCTCGGGGTGCGTCGGACCCCGGATCGGGCAATGATTCGCGATCGAACGCAATGGGCGCCAGAGGCGAGGATCAAATGATGGTTCGCTTACCGCTTGTTGGATTTCTTTTGGCGGCATTGGTCGCCCTACCCGCCGTCGCGCAGTCACAAAGCGGCGCATCGATCCAATCCGGTCCGTTGACGATCGACGGCGCGTGGGCACGCGCGACACCGGCGAGCGCCTCCACCGGCGCGATTTACCTGACGATTCGAAACCACGGCGATGTACCCGATCGTCTGCTGGCGGCAACCACGCCCGCCGCCGGTCGCGCCGAGCTGCACGTCCATGTCCACGACGGCAATGTCGCGCGCATGCAGCAGGTCCCGGCGATCGAGGTCCCCCGGCATGGCGCCGTATCGCTCGCACCGGGGAGCGCGCATGTCATGCTGCGCGATCTCAAGGGCGGACTTGCCGAAGGCGCGCGGGTTGCGCTCACCCTGACCTTCGCCAAGACCGGCGCGGTGACGATCGAGGTCCCGGTGCTCCGTCGGCCACCGGCGCCCGCGCCCGCGCATGGAGCAGGTCATCCTGGTTCATGAGCGATCCACAAGATATAGCTGACGCCAACGGGTGCGAGCACCAGTACTAGATGCAAGCGGCTAATTCAGGGGCACCCTCCCCCGCGACCGCGCCGGAATTCGCGGTATTGATTGTCGCCCAGGCGCGCCGTCAGCATGGCCAACGTCTTATAAAACGTCACTTTTGACGCCGCATGCCTTATGCCATAGTTGCGATCGAGGGGTTACCAGAGCGGGGGGCTGACCCGTGCGAAATTCGGGCGGGATCGAGACGCACGAAGGTGCGCGCGTTCTCATCTACAGTCATGACACGTTGGGACTCGGCCATTTGCGCCGATGCCGCGCGATCGCTCATGCGCTGGTCGAGCGCGACAAGACGATGTCGGTGCTCATTCTCTCGGGCTCGCCGATCATCGGTAGCTTCGATTTCAAGGCGCGGGTCGATTTCGTGCGCGTGCCGGGCGTCATCAAGCTGCGCAATGGCGAGTACACCTCGCTCAATCTGCATATCGACATCCAGCAGATGCTCGACATCCGCGCCTCGATCATCCGTCATACCGCCGCGGCGTTTCAGCCCGACTTGTTCATCGTCGACAAGGAGCCGCTCGGCCTGAGGGGCGAGGTCGCCGATACGCTCGCCATGTTGAAAGCGCGCGGCGTACCGCTCGTCCTCGGTTTGCGCGACGTGATGGATGACCCGGCGCTGCTCGAGCCGGAATGGCGGCGCAAGAAGGCGATGCCGGCGCTGCGCGACCTTTACGACGACATCTGGGTCTATGGCTTGCCCCAGATGTGCGATCCCCTGTCGGGTATTTCGGTGCCCAAGCTGGTCAAGCGCAAGATCAGCTACACCGGCTATCTGCGCCGCAGCGTGTCGCCGTTGCTCCCGCGCAGCGGCGAGGACCGCACCCATGCGCCTTATCTTTTGGTCACCACCGGCGGCGGCGGCGACGGCGAGGCGCTGATCGATTGGGTCTTGCGCGCCTACGAGTACGACTCGACCTTGCCGCTGCGGGCGCTGCTGGTTCTTGGGCCCTTCATGCAGCCCGAGCTGCAATCCGAATTCCTGCAGCGCGCCGGCCGATTGCGCAACGTCGACGCGATCACCTTCGATTCGCACCTCGAGCCGCTGATGGCGCGTGCCGCCGGCGTTGTTTCGATGGGCGGCTACAATACGTTTTGCGAGATCCTTTCGTTCGACAAGCGCGCGATCATCGTGCCGCGGCTCGCCCCTCGTCTCGAGCAGCATATCCGCGCCAGCCGCGCCGCCGAGCTCGGGCTGGTGCGCATGCTGCCCGACGACGGCAGACGCGACGTGCGCATGATGGCGCAGGCGCTTCGCCACCTGCCGAACCAGAAGCTCCCCTCCGAGGTGGTGATCCCGGGACTGCTCGACGGCCTCGATAACGTGCAACGGCTGATCCGTCGCTGGCTCGCGCCAAGCGTTGTGAGCGGTCCGCAGCTTGCGGTGAGCAATCGCGACTGACCGGCGGCGTTTGGCTCGGGAAAAGGGCCGCGCCCGCCTCCGGGCACGCTTCGCCCTGTTGCCCATATCGGGCGGTTCGGCTTACTCCTTAGACCTTGACCCCTCACCCCGTTGCGCCCATGCCGTCCGACCGCTCGCCCACGATCGCCGTGATCGTCAAGGGCTGGCCGCGGCTATCCGAGACCTTCATCGCCCAGGAACTTGTCGGGCTCGAGGGCCTGGGGCTGCGGCTGCGCCTTTATTCGTTGCGTCATCCGACCGACGGCAAGGTTCACGATCTTGCCCGCGCGCTCGCTGGCCCAGTCGCCTATCTGCCGGAATATCTTTGGCGCGAACCCTGGCGCGTCTGGCGCGGCTGGCGCCGCGCGCGCCGATTTCCGGGATACGCCCATGCGCGCTGGACGTGGCGCCGCGACCTCGCGCGCGATCCCACGCCCAACCGCGTCCGGCGTTTCGGGCAGGCCCTCGTGCTGGCAGCCGAGCTTGCCGAGGATGTGCGGCACCTTTATGCCCATTTCCTGCATACGCCGGCCTCGGTCGCGCGCTACGCGGCAATCATGCGCGAGCTGCCGTGGAGCGCGTCCGCCCACGCCAAGGACATCTGGACCACGCCTGAGTGGGAAAAGCGCGAGAAGCTCGCCGACGCCGCCTGGGTGGTGACTTGCACAAGCGCCGGCGCCGCGCATCTCCGGGCGCTGGCGCCGCGGCCGGGGAGCGTCGAACTCGTCTACCACGGCATCGATCCGGCGCGATTTCCGCCGCCCGTCGCACCGCGCGCACCGCGCGACGGACGTCAGGTGGACGATCCGGTGACGATCCTTTCGGTTGGCCGCGCGGTCGAGAAGAAGGGCTACGACGATTTGCTGCGCGCCCTTGGCCGCCTGCCCAGGGACCGCGCGTGGCGTTTCATTCACATCGGCGGTGGTCCTTTGCTTCGACGCCTAAAGCGTCAGGCCGAATGTCTTTCAATCGACGCTCGAGTCGAATGGTTGGGGACGCAGACCCAGGACGCGGTTCGCGCCGCCTATGGCAGGGCGGATCTTTTCGTGCTTGCAAGCCGCCTCGCCGCCGACGGCGATCGCGATGGCTTGCCGAATGTGCTTCTCGAGGCGATGAGCCAGGGCTGCGCGGTCGTCGCCTGCAATATTTCGGCAATCCCCGAGCTGATCGAGGACGGGGTGAACGGCCTCCTCGCCCCGGCAAACGATGCCGATGCGCTCGCCCGGGCGATTTTGCGGGCGATCGCAGATCCGCATCTGCGCGAGCGGCTTGCTGTCGCGGCCGCTTCGCGGGTGCATGCCGAGTTCGGCCATGCGTGCGGAATTGCCCGTATCGCCGCGCGGCTCGGCGGCGAAGACGCATCGGCCAGGATGATTTCTTCAAAAGATGCCCAGCTCGCAAGAGACGCCCAGACATGCGCGTTGCGTTCTACGCGCCGCTGAAGCCGCCGACGCATCCGGTTCCCTCGGGCGACCGCCGGATGGCGCAGCTGCTGATGACGGCGCTCGCGCGAGCCGGTCACACCGTCGATCTCGCCCTGCGCTTTCGCAGCTACGAGGGCAGCGGCGAGCTCGAGCGCCAGACGCGACTCGCCGGCCTCGGCGGCCGACTCGCCCACCGGCTCATCGAGCGCTTCATGGACGTGCCGGCAAGCGAGCGACCCGACCTCTGGATCACCTACCATCTCTATTACAAGGCGCCGGACTGGATCGGCCCGCGCGTCGCGGCCGCGCTGAAGATCCCTTTTGTGGTGGTCGAAGCCTCGCTTGCCGGCAAGCGGTCGGGTGGGCCATGGAGCCTGGGTCACGAGGCGACGATCGCCGCGCTCCGCCGGGCAAACGCGGTCATCTCGCTCAACCCGGCCGACGACGCGGGCGTGCGCCCCTACCTCGCGGCGGGCGGCCGACTCCATCATCTGAAGCCTTTTCTCGACCCCGCTCCGTTCGCCGCGGCGGCGGCGGCGCGGATCCGTCACCGCGCGGCTTTGGCGCGAAAATACGGATTGCCGCAGGACGCGCCGTGGCTGCTCACCGTGGCGATGATGCGCGCCGGCGACAAACTTGCCTCTTATCGCGTGCTTGGCGAAGCGCTCATGCGCTGTCGCGAACGGGAATGGCGGCTGCTCGTCGTGGGCGACGGCGCCGCGCGCGAAGACGTCGCCACGGCGCTGGCGCCGCTTGGATCGCGCGTCGTCTTTGCCGGTTCGTGCGCCGAACCCGCGTTGCCGCCGATTTTCGCCGCGTGCGATCTCTATGTCTGGCCGGCGATCAACGAGGCCTATGGCGTGGCGATTCTCGAAGCGCACGCCGCCGGCCTTCCAGTTGTCGCCGGACGAACGGGCGGCGTTCCGCAGCTGGTGACCGACGGGCGAACCGGATTGCTCGCTCCGCCTGGCAATATCGAGGCATTTGCGGACGCGGTGCGGGCGCTGCTTGACGACGCGAGGCGACGCGAGGCGTTCGCGGCGGCGGCGCGCGCCAAGGTGGCGGCCGAGCACGATATCGCCGCCGCTGGCCTGGCGCTCGACGCCATCCTTCGGCCGCTTGCGGGGCGTGTCCGATGACCAAGCTCGCCTTGCTGCGTCATGCGCCCACGCCATGGAACGCCTTGCGGCGCTTGCAGGGCCGCGCCGACGTGGCGCTTGGCGAGGCCACGCGCCTGGCGCTGGCGCAGGCCCGCCTGCCAGCTCAAATGGCCGAATTCCGTTGCCTCGTTTCGCCGCTCGTGCGCTGTCTTGAGACCGCGCGCCTCCTTGGATGCCGCGCTACGGTCGATCCCCGGCTGATCGAAATGGATTGGGGCAAATTCGAAGGCCGAACGCTCGACGAGTTGCGCCTCGAGCTGGGTGGGGCGCTGGCGGAAAACGAGGCACGCGGTCTCGATTTCACGCCGCCCGACGGCGAGAGCCCGCGCGCGGTTCAGGCCCGGATCGCGCCGTTGCTTGTCGAGCTTGCCGCGGCGCGCCAGCCGACGCTTGCCATCACCCATCGCGGCGTGATCCGTGCGATCTATGCCCGCGCCGCCGGTTGGGACATGACCGGCCGGCCGCCCCATAATCTCGATCTCTATGCGATCCAGGTCTTTGCACTGGCGCCCGACGGCGCGCCCAGCATCGTAGAGCTCAACCTAAAGCTGGGATCGGCCAGATGAGCGCGCGCGTTCTCATCCATGTCCAGCATCTGCTTGGAACCGGGCACCTCCGGCGGGCCGCCGCGGTGGCGCGCGCGCTCGCCGATTGCGGCCTTGCAGTCGAATTGATGAGTGGCGGCTTCCCGGTCGCCGGCATCGACTTTGGGCGCGTGAAGGTGACCCAGCTTTCGCCCGCTCGGGCGGCCGATGTGACGTTCAAGCGCATTCTTAGGGCCGACGACCAGCCGATCGACGAGGCCTGGAAGGCGGCGCGGCGCGCCGCCGTGCTCGCCCGCTTCGACGATTTTGCGCCGGACGTTGTGATGACCGAACTCTTTCCGTTCGGGCGGCGGATGTTCGCTTTCGAGCTCATGGCGCTGATCGAGGCGGCACATGCCGGCCCGAAGCGGCCGCTGATCCTTGCTTCGCTGCGCGACGTGCTGACGCGCTCCGATGATCGGCGCAAATCCGCTGAATCGGTCGCGCGTGCAATCCGGTTCTATGACCGGGTCCTGGTCCATGGCGACCCGGCGTTGATCGCGCTCGAGGCGAGTTTTCCCGCTGCGCCGCGCCTCGGCGGCCGGCTGGTCTACACCGGCTACGTCGCGGGCCCGCCGACGCCCCCGGTGGCCGACCAAGCGGGCGAGGGTGAAATTGTCGTGTCGGCTGGCGGCGGCGCCGTCGGTGGGCGGTTGCTCGGCGCGGCGATCGCCGCGCGTGCCCGGCTGTCAGGCGCCGGCGCCCCGGAGGGGTCGCGAACGTGGCGCCTGCTCGCGGGCGGGAATCTGCCCGCGGCGGAAATGGCCGCGCTCGTGCGCGCCGCCGGGCCAGGCCTTATCGTCGAGCCGGCGCGGGTCGACTTTCCGGGGTTGCTTCGGCGTTGCCATCTCTCGGTATCGCAGGCAGGCTACAACACCGTGGTCGATCTGCTTTGCGCCGGGGCACGGGCGGTGCTGGTGCCTTTTGCCGCCGGCGGCGAAACCGAGCAGGCGATGCGCGCCCAGGCGCTCGCCGCATGTGGGCGGGCGCAGGTGGTTGCTGAAGCCGAGCTCACGCCGGCGCGCCTGGCGGACGCAATCATCCGCGAGTCGGCATCGCCGCCACCGCCGGCATCGCCAGTCCGGCTTGATGGCGCGAACGAGTCGGCGCGGCTCGTCCGACATTGGCTCGGCGAACGGCAACCCACGACGACACGAGCCATTATATGACCGACTGGGATGATCTTGCTCGCGAACTGGATGCCTGGGCCGCCGCCGGGCGGACGGCGAGTTTCTGGTGGCGCGATGACGATGCGACCCAGACGACACAAGCGCTCGATCGCCTGCTGGCGCTCCGGGCCAAGGCGAAGGCGCCGTTGGCGATCGCGGTGATCCCCGGCCGCGCTCAACCCGATCTGGCCGAGCGTCTGGCGCGCGAGGCCGATGTTGCGGTCCTCCAGCACGGATGGCTCCACCTCAATCACGCACCGCCCGGGGCGCCCAAGGCCGAGCTTGGCGCGCACCGCCCATCGGCTTTCGTTCTGGGAGAGCTTTCGCGGGGGCAGCTCGCGTTGGACCGGCTGTTCGGCCGCGCATGGCTCAAGGTGCTGGTCCCGCCGCACAACCGGATCGCCCCCGAGGTCGCCCGCGGGTTGCCGCTTGCAGGCTATTGCGGTCTTTCGACTTATAATGCACGTCAGAGCGAGATCCGAGGGCTGATCCAGGTGAACGCCCATATCGATATCATGAATTGGACGACCCGCGCCTTTGCCGGAGTCGAGAACGCGCTCACGCTGGCGCTTCGCCATCTCGGCGCAAAGCGTACCGGTTCGGCCGACGCCGACGAGCCGACCGGCTTGTTAACCCATCACCTTGCCCATGACGGGCCGGCGTGGGATTTTACGGCCGCGTTTCTCGCCCGCGTCGGCGCGCACCCGGCCGCAAGGTGGTCCGCCGTGCCGGCGTTGTTTCCGCTCGCCGGCGCCGATCGCGCATGACCCAGCACCGCTATCCGCGCAACGCCGTGGTGGGCGATTACGTGCGGGCCGGGGTCGGCCTCGCTCTTACCGCCGGACCGGCTGCCTTGGCGCCGCTTGGCTCGCCCGTGCAGTATGTCCTTCTTCCCCTCGCGGCCTTGTTCGCGATGTTCGCGGTGCGTACCGGTCGCCGGCACACCGCGCGGATCGAAATTGGCCGCGACACGCTGTCGCTTTTTCAGCCAAGACAGGTTAGCCTTTCAATGGGCAACGTAAAATCCGTTAAACTCAGCTATTACTCCACAAAAACGGACCGCGCGGGAGGTTGGATGCAACTTACGCTCAATGGGAGCGGGGGCCCGACGGGCGGTACGATCCGTGTCGATTCCGCGCTCGAGGGATTTGCCGATGTCGCGCGCTGGGCGGCGCTGGCTGCTCGGGTGAATGGCATCGCGTTGTCGCGGGCGACCGTGGCCAATCTTGCTGCGCTTGGGATCGAAGCCGATGGACCGTCATGACGCGCCATCCCGGGGCCAGTCCGACCCCCCATCCCGGCCCGCTATAGTCAGATGAACGGCGATTTGCTCTCGGTTCGCGATCTGGCGATCGACTTCCGGATTCAAGACACCGAGATCCGGGCGGTCGACGGCGTCAACTTCCGGGTCCGCCCGGGATCGACGGTGGCGCTGGTGGGCGAGTCGGGCTCCGGAAAGTCGGTGGTGAGCCAGGCGATCATGGGCATCCTGCCCCGGGTCGGCCGCGTCAGCCGCGGCGAGATCCTTTTCGCCGATCCCCGCAAGGACGGCGCGGTGGTCGATATTTCGCGCCTGTCGCAAGATGGGGCGGAGATGCGGGCGATTCGCGGCGGTCGCATTTCGATCATCTTTCAGGAGCCGATGACCTCGCTCTCGCCGCTGCACACGGTGGGCGATCAGATCGGAGAAGCCCTGCACCTGCACCGCGAGGTGACCCGCACCGAGGGCGAGGACATCGTCGCCGAGATGCTGCATCTCGTCGGGTTCCCGAACCCGAAGAAGGCGATGTCGACCTTCCCCTTCGAGCTGTCGGGCGGCTTGCGGCAGCGCGCGATGATCGCCATGGCGCTGGTCTGCCGGCCCGCCCTGCTGATCGCCGACGAACCGACGACCGCGCTTGATGTCACCATTCAGGCGCAGATCCTGAAGCTGCTCCGCGATCTGCAGGCCGAACTCGGGATGGCGATTCTCTTCATCACCCACGACCTCGGCGTCGTCGCCAACATGGCCGAGGAAGTCGTGGTGATGTACCGCGGCAAGGTGATGGAATCGGGAATTTCCGAGGACATCTTCCGCGACCCTCGCCATCCTTATCTCTCGGCGCTGCTGCGCGCCGTGCCGCGCCTGCATATGCGCCCGGGCGAACGGCTCGTCCCTTTGCGCGAAATCAAGCACGAAACGGGCGTCATGCTCGCCAAGAAAGAGCCGTGGCCCGAGACGGAAGCGGCGAAGGCGCCGCTGCTTAGCGTCCGCCATGTGTCGAAGCGGTTTTCGATCCGCAAGAGCGGCTGGTTCGGCTCCGGCAGGGAGACCTCCGTGCTTGCCGTCGACGACGTAGGCTTCGACATCGAACGTGGCGAATGCCTGGGCCTCGTTGGCGAGAGCGGCTGCGGCAAGACCACGTTGTCGAAGATCCTGATGCGGGCGCTCACCCCCGACGCCGGTTCGGTGGAGTTCAACGACCGCGGCGTGATCCGCGATGTGTTCGCCATCGAGCAGGGCGAGCTGACGGCGTTCCGGCAGAAGATCCAATTCATCTTCCAGGACCCCTATAGCTCGCTCAATCCACGCATGACGGTGTTCGACATCGTTGGCGAGCCGCTGGTCATTCACGGCATCGGCGACGCCGAGTCGCGAGCCGAGATCGTGCGCGAACTCATGCGCCTCGTCGGCCTCGACGAGCGTTTCCTCAACCGTTACCCGCACAGCTTCTCAGGGGGTCAACGCCAGCGCATCGGCATCGCGCGCGCGCTGGCGCTCAGGCCCGACCTCGTCATCTGCGATGAGCCGGTCTCCGCCCTCGACGTTTCAATTCAGGCGCAGATCCTGAATCTGCTCAAGGATCTCAAATCGGAACTGGGCCTGACATACCTCTTCATCTCGCATAATCTCGCGGTGGTCGATTATATCGCCGACCGCATCGCCGTGATGTGCGCCGGACGCCTGGTCGAGCTCGCCCCGCGTGCGACCCTGTTCCGCAACCCGGTCCATCCCTATACCCGGGCGCTCCTGGTGGCGGTGCCGGAGCCCGACCTCGACCAACGACTCGACCTCGCGGCGCTGATGGAAGGCCGGGCCTCGAACCCGGCGGCGTGGCCCTATCCTTTCACCATCGACGGCACGACCCGGCCCGACCTGATCGATCTCGGCGGCGGCCACTGCGTGCGCGCCGATCGCGCGGGCGCGGCGAGCCTGGGGAGCCGTGTCGCGGCCGTCGCGTCATGAGGCACTTTGTATCCGCATGGGTTGCGGGAGCGGCGCTGCTGGGCTCGGGCGCCATCCTTGGCCCGGCGCGCGGCGAAAATTATATCGAAGCGCCATCGCTCGCCGGTGACGTCGCGGCCGGAAAACTGCCGCCGCTCGAGGCGCGGCTCCCCGCCAACCCGCTGGTGATCGGCGCCAACCAGCCGGACCTCGTTCCCGGCCAATACGGCGGCGAACTGCGCATGATTTTCGGCCGGCCGCAGGACGTGCGCATGCTGTCGGTCTACGGCTACGCGCGGCTGGTCGGCTATGACCGCACTTACACGCTTGTGCCGGACCTCCTCGCGCGGGTCGAGGTGACCGACCAGCGCATCTTTACCCTGCACTTGCGCCCCGGTCACCGCTGGTCCGACGGAGAGCCCTTCACCAGCGAGGCCTTCCGCTATTGGTGGGAGGACGTCGCCAACAACAAGCGCACATCGCCCCTGGGACCGCCGAAGGTTCTGCAGGTCGACGGCAAGCCGCCCAAGGTCGAGATTGTCGATCCGGTGACGGTGCGCTACAGCTGGGACGGTCCCAATCCGTATTTCCTGCCGGCGCTCGCCGGACCATCGCCGCTGTTTATCTATCTGCCGGGACATTATTTACGGCAGTTCCACGAGCGTTACGCCGACAAGGCGAAGCTCGAGGAGGCGATCAAAAAGGCGGGCGTGCGCAACTGGGCCCAGCTTCACAATCGGCTGGACAAGCTAGACCGTAACGACAATCCCGATCTTCCGACGCTCGATCCATGGGTGGTCCAGACGCGCCCGCCGGCCGAACGATTCATTTTCGCCCGCAACCCCTATTTCCATCGCGTCGATCCGCAAGGGCGACAGCTGCCCTACATCGACCGCATGATCGTGTCGCTCGCCGATGGCCGAATCATTCCAACCAAGACCGGCGCGGGTGAGTCCGATTTGCAGGCGCGGAGCCTTTCGTTCAGCAACTACACCTTCCTGCGCCAGGCGGCGAAGCGGAACGATTTCTCGGTGCGACTGTGGAACGCGGCCAAGGGCGCCCACCTGGCGCTCTATCCCAATCTTCACGTGAGCGACCCGGCCTGGCGCGCGCTCAATCGCGACGTGCGGTTTCGCCGCGCGCTCTCGCTCGCCGTCGACCGGCACGAAATCAACCAGGTGGTCTATTTCGGGCTGGCGATCGAAGGCGCCAACACCGTCTTGCCGGGAAGCCCGCTGTACCGGCCCGAATACCGCTCCGCCGCGGCGCGCCTCGATTTCAAGGCGGCAAACCAGCTGCTGGATGAAATCGGCCTCACGCGTCGCGACGGGCGCGGTGTCCGTCTGCTGCCCGACGGGCGGCCGCTCGAGGTGATCGTCGAGACGGCCGGCGAGGACACCGAGCAGACCGACGTGCTCGAGCTCATCCACGATTCCTGGCTGCGGGCCGGGGTCAAGCTGTTCTCCAAGCCGTCGCAGCGCCAGATGTTCCGCAACCGCATTTTCTCCGGCGAGACGATGATGTCGATCTGGACCGGACTCGAAAACGGCCTGCCGACGGCGCAATTCAGCCCCGAGGAGCTGGCGCCGACCTCGCAGCAGCAATTGCAATGGCCAAAATGGGGCCAATACGCCGAAACCAGCGGAGCGAGCGGCGAGTTGATCGACGATCCGGCGGCGGCCGAGCTTCTCAAGCTCAACGACGCCTGGCGTCTCAGCCAATCGGACGCCGAACGGACCGCGATCTGGCGCCGCATGCTCGCCATCCATGCCGAGCAGGTCTACACCATCGGCCTCGTCGCCGGCGTCAAGCAGCCGGTGGTGGTGAGCAACTACTTGCGCAACATCCCGGCGCAAGGCGTCTACAACTGGGATCCCGGCGCGTTTTTCGGCATCTATCATCCCGACATGTTCTGGTTCGAGGATCCGCGGCGCGCCGCGACGGTGCGATGAACGCCCGGTTCCGACCCGTTACGACGCCGGCGAGAAACGACCCGCGCCAGGGCTTGAGAGCGCGGCAATGCTGAGCTATATCGCACGCCGCATTCTGCTCATGGTCCCGACGCTGATCGCGATCAGCGCCATCGTCTTCACGATCATCCAGCTTCCGCCGGGCGACTATCTGACGACGATGATCGCCGAGCTGCAGGCGCAGGGCGAGACGGCGAACCTCGAGAAGATCCAGTTCCTTCGCGAGCAGTACGGCCTCGACCGTCCGCCGATCGAACAATATTTCCACTGGTTCATCGGCATGCTGCAAGGCGACCTCGGCTGGTCGTTCGAATTCAATCTGCCGGTCACGCATGTGATCGGGGAGCGGCTGCTGCTGTCCTTCGTCGTCGCGTTCACGACGCTTCTCTTCACCTATCTCGTCGCCTTTCCGATCGGGGTCTATTCGGCGACGCACCAGTACTCGTGGGGCGATTACGGGCTCACCTTCCTCGGCTTCATCGGGCTCGCGACGCCGAGCTTCCTGCTTGCTCTCGTGCTGCTCTATTTCGCCAACGTCGCCTTCGGCATTTCGGTTGGCGGCCTGATGGACCCGGAATTTCTCGACCAGCCGATGTCGTGGGCGAAGTTCATTTCGGTGCTCGAGCATTTGTGGATTCCGGTCTTCGTCATCGGCGCGTCCAGCACCGCCGAGATGATCCGGCTGCTGCGCGCCAATCTGCTCGATGAGCTGCAAAAGCAGTATGTGATCACCGGGCGCGCCAAGGGCCTGCCGGCGGGACGCCTGCTCGTCAAGTATCCGCTGCGGATGGCGATCAATCCGTTCATCGCCGACATCGGCAGCGTGCTGCCGCATCTCATCTCGGGCTCGGCGATCGTCTCGGTCGTCATGTCGCTGCCCACCAACGGGCCGATGCTGCTGCGCGCGCTGCAAAGCAAGGACATGTATCTCGCCGGCTCGTTCCTGATGATCGAGGCATGCCTGATCGTGCTGGGCGTGCTCCTTTCCGATCTGCTGTTGGCCATGCTCGACCCGCGCATCCGGCTCTCCGGAGGCGCCACGAAATGACGCCCCCGCAGGTCGGCGCCGCGGTCCGGCTCGAGCATTTCGTCAGCCACGAGCCGTTCGACGCCCACGCGGCCGAGCGCCTGTCGTCCGATCTCGAGCGCTATTACATGGCCTCGCAGTGGCGGATGATGTGGTGGCGCCTCAAACGTCACCGCCTGGCCGTGTTCGCCGGCGCGCTCCTGCTGGCGATGTATTCCTCCATTCTGATCGCCGAGTTCCTGGCGCCTTACAACCTTCACGCCCGGCACGCGGATTACATCTATGCGCCCCCGCAGCGCGTGCACCTGTTCAACGACGGGCGGTTCGTCGGACCGTTCGTCTATGGGCTCGATTATTCGCTCAACCTCGATACGCTGAAGCGCGAATACGCCGCCAATCCGGCCAAGATCCAGCGTCTGCGTTTCTTCTGCCGCGGCGACACTTACGAATTCTGGGGACTATTCGAGGCCGATCTGCACCTTCTCTGTCCGGCCGGGGACGGAACATTGTTTTTGCTGGGCACCGATCGCCTCGGGCGCGATCTTTATTCGCGCATCCTCCAGGGGGCCCGTATTTCGCTCACCGTCGGCATCATCGGCGTCGCCATCAGCTTCGTGCTCGGCATCACGCTCGGCGGGCTCGCCGGCTACTATGGCGGCTGGATCGACAATCTGGTCCAACGCTCGATCGAGGTCTTGCAGTCATTTCCAAAGTTGCCGCTGTGGATGGCGCTTTCGGCGGCGCTGCCGGTGTCGTGGAGCCCGCTGTGGATCTATTTCGGCATCACGCTCATTCTCGGCCTGCTGACCTGGACCGGTCTCGCACGCGCCGTGCGCTCGAAGCTGCTGTCGCTTCGCGAGGAGGATTTCTGCACCGCCGCCATGCTGATGGGCGCCAAGCCGAAGCGGATCATCGGCCGACATCTGTTGCCGAGCTTCATGAGCCACCTCATCGCCTCGGCGACGTTGCACATCCCGCAGATGATCCTTGGCGAGACCGCATTGTCGTTCCTCGGCCTCGGCCTGAGGCCGCCGATCACCTCGTGGGGCGTGCTGTTGACCGAGGCGCAAAACATCAACGTCGTGGCGCTTTATCCGTGGCTGATGCTGAGCGCCGTCCCCGTCGTCATCACCGTGCTCGCGTTCAACTTCCTCGGCGATGGCCTGCGCGACGCCGCCGATCCCTACAAGTAAAAATCAGCTCCGCTCCAGCCACAGGCTCGACTCGTAAGCGCCCGAGCGAAGCGGCAGGCGATCGAGGCCGGCGGCGGCGATTTCGGCCGCCATCCGGGTGGCGACGTAGTGCGAGGACCACACAAGCCGGAAGGCGCCGCCGATGACCAGGGCTGCGATCGCGTTCTGCTCGTTGTAGCCCCGCCACGTCCAATCCGTGGGATAGCGGTCGGGAAGAAAAACGTCGTGGATATGGACGATTACGCCCGGCGCGAGCTTCGGCACGATCGTGTTCAACAGCCAGTCGACGTCGCTCCCGGGCATCAGGATGTGGCTCGAATCGACGAAGAGCATGTCGCCCGGCTGAAGCGCCGCGAAGAGATCGGCCGGCGCGGCCTGGATTGTTGTCCGCACGACCTCGACCGGCAGCCCGTCGAGCGAGGCGCGCGGCGCGGGGTCGATCGCGACAAGCCGCGTCTTCAAGCGGCCGTCGGCGATCGCGCGAGCCATGAAGCGGGTCGAGTGCCCGGCGCCGATTTCGACGATCCGCGCCGGCGCGCGCTCGCGCACCAGCGTATAGGCGAGCGCCGCGTCGAGCCGCGGGAACCAGTCCTGGTCGAAGCGGGGCGCAGGCGGCGGCGCCGGGCGCGCGAACGCCGCCAGGGTGTCGAGATATCGGGCCGTCGCGGCGATCTGACGCGTGAAGCGGTCGAACCCTGCGCCAAAGACGGGTTCGAGGGCAGGGTAGGCATCCGGCGAGCGGATACGATCAGCGTAACGATAGGGAATGAAGAAACCGCGCGCGGTGGCCCCCAAAAGGGTCGCCAGGCCCAGTGCCCGTTGCCGCCAGCCGGCGCGCCAAGATGTCATCGAGCGCCGCGGCTCACGGCGTGAGCGACATGCCCTCGGCCGCGACCAGCGTTCCCGGACGGGCGCGCTCGGCGGCCTCGGCGATACGATCCATCGCGCTGTCGATGTGGCTGGGGTCGTGATGGAAGATGACCAGCCGCTTGACCCCGGCGGCGTCGGCAAGCCGCACGCCTTCCTGCCAGGTCGAATGGCCCCAACCGACATAGGTTGGAAATTCGTCGTCGGTGTATGTCGAATCGTAGATCACCAAATCGGCCCCCGAGATGAGCTTGAGTATATTGCGGTCCGGCTGGCCGGGGACGTGTTCGGTGTCGGTGATGTAGCAGATCGATTTGCCGGCGTACTCGACGCGATAGCCGGTGGCGCCGTTGGGATGGTTGAGCAGCGCCGTCTTGAGCACGACGCCTGGCGCCGGCTCGAGAGTCTCGCCGGCGCGAAAATCATGAAACGAAAGATCGGCGCCGAGAATCGTGATCGGAATCGGGAACAACGGCGCCATCATCAATTCCGACAGAACGTAACGCAGCGTGTTGTCGGGCAGCAGGTGGCCCGCCCACGTGCGCAAGCGATTCGCCTGGGCATAGGCCGAACTGAAGAACGGCAGGCCGTTGATATGATCGAAATGGGTGTGCGTGTAATAGAGATCGGCGTCCATCGGGCCCAGCGCGTCGAGATGCCGGCCAAGCGGGCGCAAGCCGGTGCCGCCGTCGAAGATCAGCAGGCGGTCGCCGCAGCGGACCTCGAGACAAGAGGTGTTCCCGCCATAGCGCACATAATCGGGGCCGGGGCAGGGAATCGAGCCACGCACGCCCCAGAATCGAACGCTGAGCTTCGCTGGCGCGTTCACTTCGATCTCCGCCGGGTTCCGGGGGTCACGGGTTTACTCTTTTGCCGCGATGGAGCATGGACAGCGGACGATCCGAGCCAGGTTCAAATCGCCAGCCGGTAGCCGCCGGGCACCGTCACCAGGATCGCCGCCCTGGTCGGATCGCGCTCGATTTTCTGGCGGAGTCGGTAAATGTGCGTCTCGAGCGTATGCGTATTGACGCCGGCGTTATAGCCCCACACCTCGCCAAGCAGCTTCTCGCGCGACACCGGCTGCTCGCCGGCACGATGGAGGAAGCGCAGGATCGCGACTTCCTTCTCGGTCAGGCGGACGCGCTTCTTCGTCACGCCGTCGATCAGCACCTTCGCCGCCGGCTGGAAGCTGTAAGGACCGATCGGCAGCACGGCATCTTCCGACGTCTCGTGCTGGCGCAAATGCGCCTTGAGCCGCGCCAGCAACACGCCCAAGCGAAACGGTTTGGTGATGTAATCGTTGGCCCCCGATTCGAGGCCCAAAATCGTGTCGGTGTCGGCCACGGCGGCGGTCAGCATGATGATCGGCGCGCCGACGCCCTTTTCGCGCAGCCGCCGACACACCTCACGCCCGTCCATATCGGGAAGGCCGATATCGAGCAGCACCGCGTCGTAGCGCTCGCGCTCGGCCGCCGCCAGCGCCTCGGCGCCGTTGCCCGCCTGTACGGTCGAAAACTCCTGCGCCAGCTGTTCGGCGAGCGATTGACGCAACGCCACGTCGTCGTCGACCAGCAGGATCTTGCGAAGCGTGCTCATGGCGCGAGGAGTTGTATCACAAGCCCCGCAAGGCCGCCAAACCACGCGCCCGCGACTGCCCGATATTTCGGCGACTGCAGCTTCCCTGTGCAGATTGCCGCTCCAGCGCCACCCCTGGGGTATGCCTATAGCTCCATGAAATTAAACATGTTTTATCGACGCGCCGGGTTGGCGCGGTTCTTGAAACGCAAAGCTCGGCCATGCCCTTTGGCATGCCGGCCCGGTTCCAGAGCACGTGCAAACCCCAGCGAGGAGGTATCCCATGTCGACACTTACCAAGGCCACGCCACCGCGCATCGGGTGGACGCTTGCCGCGCTGATCGCCGCCGCATTGTCGTCGAGCGCGGCGCTGGCGCAAGACAAGGCCGAGACCAAACTCATTCCCGGGGACTTGACGGCGAGCGTGACGTTCACCACCGACTACACCTTCCGCGGCATCTCGCAGACCGACAGTGGACCGGCGATCCAGGGCTCGATCGACTGGTCTTATCCGTTTCAAAAGGAGATCGCCATCTACCTCGGCATCTTCGGCTCGAACGTCGATTTCAATGACGGTGATGAAGCCAATTTGGAGCTCGATTTTTACGGCGGCCTGAAGGGCGAGGTCGCCGGATTCGCCTGGCAGGTCGGCGGTATCTACTATAAATACCCGCGCGCCGAGATCGCCGGCATTCGCTACGACTACTTCGAGCTTGGGCTCAAGCTCGGCTACGATTTCGGGTTCGCCAACCTGGTCGGTTCGTACAATTATTCGCCCGATTATTTCTTCGAATCGGGCGATGGACATTATTTCGCGGCCGATCTGACGGTACCGCTCGAATTCCTGCCCTACGACATCGCGCTCCTCGGCCATGTCGGCCACCAAAGCATCGACAACAATGCACGCTTCGGCGCGCCCGATTACACCGACTGGATGCTCGGCATCACGGGTAAACTCGAGGGATTTACGCTGACGCTGGCTTACGTCGACACCGACCTCAGCAGGGGCGAGTGCTTCCCCGGTACGTCGCTCGCCAAGACGTGCGAAAGCCGGGTCGTGTTCAGCGTCTCGAAGACGTTCTGAACGGCGAGACTCGGCCGTGGCACGGGGCGCAGCGACAACGTCAGCGACGCGTCATGGCGAGCATGGCCTTGCCGATCGGATGGGTGAAGTCGGCGCAATAGTCCACGATGTCGAAGTGGTGAAGTTTGGGCGCCGGCGCGATCGTGACCGAGGCGCCCTTGGCGCGCCACGCGGCGACGAATTCGTCCTGCTGGCGCAGAAACTCCGCCGTCTCGTCGCCGCCCACGGTGACATACATCTTGACGCCCGGGCGAGGCGCCAGGTGAAGCGGCGAATTGCGCGCGACCGCGCCGTGATCGAGCTTGAGGACCGCCTGGTGGTAGCTGAGCATGATCGGCGTCAGATCATAGACGCCGCTTAGCGAAAACGCGGCGCTGATCAGGCGCTCCGGCAGTCCGCCAAAACGCGGCCAATCGGTCGCCGCCAGCATCGCGGCGAGATGCCCGCCGGCCGAGTGGCCGGCGAGATGAATCCGCGCCGGATCGATCCCCAGCAGCGGGGCATTGCGCCATAGCCAGGCGAGCGCGGCGCGCGCCTGGCGGACGATTTCATCGAGACCGACCGTGGGGGCGAGCGCATAGTTGAGCGCGGCGAAGGCCACGCCTTCGCGGGCGAAAGCGGGACCCAGGAAGCACACGTCGCGCTTATCTTGGCCCTGCCAATAACCGCCGTGGATGAAGACCACTACCGGCGCGCGATGCCCGGATTTATTTGCCGGCGGAGTCAGAACGTCGAGCGCTTCGCGCGCCGTGGGTCCGTAGGCGAGATCGCGATGCCAGCCCGGCGCGGCCAGCGCCGTTTCGCCTTGCGCCTGCCAGGCGGCGAAAAACTTCGCATGCTCGGGCCAGCGGGCGCGCAGGTTGTATTCGGCATCCAGCCCCGGCTGGTCGTAGTTGCGGTAGATTTTTTTACTCGCCATGTCTCACCCAAAGAGTTTCTTCGCCTCGCCCGATGGGGGAGAGGAAAAACGACGCTCAGCTCACCTCGAGTCGACGTCGCGTGTCTTGCGCGGACCAAAGATCGCCGTGCCAATCCGCACATGCGTCGCGCCGAAGCGGATCGCGGTCTCGAAATCGGCGCTCATGCCCATGCTGAGAAGCCCAAGCGCGTTGCGCCGGGCGATTTCGCGCAGCAGCGCGAAGTGCAGCGCCGGCTCCTCGTCGAGCGGCGGAATGCACATCAGTCCGGCGATCGCCAACCCATGGCGCTCGCGGCATTCGGCGATAAAGGCGTCGGCCTCGCGCGGGGCGACGCCTGCTTTCTGCGGTTCGATTCCGGTGTTTACCTGAACAAGGCACGTCACGCGGCGGCCCGTTCTCGTCATTTCCGCGCCGAGCGCGGCGGCCAGCTTCGGGCGGTCGACGGTCTCGATGACATCGAACAAGCGGATCGCCTCGCGCACCTTGTTGGTTTGCAAGGGACCGATCAGGTGGAGGCGTAGCGCCGGATGCGCCGCCTTGAGCGCCGGGTACTTGGTTTGCGCCTCCTGCACCCGATTTTCACCGAACACGTTCTGGCCGAGGCGCAGCGCCGCGTCGATCGTGCCCTCGGGGAACGTCTTGGTGACGGCGACGAGCGTAATCTCCTTGGGCTCGCGGCCGGCGGCGCGCGCGGCGGCGGCGACCGCCGCCCGCACCCGCGAAAGCCGCTCGGCAAGTCCGGCCGTGGCATCACGCAACTCGAGGTTCATTACGGCCAAGCCAACAAGGGTCGC
>CAZLYV010000010.1:0-6248 GCA_964563665.1 uncultured Acetobacteraceae bacterium
AGAAAGCATCGACGAACAGGGGAGACGGACGGCGTGGAATACTTTCTGCAACAGCTTATCAACGGCCTCACGCTGGGCGCGATCTACGGCCTGATCGCCATCGGATACACGATGGTCTACGGGATCATCGGCATGATCAATTTCGCCCATGGCGAGGTCTACATGATCGGGGCGTTCGTCGCCGTGATCACCTTCACGTTATTGGGGCTTGGCGGCATCTCGTTCGTGCCGCTGGCGCTCGCCGTCGTGCTCGTCATCGTGGTGTTCTTCACGGCGGCGTATGGCTGGACGATCGAGCGCCTGGCCTATCGACCGTTGCGCGGATCATTTCGATTGGCCCCGCTGATTTCGGCGATCGGCATGTCGGTTGCCTTGCAGAACTATGTTCAGATCGCCCAGGGCGCCAAGATCAAGGCGCTGCCGCCGGTGATCGAGGGGACAATCCAGCTCACTGAAGCGAACGGTTTCTCGGTCGTGATCAGCTACCTGCAGATCATCATAATACTGCTGACCTTCGCGCTGATGGCGGGCTTCACGCTGCTGATCCATCGGACCTCGCTGGGGCGGGCGCAGCGGGCCTGCGAACAGGATCTGAAGATGGCGGCCTTGCTGGGCATCAATGTCGACCGAACGATCTCGCTTACCTTTGTCATGGGTGCGGCGCTTGCCGCGGTGGCCGGGGTGTTCGTCACCATGTATTACGGCGTGATCGACTTCTATATCGGCTTTCTCGCCGGTCTCAAAGCCTTCACTGCCGCCGTTCTTGGCGGCATCGGGTCGCTTCCCGGCGCGATGCTCGGCGGCCTGCTGATTGGCCTCATCGAGGCGTTTTGGTCGGGCTATTTCACCTTGGAGTACAAGGACGTCGCCGTGTTCGCCGTTCTCGTTATCGTGCTTATCTTCAGCCCGACCGGTCTGCTCGGGCGGCCCGAGATCGAAAAGGTTTAGCGCCATGGCGACCATCGTCGAACAGGCGCCGGCGTCTACAGCGTCGGTGCTCATGACGGCAGCGCGCGAAGCCGCACTTGCCGCTTTCGTCACGCTGCTTCTCGCCATTCCGCTCATCGGATTCCGGCTCGTCGACATAACCGGCGGCGTCACGCTGGAGACGCGGGCCTACTGGGTGCTGATTGCCGTTGCAACGGTATTTGCCGGCCGTTTCGCCCTGACTCTCGTGCGGTTGCGGCGCGTAGCGGCGTTTGCGGCGGCGATGACGAACGTTCGGCAAACCGCGGCGCTGCTGGGCGGCGCGGGCCGTTATACCGCCCCGGCGCTCGTCGCGTTTGCCGTTGTCATGCCGTTCCTGCCGTTTACCGATCAATACATTCTGGACATCGCCGTGACGGTGCTGATTTACGTCATGCTCGGCTGGGGCCTCAATGTCGTGGTCGGCCTCGCCGGTCTGCTTGACCTTGGATATGTCGCGTTCTATGCGATCGGCGCGTATTCGTTCGCGTTGTTGTCGTACCATTTCACGCTCGGCTTCTGGGAATCGCTGCCGCTCGCCGGCATGCTCGCCGCGACATTCGGTATCCTGCTCGGCTTCCCCGTGCTGCGGCTCCGCGGCGACTATCTCGCCATTGTCACGCTGGGATTCGGCGAGATGATCCGGATCGTGCTGCTCAACTGGCAGAAATTCACCGGCGGGCCGAATGGGCTCAGCGCTATTCCGCGGCCGTCATTCGCCGGCATGCCGTTCACCGCCGTGGCGCCGGAAAATCAGATCACATTTCACGAGTACTTCGCTGTCGAGTTTTCCGCGATGCACCGTTTGACGGCCCTTTATTACATCATCCTCACGCTGGCTCTGCTGACGAACTGGTTTACCTTGCGGATCCGTCGGCTGCCGTTGGGACGGGTATGGGAAGCGTTGCGCGAGGACGAGGTCGCATGCCGCTCGCTCGGGATCAACCCGACCAATACCAAGCTGTCGGCGTTCGCAATCGGCGCGATGTTCGGCGGCATTGCGGGATCGTTCTTCGCCACGCGGCAGGGCTTCATCAGCCCGGAGAGCTTCTCTTTCATCGAATCCGCGACGATCCTCGCCATCGTCGTGCTGGGCGGCATGGGTAGTCAGCTCGGTGTGGTGATCGCGGCTGCATTCCTCATTCTGCTGCCCGAATTCGGGCGCGAATTCGCCCAGTATCGGATGCTGGTGTTTGGCGTCGCGATGGTCATGATCATGATCTGGCGACCGCGGGGCCTCGTCGCCCATCGCCAGCCCTCCATCCTGATGCCGACGGCGCCAGGCGGAGGCGCAAAATGAGCCCCAACGGAAACTCGTCGGGCCGCATTCTGGAGGTCGAGCACCTGACGATGCGCTTCGGTGGGCTCGTCGCCGTCGACGACGTCTCGTTTACGGCCAGCGACCGCGAGATCACCGCGATCATCGGGCCGAACGGCGCCGGCAAGACGACGGTGTTCAACTGCCTTACCGGGTTCTACAAGCCGACGGTCGGGCAGCTTGCGCTGTCCCGCGATAGCACGACATTCCTGCTTGAGCGCATGGACGGTTTCCGAATTGCGCAGCGCGCACGCGTCGTGCGGACATTCCAGAACGTTCGGCTTTTTCCGCGGATGACCGTTCTGGAAAATCTTGTCGTGGCGCAGCACAACAAGCTGATGCGCGCGTCGGGCTACACGGTGTTCGGGCTGTTCGGGCTGCCGGTTTACGCCAACGCCGAGCGCCAGGCGCTCGAGCTCGCTCGTTTCTGGCTCGACCGCATCGGGCTGATTGAAAAGGCGGATTGGGAGGCTGGCGGGCTTGCTTACGGCGATCAGCGCCGGCTTGAAATCGCCCGGGCAATGTGCACCGAGCCGGTTCTATTGTGCCTCGATGAGCCGGCGGCCGGGCTCAATCCACGCGAATCCGCGAGCCTCAACCAACTGCTGCTCGAGATCAGGGACCAGCAACAGATCGCCATACTGCTGATCGAGCACGACATGAGCGTGGTGATGGAGATTTCCGACCACGTCATCGTGCTCGATTACGGGCGTAAGATAGCCGACGGCACGCCCGAGCAGGTACGCAACGACCGCGCCGTCATCCGCGCCTATCTTGGCGAACCGGAGCGCGAAGACTTGCCGCCCGAGGTGGCGAGCGATCTCGCCGAGCACCGAGGGGCGAGTTGATCATGCTAAGCGTTTCCGGAATTCATACTTTCTACGGACCGATCGAGGCGCTCCGCGGCGTCAGCGTGGAGGTGCGGCAGGGCGAGATCGTGACGCTCATCGGCGCCAATGGCGCGGGCAAATCCACGCTCCTGATGACGATCTGCGGCAGCCCGCGCGCATCGCGCGGCCGGGTCAGCTTTGAAGGCGTCGAAATCACGAACTTGGCGACGTACGAGATCGTCCGCCGGGGGATCGCGCACGCGCCCGAGGGTCGTCGGATCTTCCCGCGCATGACGGTGATGGAAAATCTCATGCTCGGCGCCCTCACCGCCGATCCGATGCACTTCGCCAAGGACATCGAACGCGTCTTCGTGCTTTTCCCGGTGCTGAAGCAGCGGCAGGACCAGAGTGGCGGGACGCTGTCGGGCGGCGAGCAGCAGATGCTGGCGATCGCGCGGGCGCTGATGAGCCGCCCGCGGCTGCTTTTGCTGGACGAACCATCGCTGGGGCTCGCGCCGCTGCTCGTCAAGCAGATATTCGATACGATCCACGAGATCAATCGGAACGAGCACGTGACCGTTTTGTTGGTCGAACAGAATGCGTATCACGCCCTCAAGCTGGCCCATCGCGGTTACGTGCTGGTCAACGGACGAATTGCGCTCGAAGGCACCGGAGCCGATCTGCTTGCCAACCGGGAGGTCCGCGCGGCGTATCTCGAAGGCGGACAGAAGCACTAAACCAACTTTTGCAAACGATCATCGAGGAGCAAGGCGATGCAGGACTGGCTGGGCGGATCGGTCGCGGAATTCATCCTCGTCACCGTGATCATTTTCGGGTTCGCCGGCCTCAAATCCGGGCAGGCGCTGGCAATGACGTGGCGGCCGGTCTGGCAGGTGCTTTTGTATGGGCTGATACTCGCGGCGGCGAATCGATTCTTGAGCTACGCGCTCTTTTTCGGTCAGCTCCTGTCCGTGTCGGGCTATATCGTGGATTTCGTCGTGATCTGCGGCATTGGCGTAACCGGATACATGCTGACGCGCGCGCATCAGATGGTCACCCAATATCCATGGCTGTATGAGCGCGCCGGATTGTTCTCCTGGCGCAAAAGGGGCGAGCCGGCCAGGTGACCACCCGGACCGTTGCCGACCGCGTCGGTCCGGCTTAAGATCATGCCCAGTCTGGGGAGCCGGCGGGAGCCTGGCTGGCCCATGATGTCGGTTATGAAACCCAGCATCACTTTTCGAAACAACAGGGAGTAGAACCCATGCGCAAGTTGACACTGGCCCTGCTCGCAGCCGCGGCAACCGCTTTTGCCTCGGCGCCAAGCAAGGCCCAGGAGATCGTTATCGCGGCGGTAGGCCCGATGACCGGCCAATATGCGGCCTTTGGCGAGCAGATGCGCCGCGGCGCCGAGATGGCGGTGGCGGACCTCAACGCCAAGGGCGGCGTACTCGGCCGTAAGCTCAAACTCGAGGTCGGCGATGATGCCTGCGATCCGCGCCAGGCGCGGGCTGTAGCCACCCAGATGGCCGGGCGCAAGGTGGCGCTCGTGGCAGGTCACTTCTGCTCGTCCTCCTCGATCCCGGCATCCGAGGTCTATTCGGAGGCAGGCATCCTGCAGATCACCCCGGCGTCGACCAATCCCAAGCTGACCGACGAGGCGGCGGCGAAGGGCTGGATCAACGTATTCCGGACCTGCGGCCGTGACGACCAGCAGGGCAAGGTCGCCGGCGATTACATCGCCAACAAGTTCAAGGGAAAGAACGTCGCGATCATTCACGACAAATCGACCTATGGTCAGGGCATCGCTGACGAAACCAAGAAGGCGCTGAACGCCAAGAATATTAAAGAGACCCTCTACGAAGGGATCACGCAGGGCGACAAGGACTTCTCGGCGCTCATCAGCAAGATGAAGCTTCAGCGCGTTGATGTGGTGTATCTCGGCCTTTATCACACCGAAGGCGGTCTTCTCGTTCGTCAAGCGCGCGAGCAGGGCTTCACTGCCCAGATGATCGCGGAGGATGCGTTTGTCACCGACGAGTTCTGGAAGATCACCGGTAAGGCTGGCGAGGGCACGCTGATGACCTTCGCGCCCGATCCGCGCAAGGTGCCAAGCGCCGCCCAGGTCGTGGCCCGCTTCAAGCAGCAGGGTTACGATCCGGAGGGCTACACGCTCTACACGTATGCGGCGATCCAGGTGTGGGCCGAGGCGGCCGCCAAGACGAAGAGCCTGAAGGTGACCGACCTGTCGAAGGCCATCCGCGGCGGCAAGTACGGCACGATCCTTGGTGAACTGCAATACGACAAGAAGGGTGACGTGTCGAACTCGAAGTACGTCTTCTACGTCTGGAAGGACGGCAAGTATCTGGAGATGTAAAGCCGGACTGCGATCCTCGAACCGGCGATACGCGAACGGCCCGGCGGGCGACCGCCGGGCCGTTTTCGTTATCTTTCGCTGCGCCGCGTGTTCGTCGAACGCAGGATTTTTTTCATACGCTCAACGAGCGGCGCGCGCGCATCTTTCGCGCATGACCCGACGGCCGCTTGCCAAGGCCGATTTTCTTGGCAAAGGCCGAACGCTGCTGGGCGTAGTTCGGGGCCACCATCGGATAATCCGGCGGCAGTCCCCATTTCATCCGGTATTCCTCGGGCGTCAATCCGTATGCCGTGCGCAAATGACGCTTCAGCATCTTGAGCCGTTTGCCGTCCTCGAGGCAGATGACGTATTCCGGCGTGACCGACTTCTTGATCGGCACCATCGGCTTGAAGCCCGCCGCCGGGGAGGTCGGCCCCTGTTCGAGCCCGGATATCGAATTGTGGATCAACCGGATCACCTCGGGGAGCTGCGCATGGGGCACCGGGTTATTGCCGATATAAGCGGCGGCGACCTGGGCCGTCAGCCGGATGAGTTCACTGGGCGTGTTCTTTGGATTTACATCATCGCTCATCTTTATTCCTTTCATCCGGAGGATGATTTCTATGTATCTAAGACTCGCTTCCAATATGTCAAGATAAAACTTCTCGAAGAATAAGCAATATGAATTGTTGTCCAATGGAAACGGTGGATTTCCGGAGTTGTCGGGTAATTCAAATCGAACCCGGCCGGCCCGCCCCTCGCGTGGGCCGCCCGGATG
>CAZLYV010000010.1:6348-23605 GCA_964563665.1 uncultured Acetobacteraceae bacterium
GCCCGGATGGCCCGGACGGCAAATCGGGGCGGCGTCGGCGCGCGAGCATTAAAGTCGGCCGGCCGCCGATGAATTGGCCACAGTTTGTGGCGGATTGGCACGGTCTTTCGAGATATGGTAGCTTCAACAATTCCGCAACCGCCTGAGCCGACCCACGACCGATGCCCCCCGAAGCAATCGCCATCGCCGCCGATCACGCAGGATTCCCGCTCAAGGAGGAATTGGCGCGCGAGCTCAAGGCGCGCGGCTTCAACGTGCTCGACCTTGGAACGCATTCGAGCGACAGCGTCGACTACCCCGACTTCGCCGACAAGCTCGCCGAAGCGATCGAGGATGGGCGCGCGAAACGCGGCGTGCTGATATGCGGCAGCGGAATCGGCGTCTCGATCGCCGCCAACCGCCATCGCGGCGTTCGCGCGGCCCTTTGCCACGACGAAACGACCGCCCGTCTGGCGCGCGAGCACAACGACGCCAACGTCCTAGCTCTCGGTGGCCGGCTCACCTCGCCGGAGGTCGCAAAAAAATGTCTCGAGACGTTTCTCGCCACTCCCTTCGGGGGCGGGCGCCACGAGCGCCGCGTCGCAAAGCTCAACTGACACGCGGCCTCCATGCCTGGTCCGATCTTCGATCAATGACGCCAACCTGACGAGAGAATCAATGTCGGTCGCCAAGCCAGTCAGCGCCTCGGGTTTTGAAAACCGATTTTTTGCCGCGTCCTTGCGAGAGGCGGATCCCGAGCTGTTCATGAGCGTCCGCGCCGAACTTCAGCGCCAACAGAACCAGATCGAGCTGATCGCCTCGGAGAACATCGTCTCGCGCGCGGTCTTGGAGGCGCAGGGCTCGGTGCTAACCAACAAATACGCCGAGGGTTATCCGGGTCGGCGCTATTATGGCGGCTGCGAATACGTCGACGTCGCGGAAAGCCTGGCGATCGAGCGCGCGAAAAAGCTGTTCGCCTGCGCTTTCGTCAACGTCCAGCCGCATTCGGGCGCGCAGGCCAACCAGGCGGTGATGCTGGCGTTGCTCCAGCCCGGCGACACGATCCTCGGGATGTCGCTTGCGGCCGGCGGACACCTGACGCACGGCGCGCCGCCAAATCTCTCGGGCAAGTGGTTCAAGGCGGTGCCCTACGGCGTACGCCGCGACGACGCGCGGATCGATTACGACGAGGTCGAACGCCTGGCCAAGGATCAGCGACCGAAATTGATCATCGCCGGCGGCTCAGCCTATCCCAGGGTAATCGATTTTGCGCGATTCCGCGCCATCGCCGATTCGATCGGTGCGTACCTGATGGTCGATATGGCGCATTTCGCCGGGCTGGTCGCCGGCGGCGCGCATCCTTCGCCGCTGCCTTATGCGCACGTCGTCACCACGACGACGCACAAGACGCTGCGGGGTCCGCGCGGCGGCATGATCCTGTCGCAAGACGAGGAACTCGGGAAGAAGATCAATTCGGCCGTCTTTCCCGGGCTTCAAGGCGGTCCACTGATGCATGTCATCGCGGCGAAAGCGGTCGCCTTCGGCGAAGCGTTGTCGCCGGCATTTCGCGTCTATGCCCAGGCCGTGGTCGACAATGCTCGCACGCTTGCCGCGGCGCTGATCGCGCGCGGCCTCGACATCGTCTCAGGCGGCACCGACACGCATCTGATGCTGGTCGATCTGCGCCCGAAAAAGCTCACCGGCAAGGCGGCGGAGCAGAGTCTCGAGCGCGCGGGCCTGACCTGCAACAAGAACGGCATCCCGTTCGACCCGGAGAAGCCCACGGTGACGTCGGGCGTTCGCCTCGGCACGCCGGTGGGCACGGCGCGCGGCTTCGGCGCCGGCGAGTTCCGCGAAATCGGCGAGTTGATCGGTGACGTGGTCGACGGCCTCGCGGCGGCTGGCGATGACAACGGCAAGCGCGAGAGCGAGGTGCGCGCCCGCGTGCTCGATCTCTGTCGGCGCTTTCCGATATATGCTGGAGCGTGACCGGCGGGATACGGGTCGGCACATAAGAATAAACCGGGGGGTAGGGGCGAATGCGCTGTCCGTTTTGTGGAAACGACGATACGCAAGTCAAGGATTCGCGGCCGACCGACGACAACAGCGCGATTCGACGCCGACGCTTCTGCGCCGCCTGCGGTTCGCGCTTCACGACCTTCGAGCGGGTGCAGCTGCGCGAGCTCACGGTGGTGAAAAAGAACAACGTCAAGGAGACGCTCGATCGCGAAAAACTTCATCGCTCGATCACGATCGCCTGCCGCAAACGGCCGGTCGACGCCGAGCGCATCGAGCGCGTTGTCAACAGCATCGTTCGCCGGCTCGAGAGCCTTGGCGAAAGCGAAATCCCGTCCTCGGTGATCGGCGAAATGGTGATGGACGCGCTTTCCTCGCTCGATCCCGTGGCGTATGTCCGCTTCGCCTCGGTCTATCGGAATTTCCGCGAGGCCAAGGATTTCGAAGATTTTCTCGGCAAGCTGAGTGGCGACAAGGACCAAGACGACTGATTTGGCCGATCGCGGCCACATGCTGGCGGCGCTTTCGCTCGCCCGGCGAGGCTTGGGTCGCGTATGGCCTAACCCGGCGGTCGGCTGCGTCATCGTGCGCGATGGACGTGTCGTCGGGCGAGGATGGACGCAATCGGGCGGCCGGCCGCACGCCGAGACCGAAGCGCTCGCTCGTGCCGGGTCGCAAGCCCAAGGCGCCACGGTCTACGTTTCGCTCGAGCCGTGCTGTCATCACGGGCACACGCCGCCGTGCACCGACGCCCTGATCGCAGCCGGGGTCGGACGGGTGGTGGCGGCGATCAAGGATCCCGACCCGCGGGTCGACGGTGCCGGCTTTGCGGCGCTCGAGCAAGCGGGGGTCGCGATCGAGGTCGGACTTTGCGCCGATGACGCTCAAGAACTGAATCGGGGATTCTTCCTGCGGCTTTCCGCCGATCGTCCGATGGTGACGCTCAAAATGGCGACCACCCTCGATGGCCGGATCGCCACGCACCGGGGGGAAAGCCGCTGGATCACCGGCGATCTGGCGCGCGCGCGCTCCCACCTTTTGCGTGCAAGCCACGATGCAATCATGGTCGGAGTCGGTACCGCGATCGCCGACGATCCGGTGCTCACCTGTCGGCTGCCGGGGCTGACCGAGCGATCGCCGGTCCGCATCGTTGTCGATCCGAGACTGCGTCTGCCGCTGACCTCGCGGTTGGTCGCGACCGCGCGCGACGCACCGACCTGGATCCTGGCCCTTGGCGAGAGCGAACGCAGCCGGCGGTCGGCATTTGTCGATTGCGGCGTCGAGGTCCTCGACGTATCCGGCGGGCCCGAACATCTGATGGATTTGACGGTGGCGTTGCGGCTGCTGGGCGAGCGCGGCCTCAACCATGTGCTGGTCGAAGGCGGCGCGCAACTGTCGGGCTCGCTTTTGCGCGCCAAGCTGGTCGATCGCCTGATTTGGTTTCGGGCGCCGACAGTAATGGGCGGGGACGGCGTGCCGGCGGCGGTGGCGTTCGGGGTCGATGCGCTGGCGGATGCCGCGAACTTCGTGCCGCTTGCCGTGACCCCTGTCGGCAACGATGTTATGGAAATCTACGCCCGGCGCGACTAACTTCCGTCTGTGTTCAGCGGAATCATCTCCGAAATCGGCGAGGTACGCTCGCTCGCGCCGGCAACAGGCGGCGCCGACGCTCGGGTTGTAATTGGAGCCGGGTTCGACATGAGCGCCATTCCGCTCGGCGCCTCGATCGCCTGCGCCGGCGTCTGCCTTACGGTGGTCGACCGGGGCGCCGGCTGGTTCGCGCTGGAAGCGTCGGCGGAAACGCTCGCCTGCACCACGCTTGGACAATGGCGGACCGGCACGCGGGTAAATCTCGAGCGACCCTTGCGCGCTGGTGACGAGCTCGGCGGGCACATCGTCAGCGGTCACGTCGACGGCCTGGCCGAGATGGTCGAGCGTAGTCCGGCGGGCGGCAGTCTGCGCTTTGTATTTACCGCACCGGGGCCGCTTGCCCGGTTCATCGCGGCCAAGGGTTCGCTGGCGCTCGACGGCGTTTCACTCACCGTGAACGAGGTCGAGGACCAGCCGGACCGAATATGCCGCTTCTCGGTCAACATCATTGCGCATACGCAAGTTGCAACGACGCTGGGCGCGCTCTCCCCCGGCGATCGGGTGAATCTGGAAGTGGACGCGCTTGCGCGCTATGTTGCCCGTCTAAGCGAAAGGAGCTGAAGCGATGCCGGCGTCAAAGCGCCAGGACGATGCGGGCACGCGCGACCCGGAGTACGGGCGCTACCTATCGTCGATCGAAGAGGTGATCGAGGACGCCCGCAATGGGCGGATGATCATCCTGGTCGACCAGGAGGACCGCGAGAACGAGGGCGACCTCGTGATTCCGGCGCAGATGGCGACCCCCGAGGCGATCAACTTCATGGCCAAGCATGGGCGCGGGCTGGTCTGTCTGGCGCTGACACGTGAGCGGATCGACCAGCTCGGACTGCCGTTGATGGCGCGCGAGAACACCACGCGTCACCAAACCGCCTTCACCGTCGCGATCGAGGCGCGCGAGGGGGTGACGACGGGGATATCCGCCTCCGACCGGGCCCGAACGATCGCGGTCGCCATCGATCCGACGAAGGGGCGCAACGATATCGTGACGCCCGGGCACGTTTTTCCGTTGGTAGCCCGGGACGGCGGCGTGCTGGTTCGCGCCGGGCACACCGAGGCGGCGGTCGACCTGGCGCGGCTCGCCGGGCTCTCCCCGTCCGGCGTCGTCTGCGAGATCATGAACGACGACGGGACGATGGCCCGGCTGCCCGATTTGGTGAAATTTTCACAGTTCCACGGGCTCAAGATCGCGACCATCAGCGATCTGATCGCCTATCGTCGCCGCCATGACCATCTTGTCGAGCGTACGTTGGAAACCTGGCTCGACAGCCGGTATGGCGGGCTGTTCAAGATGCACGTCTATATCAACAAGGCGGCGTATGCCGAACACATCGCGCTGATCAAGGGCGACGTGGCCACGCCGGGGCCGGTACTGGTACGTATGCACGCGCTCAACGTATTGGACGACGTGCTTGGCGACAGATCGGTTGGACGCGGCGGCGTCCTCCACTCGGCGATGAGGATGATCGGCGAGGCCGGGCGCGGCGTCGTGGTCCTGATCCGCGAGCCGCGGCCCACCAGTCTCTCCGACCGGGTCAAGGCGCGAACGCTCGATCCGGCCAATCCGGCGGCGGCGTTGCGCGATTACCTCTCCGAGCATGGGCGGGCCCGCGCCGCCGCAACCCCCAGCCGCGTCGAACTCAGGGATTACGGCGTGGGCGCGCAGATCCTGCTCGATCTCGGCGTTTCGGACATGATCCTGCTCTCCAACACCAAGCGCACGATCGTCGGTCTCGAGGGCTACGGCCTGCAGGTCGTCGAGCAGCGGCCGATTCCGCCGCTCGCCGACGACTGAGATCGCCCGGGGGATTTGCGATGGCGGGCTCGCCCCATGTCATGATCGTCGAGGCGCGGTTTTATGAAGACATCGCCGACGAGCTGGTGCGCGGCGCGATTGGCGCGCTCGACCGGGCGGGGGCCACCTGGGAACGCTTCGCCGTTCCGGGCGCATTCGAGATTCCGGCCGCGATCCACTTGGCTGTCGAGGCGGCGGAGGGCACGCCCTCGCGGCGCCCCTTCGACGGTTTTGTGGCGCTCGGCTGCGTGATCCGCGGCGAGACGACGCATTACGATTACGTCTGCGAGGAAAGCGCCCGCGGGATTCAGGACCTCGCTCTCCGGCATTCGCTCGCCATCGGCTACGGGATCTTGACGGTCGAGAACGACGCGCAGGCGTGGGAGCGCGCCAAAGTCGATCGCCGCAACAAGGGTGGCGATGCGGCGCGCGCCTGCCTGGCGATGATCGAGCTCAAGCGCCGCCTGGACCTTGCCGCGCGATGAGCGACGCAAAGTCGACCCTCGAGCCAGGACGCAAGGGAGTGCGCGTACAAGCTGGGCGCAAGCGGCGAAGTGCGGCACGGCTGGCGGCGGTTCAGGCGCTCTATCAGATCAATCTGACCGGCGCCGATCCCGCGTCGGTCGTCGTCGAGTTTCGTGAGCATCGTCTTGGGCAGGACCCAGCCGGGGGCGGGGGCCCCGCCACGATCGAGCCGGACGCCGGGTACTTCGAGGCGCTGGTCCGCGGGGTCATCGGGCGGCGGGAGGAAATCGACGCGATGCTGATACCCGCGCTGGCCGAGGGTTGGACGCTCGCCCGGCTCGAGGTGGTGCTGCGCGCAGCCCTCCGCTTGGGCACCTTCGAGCTGCTTGCGATCACCGATGTGCCTGCGCGGGTAGTGATCAACGAGTATGTGAATATCGCCCATATGTTTTTCGCCGGGAAGGAACCCGGCTTCATCAACGGCGTGCTGGACCGCTTGGCGCGGCGGTTACGGCCAAGCGAGCTCACGGGCGCCGACGCTGGGAGCCGGATCGGTGGCCATCAAGGCGCATGAACTCGGCGAATTCGAACTGATCGCCCGTTATTTTGCGCCGCTGGCGCGCAAATGGCCTGGGGCGTACAACCTGAGCGACGACGCCGCGGTGTTCACGCCGACGCCTGGCAGCGAATTGGTCTTGACCACGGACGCGGTGGTCGAGGGGGTTCATTTCACGCCCGAAGATCCGCCCGATCTCGTCGGGCGCAAGGCGCTTCGGGTGAATCTCTCCGACCTGGCGGCGAAGGGCGCCAGGCCGCGCTGCTATCTGATGACGATCGCGCTGCCGCAGGGGCTTTCCGAGCATTGGGTGCCGGGCTTTGCCAGCGGGCTCGCCGGCGACCAGGCCGAATACGGCGTGGCGCTGGCCGGGGGCGATACGACGACAACGACCGGACCGCTGTCGATCTCGATCACCGCGATCGGCGAAGTGCCGGCGGGCAAGATGATCCGCCGGGCCGGCGCCGAGGCGGGCGACGATGTCTATGTTTCGGGCACCATCGGCGATGGTTTGCTCGGCCTCCTCGTGGTTCGCGGCGATATCGAGGGCTTGAGCGCCATGGCGCGTAAATTCGTTGCCGGCCGCTATCACCTGCCGCAGCCGCGCACCAAGTTGGGCCCACGGCTGATCGGGATCGCCAGCGCCGCTCTCGACGTTTCGGACGGCTTGGTCGCCGATCTCGGCCACCTCTGCCGGGTGTCCGGGGTGGCGGGAGCGATCGAGGAGGCGGCAGTTCCCTTATCGGCGGCCGGGCGTGCGGCAGTCCGACGGCACCCCGATCTGTTGCCAAGGCTTCTTACCGGCGGCGACGACTATGAAATCGTCTTCACCGCGCCGCCAGCGGCCGCCGATACCCTATCGCGGCTTTCACGCGAACTTGACTTGCCGATCGCGCGAATTGGCCGCACTAAGGCGGGAAAGGGGGTCTCAGTGCTTGATCCCCAAGGATCTCCACGTCAAATCGAGCGGGCGGGCTGGACACATTTCTGAATAGCGCCAGGCCCCGACGCCGCCGCAATTGTCACCGATGCGAGAAGATTCGACCCGCCGCAACGTCCTTGTGCTTGCGTGCTGCCAAGGACTGATGATGATCGGCGCGGCGACCATGCTCGCCGAAGCGGCTTTGGTCGGACACGCGCTTGCCGACAACAAGGCCCTCGCGACGCTGCCGATCGCGGTGCAGCAGGTGGGCGTGATGGTGACGATGTTTCCCGCCTCGTTTCTCATGCGACGGGTCGGTCGGCGAGTTGGGCTCAGTGTCGGCGCCGGGATCGGGATCGTCGGCGCGATCGTCGCGTTTCTCGGCGTAATCTCGAGCTCGTTCTGGCTGTTCTGTCTCGGTTCGCTGCTGACCGGCGTATATATCGCGTTTGGACAATTTTATCGCTTTGCGGCGGTCGACGGAGCGAACGAGGAATGGCGCAGCAAGGGAATTTCGTATGTCCTGGCAGGCGGCGTGATCGCCGCGCTGGTCGGGCCTGAATTGGCGAAGCTGACCAAGGAGCTCATCGTCGGCCATCTATTCGCCGGGTCGTTCGCCGCGCTGATCGGCGTGGGGATTTTGGCGCTCCTGCTGCTGCAGCTGATCGACATCCCCTTGCCGCCGGAGACCGAACGGCAGGAACGCGGGCGTCCGCTCGCCGAGATAGTCGCCCAGCCGGCCTTCACCGTCGCGGTGCTGGCGGGGATGATCGGCTATAGCGCGATGTCGTTCGTGATGACGGCGACCCCGCTTGCCATGCTCGGACACAACCATCTCTTCGATGCGGCGGCGTCGGTCATTCAGTGGCATATCTTTGCGATGTTCGCGCCGTCGTTTTTCACCGGCTATTTCATCAAGCGCTTCGGCCTCTTGACCGTTATCAAGATCGGCGCCGTGGCGATCCTGGCTTGCGTCGCCATCAACCACTCCGGCACCGAGCTGGTCAATTTCTGGGTGGCGCTGGTTCTGCTCGGGATCGGATGGAACTTCATGTTCATCGGTGGGACGACCCTGCTCACCGCGACCTATCGGCCGGCGGAAAAAGCGACGATCCAGGCGTTCAACGATTTCCTTGTGTTCGGCTCGGTGGCGATCGTCTCGTTGGGTGCCGGCATCGTGCTCCATGAATTCAGCTGGCAGGCGGTGAATTACGGCGTCATTCCCTTCGTGGTGGCGAGCCTGCTCTCGACCTTTTGGCTCGAATGGCGCCGCCGGCGGGCCGCCGTGACGCCGTAATCGACGATCCGCCGGTCTGAATTCAGCCACGATCGGGGTTGCCTCGACGCTTGCGTTCGCGGGGGCCATCTGGCATCTTCCGCGCGCTTTTCGGCCCTCTCCGGGGTCGCTGTCAACCCTTTCAACGAAAACAAGAATTCAGAAAGCAAGAGGCGGCAAATGTCGTTAGCCTATTGGTTCGTCATCCTGTGCGGCGTGCTCGCGCTCGCCTATGGCGGCTACGCCTATCGCCTGGTGATGGCCGCCAGCACCGGGTCGGAGCGGATGCAACAGATTGCCGCGGCGATCCAGGAGGGCGCCAACGCTTATCTCAATCGCCAATACCGCACGATCGCCATGGCAGGGATCGTGGTCGCGATCATCCTCGGCGCCACCCTCGGGCTTCACGTTGCAATCGGCTTCGTGATCGGCGCCGTGCTGTCGGGCGGGGCGGGCTACATCGGCATGAATATCTCGGTCCGCGCCAACGTGCGAACGGCCGAGGCGGCGCGCCACGGGCTTCAGCCCGCGCTCGACATCGCCTTCAAGTCCGGCGCCATCACCGGAATGCTGGTCGTCGGGCTCGGCCTGCTCGGGGTCTCGATCTATTACGGCATCCTGCTCAAGATCATAGGCGACGGCAGTCCAGCGAGCGTCCGCTCGATCCTGGAGGCGCTGCTGGCGCTGTCGTTCGGCGCCTCGCTAATCTCGATCTTCGCCCGCCTTGGCGGTGGAATATTCACCAAGGGCGCCGACGTTGGCGCCGATCTGGTGGGCAAGATCGAAGCCGGAATCCCCGAGGACGACCCGCGCAACCCGGCGGTAATCGCCGACAACGTCGGCGACAACGTCGGCGATTGCGCGGGGATGGCCGCCGACCTGTTCGAGACCTACGCGGTCACCATCGTCGCGACGATGCTGCTGACGGCCATCTTTTTCACCGGGCCGGTGCAGGCGCAGATGATGCTTTATCCACTTCTGATCGGCGGCGTGTGCATCGCGGCGTCGGTGGCCGGCACCTTTTTCGTCCGTCTGGGCGCCGACCAGCAGATCATGGCCGCGCTCTATCGCGGCCTGATCGTCACCGGCATTGTTTCGGCCGTGCTGCTCGCGGTGGTGACGTGGCTGTATCTCGGCTTGACGACGCACTACGAGGTTGCCGGTCGCCAGTTCCAGGGCCGACATCTGTTTTATTGCGGTCTCATCGGTCTCGCCGTCACCGGACTTCTCGTCTGGATCACCGAGTATTACACCGGCATCCAGTACCGTCCGGTGCGGAGCATCGCCGAGGCCTCGATCACCGGTCACGCCACGAACATCATCAAAGGGCTCGCGGTGTCGATGGAGGCGACCGCGTTGCCGGTCTTGGTGATTTCGGCCGGGATCATCGTCTCGTATCTCAACGCCGGCCTGTTTGGCATCGCCATCGCGGCGACGACGATGCTGGCGCTCGCCGGCATGGTCGTGGCGCTCGACGCCTACGGTCCAGTGACCGACAACGCGGGCGGCATCGCCGAAATGTCGAACCTGCCGAAGGACATCCGCAAGACGACCGATGCTCTGGATGCGGTCGGCAACACGACCAAGGCCGTCACCAAGGGCTACGCGATCGGCTCGGCCGGGCTCGCGGCATTGGTGCTGTTTGGCGCCTACACGCAGGACCTCGGCTACTACTTCCCGAAATTAAACGTGCAGTTCGTCCTGTCGGATCCTTACGTGGTGATCGGACTCTTCATCGGCGGCATGCTGCCCTATCTCTTCGGGGCAATGGGCATGACCGCGGTTGGCCGCGCGGCCGCCTCGGTGGTGCTGGAGGTTCGCCGGCAGTTCAAGGAGATCGAAGGGATCATGGAGGGGACGGCGAAACCGGATTATGGACGGGCGGTCGATCTGCTCACCAAGGCGGCGATCAAGGAGATGATCGTTCCATCGCTGCTGCCAGTGCTGGCGCCGATCGTGCTCTATGCGATCATTCGGGTCGTCGGCGGGCAGGCCGCGGCGTTCACTGCGGTGGGCGCGATGCTCATGGGCACCATCGTCACCGGCTTGTTCGTCGCGATCTCGATGACCTCGGGCGGCGGCGCATGGGACAACGCGAAGAAGTATATCGAGGACGGACACCATGGCGGCAAGGGATCGGATGCCCACAAGGCCGCCGTCACCGGCGATACGGTCGGCGACCCGTACAAGGATACTGCAGGCCCGGCGGTCAACCCGATGATCAAGATCATCAACATCGTCGCGATTCTGATGTTGGCGGTCTTGGCCCACGCCAGCTGAACACGTCAGACCGGTCCAGCCAAATAGACCAGCCCCGGCGGAGAGAGTTCGCCCGGGCTATTCGCGTCGGGAGTTTGACCAGGGTCGCCCGGCTACTGGCCGCCAGCGGGTGCCCTGCCGGTATTGAACCGGCCGAGGTTGCCGACGAGTTGTTCGATGAAAGACAGCTCCTTGCCCGGCGCCGGCGTCGTGCGGCTCACCGTGTCGATCACCTTGCCGTCGGCGAGCGTGTAGCGGCGCACATCTTTCACCACGCCCGCGCCATCGAACTCGACGACGACCACATTTTGTTCGAGTACTTGGGGCTCGAAGAAGGCGACGGTTTTCGTTTTGCGGCTGATGTAGAGCCACGCATCGTCATTGAACGCGGCCACGCTCGACGGCGTACCGAGGATCTGCTGGACCTCCTTGCGGGTCTGCCGGCCAGGTTCGATCTGGCCGAGCGCCTCGGGGTTGGGAACGTAGCCGCGGCTGTCGATTGTCGGTTGGCATTGGGTGAGCATCACCGCGGCGACAAGCGCAAATCCGGCGCGCCGTGCGCGCGGCAGACAGCATCCGATCGCGTTCTTCGTCATCACCGCTCCATCCGCAGCACGCGGCCCCAAACATCAGGGGAGACAGGATTGATCATCGCCACGCGGCAAGCCATGTTAAGCGGGCAAGGCGCATTTCGGGGATAAATTGCACCCGCGCCACGCTCTGTCAACCGCCCCCACGGTCAGCCCCCAAGGAACATCGCAAGTCGGATACGAAATCCTTGCCGCTCATCCCCGGATTTGGCCGCTCGTCGCACGACGATGCAGCGCGTCGCCTGTACGCAACGATCGTCGCCCAGGCGCGGCGTCCCGAATTTTTTGCCACGCTCGGCATACCGGACACGCTCGACGGCCGGTTCGAAATGCTGACGCTGCATGCCTTCATCATGCTCCGTCGGCTCAAAGGGCAGGGTGCGGAGGCCGCGACGCTCGCCCAGGCGATATTCGACGCCATGTTCGACGACATGGATCGTAGCTTGCGCGAAATGGGCGTGGGCGATCTTGGCGTCGGCCGCCGGGTCAAGGCGATGGCGCAAGGTTTCTATGGCCGAATCGCCGCCTATGACCGCGGGCTTGCCGAAGGCGATCGCGTGCTCGCAGATGCGCTGCGGCGTAACGTCTTTGGCACCGTTATTGCGGCCGGAGAGCCATCGGCAGGGCACCTGAGCGCCCTATGCGCCTATATTCGCGAGAGCGAGCGAATCCTTGCAGGAACTGCGCTCGCGGACATACGTGCGGGCAATGTTTCATTTCCGGCGTCGGCATGCCCGGTGGCGCGCGAAGATTGACCTTATACGCACTGAGCGGCCTAATAGACCAAAAGGAGCCTTGGCAAAGACCACCCGGCCGGATCAAAGTACGAGAATAAAATTATGCACAATCAATCGGTTACGCCAGAATTCTCAAGAATTGTGGAAACCGACCGACTGGGTGAAGCGGAAAGCGTTTACGCCATTTCGGCGCTGCTCGATGAACGGCGCGCGCTGGCGGCGCGCTTCGACTTGCTGGCGCTCGACGAACTGTCAGCCCATATCGCGCTCAGCCGTGTTCCTGGTGGCGGGGCAATCCGGCTCACTGGACGGCTTTTGGCCGTCGTGACCCAGCGATGCGTCGTCACCCTGGAGCCGGTGGTGACGCGGATCGAGGAGGAATTCACGCAGCTCTATACGAGCACCGAACCAGCGGGCGCGGAAATCATCATCGAACTCGACGATGATAATGAATCGTCGGCGGAGCCCATCCCGGCGGGGGTGCTCGACATCGGCGAAGCGGTCGCGCAGCAGCTGGCGCTTCTGCTGCCGGAATACCCGCGCGCGCGGGGGGTCGAACTCGATCCGAAATGGACCGCAAGGACCGCCGACGCGACCGCCAGGGAAGGGCCGTTTGCCACGCTGTCGGCGCTCAAGAAGCGCCTGCCGGGGGCCGAATCGTAAACCCGGGCGGCCGGTGCGGCCGTGGGCTACGGGGCTTGAGCGGGCCTTGGAATTTGTTTAAGTAGTGCGCCGTTTTGCCGTCCCGGCTGGGCGCTCTTGCCCTCTCGGGTCGGACCACATGGAAGGAAGCAGGAATGGCCGTACCAAAGAAGAAAGTCACGCGGTCGCGCCGCGACATGCGGCGCTCGCATCAGGCGCTCAAGGGTTCGGCCTACGTCGAATGCCCGAATTGCGGCGAGCTGAAGCGCCCCCACCACCTCTGCGGCGCGTGCGGCTACTACGACGGCCGCGAGGTCGTCGCCTCGTCGAAGAGCGCCTGAGGCGGGGAGGGGGCCCGTGATGGGCCCAGGGAGCACGCGTTGAGCGACCGTGTGACAATCGCGCTCGACGCCATGGGCGGCGATCAGGCGCCGCAGATGGTGGTGCGAGGCGCCAGCCTCGCGCGCAAGCGCCTGCCTCATGTCGACTACATCCTGTTCGGCGACGAGCAGCGCATCACCCCCTTGTTGCGCCGGCTTCCCAAGCTGCGGGCGCATTGCCGGGTCGAGCACACCGATCAGGTCGTTCCCGACGAGATGAAGCCGTCGGTGGCGCTACGCGGCGCACGCCGCTCGAGCATGCGCCTGGCAATCGACGCGGTGGCCGAAGGCAAGGCGGGCGGGGTCGTATCGGCCGGCAATACCGGAGCGCTGATGGCGCTTGCCAAATTCGTGCTCCGCACGCTGCCCGGCATCGATCGGCCGGCGATCGCCTCGTTCTTCCCGACGATGAAGGGCGAGACGGTGATGCTCGATCTCGGCGCCAATGTCGATTGCGACGCCAATAATCTCGTCCAGTTTGCGGTCATGGGCGATGTGTTCGCGCGGACGATTCTCGGCCTTGAGCAACCCTCGATCGGACTGCTCAACGTCGGTTCGGAGGATATGAAGGGGCACGAGGAGGTGCGGGCCGCCGCGGCGCTGCTGCGCAACTCGAACCAACCGCTGCGCTTCCACGGCTTCGTCGAAGGGGACGACATCACCGCCGGCACGGTGGACGTCGTGGTGACCGACGGATTCACCGGGAATGTCGCGGTCAAAACCGCGGAGGGCACGGTCAAGCTTTACAGCGAATTCATCCGCGGCGCCTTTCGCGCCTCGTTGCTGGCGCGGATCGGCTATCTTTTTGCGCGCGGCGCGCTCGCCAAGGTGCGTGCCCGTACCGACCCGCGCCGCTACAATGGGGCCATGTTCGTTGGACTGAACGGAATCGTCGTCAAGAGCCACGGCGGCACCGATGCGATCGGCTTCGCCAACGCGATCGAAGTCGCGGCCGACATGGCGCTCAATCGGTTCAATGATCGCATCCGCGACGAGCTGTCGCGTCTCGCCGCGGCAACCGCGGCCGCGCCGGCGGCGACCGGCTGATGGGCGCGGGTCCGCCCGGCACGATCCGCTCGCAGGTGGTGGGCTGCGGGGCCTATTTGCCGGCGAAGCTCGTCACCAACCACGAGCTCGCCACGCGTGTCGACACCACGGATGAATGGATCACCGAGCGGACCGGCATCAAGCAGCGCTATATCGCCGCCGATAACGAGTTGACCTCCGACCTCGCCCTTCATGCGGCCGAGGAAGCGTTGAAGACGGCGCAGATCAAGCCGGCCGAAGTCGACATGATCGTGCTTGCGACGACGACGCCCGACGAAACCTTTCCCGCGACCGCGACCCGCGTGCAAGCCCGGCTCGGCATGGTTGCAGGCGCCGCGTTCGATGTGCAAGCGGTATGCAGCGGTTTCATTTTCGCGCTCGCCGTCGCCGACAACTTCATCAAGGTCGGCCAGGCAAAGACCGCGCTCGTTATCGGCGCCGAGACGTTTTCGCGGATCCTCGACTGGACGGATCGGGGAACTTGCGTGCTGTTCGGCGATGGGGCTGGGGCGGTGGTGCTGCGCGCGCATGCTGGCGCCGGAAACGGCAAGGACCGCGGCGTGCTGTCGACCCATTTGCACTCCGACGGCCGCCTTCACGACGCGCTTTACGTCGACGGCGGGCCGTCGAAGTCGGGCACTTCGGGATTTGTCCGTATGAACGGCCAGGAGGTGTTCCGGCACGCGGTGAGCAAGCTTGCCGCCGTGGTCGAGGAGGCGCTGGTCGCCAACGGTCTCACCGGCGCCGATATCGACTGGCTCGTCCCGCACCAGGCCAACAAGCGGATCATCGACGGCATGGCGCGCCGGCTCGGACTGGGGGCGAACCGCGTCGTCAGCACGATCGACCACCATGCCAACACCTCGGCGGCGTCGATCCCGTTGGCGCTTGCCGAGGCCGCGGGCGACGGACGCTTGCAGCCGGGGCATTTGGTCTTGCTGGAGGCGATCGGCGGCGGGCTTGCCTGGGGTGCGGGCGTGGTGCGCTGGTAGGCCGGCTGGCTCGGTTCTTGGTTAAAGTTCCGCGTTAACTGAATTTCCCCCTTCATCCCCCTGTAATTGACTGGTTTATTAGCTTCCGATAAAGTTATATCTGAGCAGAGCCAAAGGGGGGCAGAAATGGCTGACAGCACGGTCACAAGGGCCGATCTGAGCGAGGCGGTTTACCAGGAGGTAGGCCTGTCGCGTAACGATTCGGCGTCGCTGGTGGAAACGGTATTGAACGAGATCGTCGAGGCGCTGGCGCGGGGCGAATCGGTCAAGATTTCGTCCTTCGGAAGCTTTTCGGTGCGCCAGAAGGGCCGCCGGATCGGTCGCAACCCGAAGACCGGCGAGGAGGTCCCGATCCTGCCACGCAAGGTGCTGGTGTTCCGCGCGTCGCACGTGCTCAAGAACAAGATCAACCGGGCGCTGGCGAAGGGCGCTAGCGGCAAGCCGGCCGCCGGTCCCTCGGCGCCGACGCCGCCGTCGTCGCCTGCTTCCCGATCCTGAGCGGATCGTGTCGTGGCCCATTGGCAAGAACGCCAGGAGAGCGACGGGATCTCCAGCATGCGCCGTCCGATCAAGTCGGCGGGCGCGTTTCGTACCATCAGCGAAGTCGCGAGCGAACTCGATGTGCCGCAGCACGTCCTGCGATTTTGGGAAACCCGCTTCACCCAGATCCGGCCGCTGAAACGCGCCGGCGGCCGGCGGTACTACCGGCCCGAGGACGTCGATCTCCTGCGCCGGATCCGCGAGCTTCTCTACAAGCACGGCTATACGATCAAGGGCGTCCAGAAGCTGCTGCGCGACACCAGCCGCCTCGACGAGGCGCCAGCTTCGCCACGGGCCGAGAGCGCGGATGTCGTAGCGGCGTCGACGGCGGTTGTCCAAGCGGCGAGCGATTTTCCCAGCGGCCCCGCGGTGAGCGCGCCTGATGTCGGCGCGGGCGCCGGCCGGGCGGCGATCGAAGGGATCATTTCCGAGCTCACCGCGCTTCGCGACCTGCTGCGCGCGCGCCGGCGTTGAAACGCCGGGCGCGGCGTGGCTATAGTGCGCGCCCGTATCGAGGCATGAGTGGCCGCACGCGGGGGCGCGGTCTTTTCGCCCCTCGCGGCAGACGCCGCAATCGGTGAGAGCAAACATCATCCGGTCGGAGCGTAGCGCAGCCCGGTAGCGCATCAGTCTGGGGGACTGGGGGTCGCGGGTTCAAATCCCGCCGCTCCGACCATTTAATTCAATGACTTGATTGTTATCGTGGGCTGACGATTACGCCGCTTCCAGAGCCCGTATTACGACCTTCGGCTCCTTGGCGATTACGGTGAGCAGAATTCGCGCCGGACCCTCCGGCTTGCGGCGTCCCTGTTCCCAGCCCCGCACGGTCGCGATGGCGAAACCAAAGCGCCGCGCAAACTCCTCCTGGCTCATGTCCAACCGGTGGCGTAGCGCCTTGACGTCGATCTTGGACGGGATGCGCACCGCGACTTCGACGGTCTTGGTGGGCGCACCGCGCGCGTGCGCCAATGCCTGGCGCGCGCCGATGAGGATCTTGCTCGACATATCGTGCCCCTTCCCAAATATATTGATCCCTAACATCTCGGTATTGCCGAGTGCGTCATCCTGCCTTGCGTTTGCGTTTCCAGCTCTCGACGATCCCTTGCACGACCACTCGAAGTTCGACCTTCTCCTTTTCCGTCAGGTCGTCCTTCGCGTTCTTGGCGTAAAGCGCGAACAGGTAGTGCGGCATCGTGCCGTTGTAGTAGAAGTAGATCACGCGGGCGCCTCCGCGCTTGCCACGGCCTTGAAGCCGCCACCGTAACTTCCGAACTCCGCCCGTGGCCGGGATTACGACCCCAGCCTCCGGGTTCAACGACAGATACGTTACCAACTCGAATAACTCTTCCTCGCTCAGCAGGGTTGCGGCGTCCCGGAGAAACACGGGCACCATCGCAACGGTGTTCCAAGCCCG
>CAZLYV010000011.1:0-23449 GCA_964563665.1 uncultured Acetobacteraceae bacterium
ACTAGGGCCTGGCCTGCGCTAGGGCGTGGGCTTAATTCAGCGCGGCCGATGGCGTGGCGAGAAGGGCCATGAAGCGCGCCGCCGCCGCGAGGTCGTTCCTGATCTGGGCGCGCCGCTTCGTTGCTTCGCCATCTTCGCCCCAGCGCTCGATCTGATACGTGGCATCGAGCTCGGCGGCATCGAATGCGCCTGTGATGTCGATCTCGCCGGTCGCAAGCGCCAGTCCGATCACCAGCGACCCCGTGGCGGCGACGGCCAGCGATAACGCGGCCAGCGCGAAATCGTCGAACAGCGCCATCGCCCGGGCGAGCGCGGCGAGGCTCGCGGGTGGTTGCGGGTTGGCCATCACGCCCTGGTTTACGGTCAAGGGTGCGGCGAATTCCCGGGCCAGCCAATCGAGCAAAGGCTGCCATGTCGCTTGCTGGCGCGATAGGAGCGCCGGCGGCCCCTCGGCGCGATGGCAGACGAGCTCGGTTTGCGCGTAGGCCAAGAGCTCGTCGCGGATGTCCGAGCGGCGTGCCGCGATCCGGTCGAGCGCAATGCCGGCAATTTGGCTGAGCGGCGCGCGATTGAGATCGAGAACGTCCGGCTGTCCCGCCCACTCGGCCGCGACCGCTTGGGCGAGGCACTCGGTGGGAACGATGATCGGCGTTCCGGCGGGCGTGCTGAGTGGCTTGCCGTCGAGCGCGATGCCAAAACCATCGGCCGTCGCGATAACGTTCACCTGCTTGTAGGTTCGTCGCACCCCTTGCCCTTGCTCCCTGCGCCGCGTCCGTTAACGCCTGTAATGGCTCATCTGCCGAAGAGTCCGCGGATGCCCTTCTGCACGCTGTCCAAGGGGCTGCCCGAGCCGCTTGGTTGGCGCTGCTGCTGCTGTTGCTGCGCCGGCTGCTGCTGTTGCTGCGCCGGTTGTTGTTGCGCCGGTTGTTGTTGAGTGGCCGGTTGGCCGGCCGACCCGATCGGCACCGAGGGGCGTAGGCCAATCTGCGCCAGTGCCTGCTGGCACGACGGGGCCGAGCTCTGCGTCTGGCTTCCGCCAGTCACGGCGCCGAGGACTCCGACCGGCCCCAAAATGGCCGCGCCGGCGACAGCGCCCGCAACCCCGGCGACGCTCTTGATCGTTCCCAGCGCATCGGGAGCGAAGCTTGGATTTGCCAGCGTGCCTTTGACGTGGATCGGCGGTGCGAGCTGCGCGACCGACACGCCCTTGGCTTTGGGTGTCAGCAACAGCGCCAACGCTTCGGTCCCGAGATTGACCGTGCCCTCGCCGATGACCGTCATGGCGCTCGAATCCGAGAGCATGACGCGGGACGACGCCACCCCGTTGGCGATGTCCATGCGATTGACGATGCAGTTCAGGTTTGATTTGCCGCCCGATGCGCCGCCATAGATCGGCGAAAGCACCTTGGTCACGTCCGCGCCCAGCATATCGAGATATCGGCTGTCGACCGTCCCCTCGCCGACCACCAGCGTCGACGTGCCGTTGAGCGAGGCCATGATCGCGTGCATCGAGCGGCCAACACCATGGACATCGAGCGTGTAATCGGTCTTGCCGCGATCGAGATAGTCCGTGGTCTTAGATTCCTTGAGCAGCTTGCCGAGATCGACCGACTTGGCGTCCACCTTTGCGGCCAGGGTCTGCCGCGCGAAGCTGAGCGTCGCCTCGACCGAGAGCTTGCCCTCGCTCACCTCGGCCGTAAGCGGCCGGATGGCGAGTTCCCCGTCTTTCAGCGTTACAACGAGGTTCAGGTTCGCGAGCGTCGTCGCCGTCGTTACGACCTTGGCGGCCTTGTAGTGAATCTCCGCATCGGCCGACTTGAGCGCGTCATAGGGCAATGGATCATCGCTGAAGAGGCGGGTGCTCTTCGGCTGTCCCGCCGCCGGCTTACCGGGCGCCGCCGATTGGCCATCCGAAAGCTTGGCGAGGTCGACCAGATTCGAAGACAGATTGGCGACGATCACCGGCCGCGCGCCGGCGAGATTGAGCGTCGCTTCGCCCGCGGCATCGCTGCCCGCCGCGGTCAGCGCCAGATTGTGCACCGCGTAGGCCTTCGTCCCGGCATCGGTCACTCGCGCCTGAAACTGCAGCGGGCCGCTCACCGGCGAGGCTGCGCCAAGTTTGGCGGCGACCGAAGCGAGATCCTTCGTCTCGGCGGAGACATTCAAGTTGACGCCCTTCTGCTCCATCGGATCCTGGATCGCGCCATCGACCTTCACCAGAATCAGATCGGCCTTGCCGAGCTCGGCCTTGAGGTTTTGGATGGCCGGCCGGTCGCCTGGGCCGCCTGCTATAAGCAGAGTTGCCTTGAATGGCCCGAGCGCCGGAATGGCGGGAAGCGTGATGACTTGCGGCATGCTGAAGCCGGAGAGCGCGCCAATCTCCTCGCCTTCGACGCTCGCCGTCAACGCGATGCCCTTGCGCCCGATGAGGTCGCGGACCGCGCCTTCCGCCTTGACTAGGACCAGCTTGGGTTGACCGATTTCGGCCTTGAGGCGCGAAACCGACGGATTGCCGCCCGGCGCCTGATCGCTCACCTTAATATCGAGCTTGAACGGCCCCACCGCCGCCATTTTCCGACCAGCGACTTCGGCGAGCCTGGCGAGTTCCTTGCCCTCGGCCATGAGTGCCACGTCGTATCCTTTGCCGGCGAGCGGCTCGCGCACCGTGCCGTCGATCTTGAATGTCGCGGCATCGGCGATCTCGCCCGAAATTTTGACCGGAAACGGCGTCCCCGGCCGCTGCAGGGCGGCAATCGACCCGACCTCGCCCGCGACCTTGAATTTGAGCGCGTTGAACGTACCCTCGATATCGAGCTTGAGCGGATCGTTTTCGCCAGAAGCGGTGAGGGTCGCGCGGGCGAGCGCGAGCTGCATCGTTTCCTTGGTCTTGCCGTCCCGGTAGACGAGCCTGGCGTTACGAATTTCAACCGCGTTCACCTGTGGAAGCGGCCCCGGGCCGGCGGCCGCGGTCGGCTTTAGCGCCGGTTGCCCGGCCGCAGCGGGCTTTGCGCCGGCGTCGAATTGCCAGTTGGCGCGCCCTTGCGCGTCGGTCTCCAGGATGATGTCTGAATCGATGAGCACGAGGCGCTTGACGTGAACATTGCCGCTGATGAGCGGCAGCAGCTCCACCTGCGCCTCGAATCGCTTGATCTGCGCCATCTGCGGGCGCGACCCCCACGAAGCGTTGGCGAACGATACGTCATCGACCGCGACAGCAGGCGAAAGGCCGATCGACAATTTGAGATCGCCCTTGATCGCCAGCTCGCGCCCGGTCGCCTCCTTGACCTTCTCGGCGATCAATCCGCGATATTGGTTGAAATCGGTGGACGAGATGATCGCAATCACGGTCACGACAAGGCCGACGACGATAACGCCAACGGCCGCGAGTACGATTTTCAGGCGCATTCGACCCTCCGTTTGAGGCGGGAAATCAACTCGGGCAGTTCATCGAAATGGTCAACCAGCGCATCGGCGCCCGCCGCGTTCAACTCGGCCGCGGGATGGTAGCCCCAACCGACGCCGATCGCATGGACCCCGGCATTGCGCGCCATCAACATATCGAACGTCGTGTCGCCGACCATCACCGTGTCGATGGGTTCGGCGCCGGTTTCGGCCATCGCGCGCCGCAGCATCGTTGGATTGGGCTTGCCTGGCCCGCTGTCCGCTGTCTGCAGCGTGACGAAGCGCCGCGCCAACCCGTGGCTCTCGAGGACGGCAAGAAGCCCGCGCCGGGCCTTCCCCGTCGCGATACCCAGCAGGTAGCCTTTTTCCTCGAGCGTATCGAGCGCCCCGACGGCGCCATCGAACAGCGGCTCATGGTGATCGGGGCGCTGGCGTAGCGTGAAGAACGCTTGCTTGTAGGCATCCGTCAACCGCGCCTGGCGTGCCGCCGGTTGGTCGGGCGCAAGCCGCGCCATGCATTCGTCAAGCGGCAGGCCGATCACCCGGCGGACCGCCTCCGCGTCGGGCGCCGCCAGCCCATCAGCGGCGAAAGCGGCGGTCATGCAGGCAAGGATCGCGTGCTGGCTGTCGACCAGCGTGCCATCGCAGTCGAAGACGGCGAGCCGCGATCGTCGGATTGAGTTCATCTGATGAATTGTGAACGTTCCAGCGATAAATTCAATCCCAGCCACGCATTAACGCATCGTCGCAACGATCTATTCCCTTGGAAACGGATCGGGATCGGCATTCGCATCGAATTCGAACAACGCCCAGGTTGCCTGCATGTGGGGCGGCAGCGGGGCCATTACGACAAGAGTACTGCCTGACGGATGCGCGATCTCGATGCTTCGCGCGTGAAGATGAAGCCCCTGCGGTACGTCTCCGCCGCCAAGCGCGGCCGCCTCCCCGCCATATTTGGCGTCGCCGACGATCGGTGTCCCGAGCGCATCGGCGCAATGGGCGCGAAGCTGGTGGGTGCGCCCGGTGAGCGGCCGCATTACGAGCCATGCCGCCCGGTCCCCGGCTGCCTCGACGATCGCGTAGAGGGTGATCGCCCGTTTGCCGGCCTCTTTATCCTCGCCGACCCGTTCGCCATGGGGTCCGGCATGCTTGGCGAGCGCCATGTCGATCTTGCCGCGGCTCGGCCGGGGCACGCCGGCGACCAGCGCCCAATAGAGCTTGCGCGCCGTCTTGGCCCGAAATGCCTCGGCAAGGCGTGCCGCCGCGCGGACATTTCGCGCCAGCAGCAGCACGCCCGAGGTATCGCGGTCCAACCGGTGGACGAGGCGCGGTCGCTCCGCCGCGTCAAACGTGAGCGCATCCAGCATTGCGTCCAAATGGCGCGGCGTGAAGCTGCCGCCCTGGACGGCGAGCCCAGGCGGCTTATTGAGGACGATCACGTCGTCGTCGCGATGGAGGACCAGCGAACGAACGAACCGGGAGTCGGCCTCGCTCACCTTCCGTCGCTTCGCTTTGAGGCCCACGGCTTCGCCGGGAACTGCCGCATCGACGCCCGGCGGGACGCGGACCGCCTGCCCGGCCGCCAGGCGAAGGCTTGCCTTCGCGCGCTTACCGTCGACGCGGACCTGTCCCGTGCGCAACAATTTCTCGAGCCGACCGTGGCTCAAGGCCGGGAAACGGCGCTTGAACCAGCGATCGAGGCGCTGGTCCGCCTCCTCGGCGCCGACGCAGAGCGTGCGAACCGCGCCGGTCGCGCGCGCCGTTTCACTCATTCTTCCGTCGCCCGTACTGGATGACTTGGACCTTTTCCAGCGTAACGAGGCCGCTTGTCATCATGGTGTCGAGCACCGGAAGAAAGGCGTTGATCTTTTCCTCGCTGTCGACGATCTCGACAACGAAGGGAAGATCCTCCGACAGGCGCAAAATCTTGGCCGTGTGCAGACGGCTCGAGTGGCCGAAGCCCATCGGGCCGCGCAGCACGGTGGCGCCAGCCAGATGCAGCTCGCGCGCCTTGAGTACGATCGCTTCATAGAGCGGCTGGTGCCCGTGACGATCGCGTTCGCCGATGAACAGGCGCAGAAGCACGGCGTTGCGCGGGACATCCATGGTCATGCTCCCTTCATCTGATTGATGCTCGCCGCAAGCACATGGCCGATCCACACCGCGATCAGGCACAGCACGACCGACAGCATCACGTTCGCACCGGCGCGCAGCCACTCGCCGTCCTGGGCGAGCGTGAGCGTCTGCAGGCTGAAGGAGGAGAACGTGGTGTAGCCGCCGCACAGCCCGACCATGACGAATTGACGGGTCGTGGCGCCGACCAGAAAGCGTCCGTCGGGCGCGGTCAGCGTGCCGAAGAATCCGATGACGAACGAGCCGAGGACGTTGACGACGATGGTGCCCCATGGAAACGTCTCGCCGATCCGCTCGGCGACGACACCTGAGCACCAGTAACGCGCGACGCCACCCAGTGCGCTGCCGACCGCGATCCACAAATACGCCATGTTCCCCGGTTCGAGCCGAAATAGATGCGCATTGGTGCCAGAGACCCGCCTTGCTCGTCAAACCCGCTCGCGCACGCCGACGCAAGCCACAAATTGTCCCTCGCCATCCCCGCCCTTGTTTGCCAATCCTCACTGCACTCAACGTCGGGCGTAAACCTGTACTCCCGCCTGAGATGCCGCCCATATTGGAATCTCGGTGGGAATTGAAGGCCCGCCGATTCGTTTATTTAGGTGGAGGCGAGGAGCCTAAGCCGATTTCTGCCCGCCGCCCGGATCCTTGTCGCCCCCACGGCGAGCACGCAGCTTTTCCCAATACTCGAGCCGCTTGGCGATCTCGCGCTCGAACCCGCGCTCGGCCGGGCGATAGAATTGCCGCCGCGCCATGCCGTCGGGAAAGTAGTTTTGGCCCGAGAACGCCTCCGGGGTGTCGTGGTCGTACTCGTAGTCCGCGCCATAGCCCAAATCCTTCATGAGGCGCGTGGACGCGTTCAATATGTGCATCGGCGGCATGAGCGATCCGGTCTCGCCGGCAGCGCGTCGCGCAGCCCCGAACGCGGTGTAGGCGGCGTTCGACTTTGGCGCGGTGCCGAGATAGATCACCGCTTGGGCAAGCGCCAGCTCTCCCTCGGGCGTGCCGAGAAAATCATAGGCCTCCTTGGCGGCCAGCGCCTGCAAGAGCGCATCAGGATCGGCGAGGCCGATATCCTCGACCGCGAAGCGCACCAGCCGGCGCGCGATGTAGAGCGGATCTTCGCCGCCGGCGAGCATCCGCGCGAGCCAGTAGAGCGCGGCATCGGCGTCGGATCCCCGAAGCGACTTGTGCAGCGCGCTGATCAGGTTGTAGTGCCCTTCTTGCGCCTTGTCGTAGAGCGGCGCCCGTTTCTGGACGAGAACGGCCAGCGCCGCATTGTCGAGCGAGGTGTCGGCCTTGAGGTTGAACAGCTCCTCGGCGAGATTGAGCACGTAGCGACCGTCGCCGTCCGCCATCGCGATCAACGCCTCGCGCGCCGACGCGGTGAGCGGCAACCCACGACCCATCGTCGATTCCGCGCGTGAAAGCAAGGTCTCGAGCGCCGCCGCATCCAATCGTTTCAGGACCAGAACCTGGCAGCGCGATAGCAGCGGAGCGTTGAGCTCGAACGAGGGATTTTCGGTCGTGGCGCCGACCAGCGTTACCGTTCCGTCCTCGACAATGGGGAGAAACCCATCCTGTTGCGCCCGGTTGAAGCGATGGATCTCGTCGATGAACAACAGCGTGCCGCCGCCCATCGCCCGGCGCTCGCGGGCGCGCGCGAAGACCTCGCGCAAATCGGCCACGCCGGAAAACACCGCCGACATCAGCTCGAATTCGAGGTCGACGGACGTGGCGAGCAGCCGCGCGATCGTCGTCTTGCCGCAGCCCGGCGGCCCCCAGAGGATGATCGAGGCGAGCCGGCGCTCGCGCACCATGCGCGCAAGCGGGCCATCGCCCTTGAGGAGATGGTCCTGACCGACGACATCCTCGAGCCGTTCGGGGCGCAGCCGATCGGCGAGCGGCCGGGGCGCCTGGCCGGTGAACAGGCCCGTGCCCACGGGGGTGCGGAGCGCCTTGCGGCTCATCCGCTCACCGTGAAGTTGACGACGCGCTCGCCGCGTTTCAGCGTCATGCGCCACGGCAGGCGCTCACCGGCGATCGCGCGGCGAATGTCCTCGATTGTCTTCACCTCGCGCTCGTTGATGCGAAGCAGCACGTCGCCCGGCGCAAGCCGGATCGCCTGCGCCGGAGTCCCCCGCCGGACCTCGGTGACAATGACCCCGCGCGGGCTGCCGTCGTAGCCGATCTCGTCGGCAAACGCCGGCGACAGATTGGCAAGCGTGGCGCCGGCGAGCGGATGGTTGCCGCGAAGCGGCGTGAGATCGCGCAGCGGCGTCTCGGGCGGCGCGACGACCGCAATCTCGGCCCCGCGCTCGCGGCCGTCGCGCCAAACGGTCAACCGCGATGTGGCGCCGATCTGCCGCGTGGCGATGCGAAAGCGCAGCGCCTGTTCGTCACCGACCTCGAAGCCGTCGACCTCGACGACCACGTCGCCGCGTTCGATGCCGGCCTTGGCGGCCGGGCTGCCGGGATAGACCTCCCGGATGACGACGCCTCGCGGCCGCGGCAGGCCCAGCGAGGCGGCAATATCGGCGGTTACGCTCTGCCCGCTCGCGCCAAGCCATGGCCGCACGACCCGCCCGCCCGCAGCCACGCCGGCGAGAACGGTGCGGACCATATTCGAGGGAATGGCGAAGCCGATTCCGTTCGAGCCGCCATCGCGCGAATAGATCGCGGTGTTGACGCCGATGAGGCCGCCATCCATCGCCACCAGCGCGCCCCCGGAATTGCCGGGATTGATCGCCGCGTCGGTTTGGATGAAGAAATTGAAGTCGGCGATGCCGACCGTGGTGCGGGCGACCGCGGAGACGATTCCACTGGTTACGGTCTGACCCACGCCGAACGGGTTGCCGATCGCCAGCACGAAGTCGCCGACCTCGATCGTGTCGGAATCGCGAAGCCGCAGATGCGCCAGCGACTCAACGCCGACGTCGATCCGTAGCACGGCGAGATCGGTGCGCTCGTCGGTGCGCAACACGTTTGCCTCGAACTCGCGGCGATCGGCGAGCACGACGGTGATTTCATCGGCGCCGTGGACCACGTGGTTGTTGGTGACGATGATGCCGCTTGGATCGACGATGACGCCGGATCCCAGCGCATTCTGGATTCGCTCGCCGCCGCCTGGTAACTGGTCGCCGAAGAAGCGCCGAAAAAATGGATCGTTGAACAGCGGCGAAGGCAGCGTGCGGACCCGCCGCTTGCTGTAAATGTTGACCACCGCCGGCGCGGTTTGCTTGACCAGCGGTGCAAAGGAAAGCTGGGCCTCGGCGCGGCTCGCTGGCGCGCGGCTCGCTGGCGCGCCGGGTGCTTGCGCGTTCGCGCGGTCGACGACGGACGGGGAGCCGAGCGCGATCAGTGCCCCAGCCACGAGCGCCGCCAACCTCCATGAATGGATTGCAGAATAGCCAGTCATCGCCCGCCTTGTGGCGCGCCCGAGGCGCGCGAGGGTCCCCTCGCGCATTCTAGAGTTTCCGGCGCCAAAACGAAAAGAGGCAGCCCCGCGTCGGGCTGCCTCCCCGGAATCGGTTGGGGGCACGTCGCCGGTTCAGGCGGCAGCCGCCTTTTCGCCCGCGCCCTCGGTCTTGGGCGTCGGCTTGTCGCCAAGGCCCTTGGCGCTCGGGTCGCGGTCGACGAGTTCGATTACCGCGAGGTCGGCGGCATCGCCGTAGCGCATGCCGGCGTGCAGCACGCGGGTGTAGCCGCCGTGGCGCGCCTTATAGCGCTCGGCAAGCGGCCCAAAAAGTTTCGTGGCCAGCTCGTCGTTGCGCAAGACCGAAAGCGCCTGGCGCCGCGCATGCAGCCCGCCGCGCTTGCCGAGCGTAATCAGCTTGTCGACCACCGGGCGCAGCTCCTTCGCTTTGGGCAGCGTCGTGGTGATCTGCTCGTGGCGGATCAGTGCCGCGGCCATGTTGGCGAGTGTCGCCTTGCGATGAGTGCTGGTGCGGCCGAGTTTTCGTCCGCTGACGCCGTGACGCATATTGCTTCAGCTCCTAAGGGTTCCTGCCCTGGCCGTTCAGTACGGCTCCTCGAGCTTCTTGGCCAGCTCCTCGATGTTCTCAGGCGGCCAGTTGGGAATCTGCATTCCGAGATGGAGCCCCATCTGCGCCAGCACCTCCTTGATCTCGTTCAAGGATTTGCGGCCGAAATTGGGGGTGCGCAACATCTCCGCCTCGGTCTTCTGCACCAGGTCGCCGATGTAGATGATGTTGTCGTTCTTGAGGCAGTTCGCCGAGCGGACCGAAAGCTCGAGTTCGTCGACCTTGAGCAGCAGATTACGGTTGAACGGCAGTTCGCTCGGCTGCTCTTCGGCCTTCTCGGTCTGCGGCTCCTCGAAATTGATGAACAACTGAAGCTGGTCCTGGAGGATGCGCGCGGCGAGCGCCACGGCGTCCTCGGGCGTGACCGCGCCGTTGGTCTCGACCCGCATCGACAGCTTGTCGTAGTCGGTCACCTGGCCCACGCGCGAATTTTCAAGCCGGTAAGCAACCTTGCGAACCGGGCTGTAGAGCGCGTCGACCGGGATGAAGCCGATCGGCGCGTCGGCTGGACGGTTGGAGGTGCCGGGCACATAGCCCTTGCCGCTTTGGACGGTCATTTCCATCGACAGCTTGGCGCCGTCGTCGAGCGTGCAGATGACGTGCTCGGGATTCATGATTTCGATGTCGTGGCCGGTCTCGATCTGGCCGGCGGTCACCTCGCCGGGGCCGGTCGCCTTCAGATTGATGCGCTTCGGGCCATCGCCGTGCATCCGGAGCGCGACGCCCTTGACGTTGAGGACGATGTCGGTCACGTCCTCGCGCACGCCGGGAATCGACGAGAACTCGTGCAGCACGCCTTCGATCTTGACCGAGGTGATCGCGGCACCCTGCAGCGAGGACAGCAGCACCCGCCGGAGCGCATTCCCCAGCGTGAGGCCAAAGCCTCGCTCAAGCGGCTCGGCGATCACGGTCGCCTCGCGCTTCGGGTCGTCGCCCGGTGCGATTTCGAGCTTGTTGGGATGAATGAGCTCTTTCCAGTTTTTCTGCAGCACGGGCTTTACCCTCATGACTATCGCCGCTCAGGTCCCGATCGGCTCGCGGGTCCCCGGCAGCTTTGGCGTATCGCGTCTCCCGCCGCCGTGGCGCGAGACGCGGGGATTTATGAACTCGCTATACGCGCCGGCGTTTGGGCGGCCGGCACCCGTTATGCGGAATTGGCGTCACGTCGCGAATCGAGGTGACCTGAAAGCCCACGGTTTGCAGCGCGCGAAGCGCCGATTCGCGGCCGGCACCCGGACCCTTGACCTCGACCTCAATCGTGCGCACGCCGTGCTCCATCGCCTTGCGGCCGGCGTCCTCGGCGGCCATCTGGGCCGCGTACGGGGTCGACTTGCGCGAACCCTTGAAGCCCTGGGTTCCCGCCGACGACCAGGCGATCGTGTTGCCTTGCGCGTCGGTGATGGTGACCATCGTGTTGTTGAATGTCGCGTTCACATGGGCGACGCCCGAGGTGATGTTCTTGCGTTCGCGGCGGCGCGGACGGGCGGTCGTCGTGGCGCCGGCAGCGGCTTGCGGTTTGGCCATACTTTTTGCTTTCTCGCGTTAAGGCCGAGGGAGTTACTTCTTGGTCGCCTGCTTTTTACCGGCGATCGGGCGCGCCTTCCCTTTACGGGTGCGCGCGTTGGTGTGGGTACGCTGGCCGCGCACCGGGAGCCCCTTGCGGTGCCGGAGCCCACGATAGCAACCGAGATCCATCAGACGCTTGATGTTCATCGCGACTTCGCGCCGGAGATCGCCTTCGACCTGGTAGTCGTGATCGATCACCTCGCGGATGCGCAAGACCTCGTCGTCGCTGAGCTGGCTCACGCGCTTTTGGTCCGGGATCGCCACCTTGGTGCAGATCTCGCGCGCCTTCGTCTGGCCGATGCCGTAGATGTATTGCAACGCGATTACCACGCGCTTGTTGGTCGGAATGTTGACGCCAGCGATACGCGCCACGCTTGTTCTCCTTAAGCCTGGGTCTCAGTTGGCTGAATTGTCGCGCGGGGAACATCCACGCATGCGAAAAAACCGGCTCGCCCCGTTGTGGCGCCGGCACCACCGAGTTCGCGCCGGATTATAGGGAGAATGAATCCCAAGTCAACCGGCCGCTCCATGCCGCGACGCCGCTCAGAGCTGTTAGCTAATATATTGAAATTATTGCTCTTCATGACTTGCCCAAAACCGCTTCGATTGCCCGCGCCACGGTTTCCAGGTCGGCCATGCCGTCGACCGATTTGAGCATGCCCCGTTCGCGGTAATAGGGCAGAATCGGCGCGGTCTGCGCGTGGTAAGCGGCGAGGCGCGCCTGCACCGTTTGGGCGTTGTCATCGGCGCGTCGGATGAATTCGACGCCGCCGCAAACGTCGCACATGCCATTCTTTTTTGGCCGTTTGTGGCGGTCGTGATACCCCTCGCCGCAGGTCTTGCAGGTATATCGACCGGAGATGCGATCGACCAGCATCGCATCGTCGACCTTCATCTCGATTACGTAGTCGAGCTTGAGGCCCTTTCGCGCCAGCATGCGATCGAGCGCCTCCGCCTGGCGCGTCGTGCGGGGAAATCCGTCGAGGATGAATCCGCGGCTGCAGTCGGGCTCGGCGATTCGTTCGGCGATCATGTCGATCATGATTTCGTCCGGAACGAGCTCGCCCGATTCCATGATCTTCTTCGCGCGCTGACCCAGCGCGCTCCCCGAAGCGACCGCGGCGCGCAGCATGTCTCCGCTCGACAGTTGCACCAGGCCGAACTTATCCTGGAGTCGACGCGCCTGGGTGCCCTTACCCGCCCCGGGTGGGCCCAGTAGAACGACGTTCATACCGCCCCCATCTCAGCCGCGTCGGCCGCGCAGCTTGGCCTTCTTGATCAGGCCCTCGTACTGGTGGGCCAGGAGATGGGAGTGGACCTGCGCCACGGTGTCCATCGTCACGCTGACGACGATCAACAGGCTGGTGCCGCCGAAATAGAACGGTACCGCGTATTGCGAGATCAGGATTTCGGGCAATACGCAAACCACCGAAAGATAGATCGCGCCGACGACGGTGAGCCGCGTCAGTACATGGTCCAGATAATCGGCGGTGTTTTTGCCCGGCCGGATGCCGGGGACGAACCCGCCGAATTTCTTCAAATTGTCCGCCGTTTCCGTCGGATTGAAGATGACCGCCGTGTAAAAGAAAGCAAAGAAGACGATCATCGAGACGTAGAGCGCGATGTATAGCGGCTGGCCCTGGCCGACCCGGGCAATGATCTCCTGCAGCCACGCCGGCCCCTGGCCTGCCATGAAATTGACGACGGTGAGCGGAAGCAGGAGCAGCGAGCTGGCGAAGATCGGCGGAATGACGCCCGACGTGTTGAGCTTCAGGGGCAAGTGCGAGGATTCGCCCCCGAACATCTTGTTGCCGACCTGGCGTTTGGGATACTGGACGATGATCCGGCGCTGCGCGCGCTCGATGAACACCATCGCGGTGACGGTTCCCGCCGCCATCAGCAGCAGAAGGATGATGAAGAGCGTCGACAGCGCGCCGGTGCGGCCGAGTTCGAGCGTGGCGGCCAACGCTTGGGGCAAATTGGCGACGATGCCGGAGAAGATGATGAGGGAAATGCCGTTGCCGACGCCGCGCGCGGTGATCTGTTCGCCGAGCCACATCAGGAACACGGTGCCACCGGTGAGCGTGACGACGGTCGAGATGCGGAAGAAGATTCCCGGATCGATCACGGCGCCGCCCAGACTGCCGCGCATGCCCTCGAGGCCGATGGCGATGCCGAAGGATTGGAACGTGGCCAGCACGACGGTGAAGTAGCGGGTATACTGGTTGATCTTCTTGCGTCCGCTCTCGCCTTCCTTCTTGAGCGCTTCGAGCTGCGGCGAGACGGCGGTCATCAGCTGCATGATGATCGCCGCCGAGATGTACGGCATGATGTTGAGGGCCAAGATGGTCATCCGGCCGAGCGCACCGCCCGAGAACATATCGAACATGCCGAGAATACCGCCGCGCTGCTGGTTGAAAATCTCGGCGAGGACGGCCGGGTCGATCCCCGGAATCGGGATGTAGGTGCCCAGCCGGTAGATGACCAGCGCGCCGAGCGTAAACCAGATGCGCTTCTTGAGCTCGGTCGCCTTGGCGAAGGCGCCCAGATTGAGACTTGATGCGAGTTGTTCGGCGGCTGAGGCCATGGGCCTTGTCCCTCGAGTTTGGGGTTGGCTCCAACCCCGACCAGTTCATCCGGCCGGTTGGTCCGCGGCCTTCTCGGCCGCGACCTTCTCGGCCGCCGCCTTCTCGGCCGCGGCCTTCTTGCCCCCCGCCTGCGGCGCGGCTTTCGCCTTCCGCTTTTCCTGGCGCGCGCGCTTGGCGGCGACGTCGTTTTCCACCCGCTCGCGCGCCGGATTGAGCACGACCACCTTGCCGCCCGCTTTCTCGACGGCAGCGACAGCCGACTTCGAAGCGCCCGTCACCTCGATCGTGATCTTGGCCGTGAGCGCGCCCTCGCCAAGCAGCCGAAGCCCGTCCTTGGCGCGGCGAATGACGCCTGCTTTGACCAGAGCCTTGAGCGTGATGGTCTCGCCGGCCAGCAGTTTCTTGCCGTCGATCGCCTTTTGCAAGGCGCCCAGATTCAGCTCCTGGTACTCGCGGCGGAAAATGTTGTTGAACCCGCGCTTCGGCAGACGGCGATAGATCGGCGTCTGGCCGCCTTCGAAGCCGGCGAGCGCCACGCCCGAACGCGCGGTCTGGCCCTTGCCGCCGCGCCCCGATGTCTTGCCGAGCCCCGAGCCGATGCCGCGGCCGAGACGCTTGGGCGCCTGCCGGGCGCCGCGATTGTCGCGAATCTGGTTGAGCTTCATTGGTCCCAAATCCTCTTGCCGCCTCGAGGGGCCACGCCCGCTCAGCCGACATCCTCGACGTGCACCAGGTGGCGCACCTTGTTGATCATCCCGCGCACCGCCGGCGTATCGCCAAGCTCGCGTGCGCGATGCCGGCGATTGAGCCCGAGGCCGACGAGCGTCGCGCGCTGGTCATCCGTGCGACCGATCGGGCTGCCGATCTGGGTGACGCGGACCATCTTGCCCCCAGCGCTGTTCTTGGCGTTCGCCATCGATCACTCCCTTGCCGGGGCGGCTTCGCCCTCGCGGCGGCCGATGATGTCACCGACTTTCTTGTTGCGCTTGGCCGCGATCGTGCGCGGGCTTGACATCCAATTGAGCGCGGCGAACGTCGCCTTGATCATGTTGTGCGGATTGCTCGAGCCGATCGATTTCGCGACGACGTCCTGCAGCCCCAGACTCTCGAAAATCGCCCGCATGGGTCCGCCGGCGATGATTCCTGTGCCGGGCTTCGCCGCCCGCACCACGACATGACCCGCGCCATAGTGCCCGATCGCGTCATGGTGAAGCGTGCGGCCTTCGCGCAAGGGAACCCGCACCATGCTGCGCTTGGCCTGTTCGGTCGCCTTGCGGATCGCCTCCGGCACCTCGCGCGCCTTGCCGGTGCCATACCCGGCGCGGCCCTTGCCGTCGCCCACGACGACCACCGCCGCGAAGCCGAAGCGCCGACCGCCCTTCACGACCTTGGCGACACGGTTGATGCTGACGAGCTTCTCGATCAGCTCCGACTCGTCGCGCGAGCCGCGATCGCCGTCGCCGCGGCGAGAGCCGGACCGTTCGGAGGATTGGGTGCGTGCCATACCTTGCTTCCTTCAGTCGGGTTGTCGCGAACGCCGGGTCGGCGCGGCTAGAACGATAGCCCGCCCTCGCGGGCGGCATCGGCGAGCGCCTTGACACGGCCGTGGAACAGATAGCCGCCGCGGTCGAACACCACGTTCTTGACCCCGGCGGAGATCGCGCGCGAGGCGATCAGGCGGCCAACCTCCTTGGCGGCGGCGATGTCGGCGCCGCTTTTGATCTTCACGCGCAGATCCTTGTCGAGCGTGGAGGCAGCCGCCACCGTACGGCCCTTCGCATCGTCGATCACCTGGGCATAAATGTGCTTCGAGGAGCGGAAGACAGAAAGCCGCGGGCGACCGCCGGCGCTCTGCTCTATGCGCAGACGCACACGATTCTTGCGACGATCGAAGAGTTCTTTGGACTGGTGCATGGCTGTCCTACTTCTTCTTGCCTTCCTTGCGGCGGATCGTCTCCGATACGTATTTGATGCCCTTGCCCTTGTAAGGCTCCGGCTTGCGCAGGCCGCGAATCTCGGCCGCTACCTGGCCGACTTTCTGGCGGTCGGCCCCGCTGATCGACAGCGTGGTCTGCTTCTCGCCGACCTTGATCGTGATGCCCTGCGGGATCGGGTACTTGATGTCGTGGCTGAAGCCGAGCTGGAGATTCAGGTTCTTGCCCTCGAGCTGCGCCCGGTAACCGACGCCGTTGATCTCGAGATCGACCACGAAGCCCTTGGAGACGCCGGACACCATATTGTTGATCAGCGCCCGGCTGGTGCCCCACAGGCGGCGCACCCCCTTCGACTTGTCGCGCGGGCTCAACACGACCTTGCCGCCCTCGAGCTTGGCGGTGATTTCCTGCGGCAGGCTATGGCTCTGTTTGCCCTGCTTGCCGCTCACGGTGACGAGCTGACCCGCTACCTCGACATCGACCCCGCTCGGCACGGCGATCGGATGAATCCCTACGCGCGACACGCCATGCCCTCCTAGAATACCCGGCAGAGGATTTCGCCGCCGACGTTGGCGGCGCGGGCCTCGGAATCGGACATCACGCCCTGTGGCGTCGACAGGATCGAAATACCAAGCCCGCCGTAGAACTTCTGCAGGTCCCTGATCTTGGTGTAGACCCGCCGGCCCGGCTTCGAAATACGGTCGATCTGCCGGATCACCGGCTGGCCCTCGGCGTATTTTAATTCGATGGTGAACTCGGCGATGCTGCTCTTGTGCTCCGCCCACAGAAAGCCGCGAATGTAGCCCTCGCGCCTCAGGACCTCGAGCACGCTTTGCCGAAGCCGGGACGCCGGGCACGTCACCGTGCCCTGCCCAGTCGCCTGCGCATTCCGGATGCGCGCGAGCATATCGCCCAAGGGATCGGTCATCGCCATATCCCGAATCCTCCTTTACCAGCTCGCCTTGACCATGCCCGGGATCTGCCCGGCCGAGGCCAGCTCGCGCAACGCTATTCGTGACAGCTTGAACTTGCGGTAGGTGCCGCGCGGGCGGCCGGTCAGCGCGCATCGGTTGCGGATGCGGGTTGGCGACGAATTGCGCGGCAGCTCGGCGAGCTTGAGCCTTGCAGCGAAACGATCCTCCGACGGGAGGTTCTCGTCGTTCGCCATCGCCTTCAGCTTGGCGCGCCTGCCCGCGAACTTCTTCGAAAGAAGTTCGCGTCGTTTGTTCTTCTCGACTGCGCTCTTTTTGGCCATGTGTATATTTCCGCCTTCCACCGGGCTCAGATGACGAACGGCAGGTTGAAGCCCACGAGGAGCGCCTTCGCCTCCTCGTTAGTCCGCGCCGTCGTCACGATAATGATGTCCATGCCACGCACCGCGTCGATCTTGTCGTAGTTGATCTCCGGGAACACGATCTGCTCCTTGAGGCCCAGCGCGTAATTGCCGCGCCCATCGAAGCTCTTGCCCGATAGACCCCGGAAATCGCGCACGCGCGGCAACGCGATCGTCACCAACCGGTCGAGGAATTCGTACATCCGGGTCCCACGAAGCGTCACCTTGCAGCCGATCGGCAGGCCGCGCCGGAGCTTGAAATTTGCGATCGCCTTGCGCGAGAGCGTCACCACTGGCTTCTGGCCGGTGATCAGGGCGAGCTCGGCCACGGCGGCGTCGACCTTCTTCCCATCGGTTGTCGCCTCGCCCACACCCATGTTGACGACGATCTTCTCGAGCCGCGGCGCCTGCAGCGAATTCTTGTATCCGAACTGCTGCACCAGCTGCGGCCGAATGGTCTTGAGGTACTGATCCTGGAAACGCGGGGTCATGATGCTCACCGATCGATCATCTCGCCCGAACGCTTGGCGTAGCGCACCTTGCGGCCGGCGACGAGTTTGAAGCCGACGCGGGTCGGCTTATTGTCCTTGGGGTCGATATGGGCAAGATTGGAGGCGTGGATCGGCAGTTCCTTCTCGACGATGCCGCCCGCCTGGCCGGCGCCCGGGCGGGTGTGGCGCTTGACCACGTTTACGCCCTGGACAACCACGCGTTCCTGCGACGGAATCACGCGCAGCACGCTGCCCGTCTTGCCCTTGTCGCGGCCGGTGATGACGACCACCTGGTCGCCCTTCCTTATCTTCATCTTCGTATGCTCCGCGGCGATCTGCATCACAGGACCTCCGGCGCGAGACTGATGATCTTCATGTAGCCCTTGCCGCGCAGTTCGCGCGTCACCGGCCCGAAGATGCGCGTGCCGATCGGCTCGCCTTCCTTGGTGATGAGCACCGCGGCGTTGCGATCGAAGCGCACCAGCGAGCCGTCCTGGCGGCGAATCCCCTTCGACGTGCGAACGATGACCGCCTGATGCACATCGCCCTTCTTCACGCGGCCGCGCGGAATTGCTTCCTTGATCGAAACGACGATGACGTCGCCGATGGTGGCGAATTTTCGCCTGGTGCCGCCGAGCACCTTGATGCACTGGACGCGGCGCGCGCCCGAGTTGTCGGCGACCTCCAGATTGGTCCGCATCTGGATCATTGGCTGGGGATCCCTTCGCTCAAGCGCTGGCGCCGGGTTGGGAGTCGATGACGACCTCCCACCGCTTGCGCTTGGAAATCGGCCGGCACTCGCGGATGCGCACGACGTCGCCAACCTTGAACTGGTTCTTCTCGTCGTGCGCGGCGTATTTTTTCGAGCGCACGATGAACTTCTTGTACACGGGGTGCATGACACGGCGCTCGACGCGGACCGTTATGGTCTTGTCGCTGGCATCGCTCACGACGACTCCCTGCAGAACGCGCCTGGGCATGGGGTCTACTCTCCCTCTTTACGTTGCCGCTTTTACCGCGGCCGGCCGCCGGCGCTCGGCAAGCACGGTTTCGATGCACGCGATCTCGCGGCGCACGACGCGCACGCGCGCGGTGTTCTCGAGCTGACCGCTCGCCCGCTGGAAGCGCAGGTTGAATTGTTCCTTGCGCAGCTCGCCCAGGCGCGTGCCGAGCTCGTCGGCCGTCTTCGCGCGCAGATCGGAAATCTTGACGCCTTTCATGGCTTCAGCCCCCCTCGCCGAGTCGGCCGACGATGCGGGTCTTCATCGGCAGCTTCGCTTGGGCGAGTCCGAACGCCTCCTCGGCGAGCAGACGGTTGACGCCGTCGATCTCGAACATGATGCGACCCGGCTTGACCCGGCAGATCCAGAACTCAGGCGTGCCCTTGCCCGACCCCATGCGGACCTCGGCCGGCTTCTTCGACACCGGCACGTCGGGAAAGACGCGGATCCACACCCGGCCGACGCGCTTGAGGTGGCGGGTGATGGCGCGGCGCGCGGCCTCGATCTGGCGGCCGGTGAGGCGCGCCGGCGCCGCCGCCTTCAAGCCGAAGGCGCCAAAGTTGAGCGCCGTTCCGCCCTTGGCGTTGCCGTGGATGCGGCCCTTGTGGGCCTTACGGTATTTTGAGTGTGCGGGTTGCAGCATTGTTAATCGTTCCGTTCGCTCTCATGTCAGCTTGTCTAGCGCGACGGCGCCTGTTCGGCGGCGCGTTTGTCCTGGGCCATCGGGTCGTGGGTGAGAATCTCGCCCTTGAACACCCAGACCTTGACGCCGCAGGTGCCGTAGGTGGTCATCGCCGTCGCCACGCCGTAGTCGATATCGGCGCGCAACGTATGCAGCGGTACGCGTCCCTCGCGATACCACTCGACGCGGGCGATTTCGGCCCCGCCGAGGCGGCCGCCGCAGTTGATTCGGATGCCCTGCGCGCCGAGCCGCATGGCCGACTGGACGGCGCGTTTCATTGCACGGCGGAAGGCGACGCGACGCTCGAGCTGTTGGGCGATATTCTCGGCCACCAGCTTGGCGTCGATCTCGGGCTTGCGGATCTCGACGATGTTCAGGTTCACCTCGCCCTTGGTCAATTTGGCGAGGTCGGCGCGCAGCTTCTCGATGTCGGCGCCCTTCTTGCCGATGACGACGCCGGGACGTGCGGTGTGAATCGTGATGCGCGCTTTCTTCGCCGGCCGCTCGATGACGATGCGCGACACCCCGGCCTGCGCCAGGCGCTCCGACAGATAACGGCGAAGCGCGATGTCTTCGTGAAGCAGCACGGCATAATCGTCGTCGGCGAACCAGCGCGAATCCCAGGTGCGATTGATGCCGAGCCTGAGCCCGATCGGATTGACTTTCTGTCCCATTTAGGCGCTTTCCTCGCGCTCGCGCACGATCACGGTCAGGTGGCTGAAGGGCTTGACGATGGAAGCTCCCCGTCCGCGGCCACGGGCGTGGAAGCGGCGCATGGCGAAGGCCCGGCCGACCGATGCTTCGGCGACGAAGAGACGGTCGACGTCAAGCTGGTGATTGTTCTCGGCGTTGGCGATCGCCGCCTGCAGCACTTTGCGCACCGTTCCGGCGATACGGCGCTTCGAGAAGGTGAGTTCGGCGAGCGCCTTGGCTGCATTTTTGCCGCGAATGAGCTCGGCCACCAGATTGAGCTTGCGGGGGCTGACGCGGATTGCGCGGGCGAATGCGCGCGCCTCGTTGTCCTTGAGCGTACGTCCGCGTGAGGGCTTGCCCATTTCAATCCGCTCCCTCGGTCCGCGTCGCCTTGCGGTCGGCCGAGTGGCCGTGGAACACGCGGGTCGGCGCGAATTCACCGAATTTGTGGCCGACCATGTTCTCGGTCACCAGAACCGGCAGGAACTTGTGCCCGTTGTAGACCCCGAAGGTCAGGCCGACGAACTGCGGCAGGATGGTGGAGCGACGCGACCAGATCTTGATGATCTCGTTGCGGCCCGAACCGCGCGCCTTCTCCGCCTTCTTGAGGAGATAGCCGTCGACGAACGGCCCCTTCCAGACTGAACGCGCCACCTTGGGCCTCCGTTACTTGGCGTTCCGGCGTCGGACGATGAACTTGTCCGTCGCCTTGTTATGACGCGTCTTGTAACCCTTGGTCGGCTGGCCCCACGGCGTGACCGGATGGCGGCCGCCTTTGGTGCGGCCCTCGCCGCCGCCGTGCGGATGGTCGATCGGGTTCATCGCTGTGCCGCGAACGGTCGGCCGCCAGCCCTTCCAGCGATTGCGCCCGGCCTTGCCGATCTTGACGTTCTGCTGGTCGGGGTTCGAAACCGCTCCGATGGTGGCGAGACACTCGCCGCTCACCTGGCGAACCTCGCCCGACGCCAAACGCAGGAGCGCGAATCCCTGGTCCTTGCCGACGAGCTGTACGAACGTTCCAGCCGAACGCGCGAGCTGCCCGCCCTTGCCGGGTTTGATCTCGATGTTGTGGATAATGGTTCCGACCGGAATATTGCGCATCGGCAGCGCGTTGCCGGGCTTGATGTCGACCCGCTCGCCCGACATCACCTTGTCGCCCGCCGCGAGTCGCTGCGGCGCCAGGATGTAGGAACGCTCGCCGTCCGCGTAACTGATCAGCGCGATGAACGCCGTGCGGTTCGGATCGTATTCCAGCCGCTCGACCGTGCCCTCGACATCGAACTTGCGACGCCGAAAGTCGATCAACCGGTAGAGCCGCCGGTGGCCGCCGCCGTGATGGCGGGTCGTGATGTGGCCGTGATTGTTGCGCCCGCCGGTCTTGTGTACGCCCTTGGTGAGCGTCTTGAGGGGTCCGCCGTTCCACAGCTCGCTGTGGTCGACGAGGACGACCTGACGGCGACCCGGCGTGACCGGTTTGAAGCTCTTGAGTGCCATGGCCTGACGCCTTTCGTCCCTAAATACCGGTGGTCACGTCGATCGAATGGCCCTCGGCCAACGACACGACCGCCTTTTTGAAATCCGAACGCTGTCCGAGACGCCCGCGAAAGCGCTTCGCCTTGCCGCGCACATTGAGCGTGTTCACGGCCTTGACCTTGACGTTGAACAGTCCCTCGACCGCCGCCTTGATCTCCGGCTTGGTCGCCTCGGGACGGACGCGGAACGTGACCTGGTTGTGTTCCGACCCGCGCGTCGCTTTCTCGGTAATCATCGGCGCGAGAATCACCCCGTAGAGCCTTTCCTTGGGCAGCGCGGACTTCGTCGCCTTGGTCGCCTTCGCCGTGCTCATTTCAGTCGCGCCTCCAAATGCTGCACCGCATCCCTGGTGAGGACGAGCGTATCGCGGCGCAGGATGTCGTAAACGTTGGCGCCTTGCTGCGGCAGCACGTCGACGCCGGGAATGTTTCGCGCCGCGCGCGCGAACCCCTCGTCGACCGCCGGTCCGTCGATCACCAGAACCGACGCCCAGCCGAATTTGGCGAACCGCTTGGCGATCTCCCTGGTCTTCGGCTGCGACAGCTTGACCCCGTCGATGATGATCAGCTTGCCTTCGGCCTGCTTGACGGACAGCGCCGTTTTGAGCGCCAGCTTACGCACCTTCTTCGGCAGCTCGAAGGCATGGCTCCGCGGCGTGGGCCCGAAGATGACCGCCCCTTTGCGCCACTGCGGGCTGCGGATCGATCCGTGACGCGCGCGCCCGGTGCCCTTCTGGGCCCACGGCTTGCGGCCGCCGCCCGAAACTTCGCCGATCTCCTTGGTGTCATGGGTGCCGCGGCGGCGCTTGGCAAGCTGCCAGCGCACCATGCGCGCAAGGATGTCCGGCCGCGCGGGCAGGCCGAATACGCCGTCGTCGACGTCGATCGAGCCGGCGTCTTTGTTGTCGAGCGTTTTGACCGCCAATTTCATGGCACTTATTCCTTTGCCTCGGCCTTCGGCGTCGCGCTCTTCGCGGCCTCGATCTTGCGCAGCGCGGCCGGGAACGGAGCATCCTTGGGGCGCGCCCGTTTCGCCGCGTCGCGCACCAGCACGTAGCCCCCGGCCGACCCGGGCACGGCGCCCGAAATCATGATCAGGCCGCGCGCGGCATCCGTCGCCACCACCTTGAGATTCTGCGTGGTGACGCGCTCGCCGCCCAAGTGGCCCGCCATCTTCTTGTTCTTGAAGGTGCGGCCCGGGTCCTGGCGCTGGCCGGTCGAGCCGTGACTGCGGTGGCTGATCGACACGCCGTGCGAGGCCTCGAGACCGGCGAAGTTCCACCGCTTCATGACGCCGGCGAACCCCTTGCCGATGGTGACGCCCGATACGTCGACAAACTGGCCCAGAACGTAATGGTCGGCGGTGATTTCCGATCCCACCTCGAGGAGCGCGTCGGAGTCGACGCGGAACTCGGCGAGCTTGCGCTTGGGCTCGACCTTCGCCTTGGCGAAATGGCCGCGCATCGGTTTGCCGACGTTCTTGACCTTGGCCTTGCCGATCCCGAGCTGGACCGCCGCGTAGCCGTCCTTGTCGGGCGCGCGGACGGCGACCACCTGGCAATTGTCGAGCTTCAGCACGGTCACCGGCGTATGCACGCCATCGTCCGTGAACAGGCGGGTCATTCCGATCTTCTGCGCGATGACACCGGTACGCATGGCAAATCCCGTCGGGTTACAGCTTGATTTCGACGTCGACGCCGGCGGCGAGGTCGAGCTTCATCAGTGCATCCACCGTCTGCGGCGTCGGATCGACGATGTCGAGCAGCCGGCGATGGGTTCGGATTTCGAATTGTTCGCGGCTTTTTTTGTCGATGTTCGGGCTGCGATTGACCGTAAAGCGTTCGATTTCGGTCGGCAGCGGAATCGGACCGCGCACCTGGGCGCCCGTCCGCTTGGCGGTCGTCACGATCTCGTTCGTCGACTGATCGAGAATTCGATGGTCGAATGCCTTCAAGCGGATGCGGATGCTTTGGTTTTCCATATTACTTGGTCCTTGTTTTCCGCTCGCCGCGCGCCGCCCGCCAACCCGCGCGGCCCGCGTAAAGTCTGGT
>CAZLYV010000012.1:0-11569 GCA_964563665.1 uncultured Acetobacteraceae bacterium
GGTCCGGCGTTACTTGCCGGTCAAAAAATAGGCCATCAGGATGAGCAGCACGATGGTGCCGACCACCAGCCACTTCGAAATGCGGAGGAAGTAATGCCACGTCTCCTCCGATTGCCGCATGTCGAAATCTTGATTGGATGGTGCCATCGTTCGGGTCCTTTGAGCTCGTGCGAGCGCCAATCGTATAGCCAAACTCGACCGGCTTGAAAAGGCGGTCAATCACCAAGCGGGTTGAGGTGCGCACCGTCAGGCGGAAAAATCCCGTCGACGATCACCCGTTCGTCCACCACCCGAGCCCGACCGCTCGCCACGAGCCGGAGGGCCAACGGGTACGCCTTGTGCTCGGCCGCAAGCACGCGGGCGGCAAGCCGCCCCTCGTCGTCGCCTGGCAGAACCGGCACGGCCGCCTGGACGATAATCGGGCCATCGTCCATCTTCGGGCGCACGAAATGAGCCGTGCAGCCGGTGAAGCGGACGCCGGCGGCAAGCGCGCGCGCGTGGGTATCGAGTCCGGGGAAGGCCGGCAGCAATGAGGGGTGGATGTTGATCAGGCGATCACGCCACGCCGTGACGAAATCGGCGTCAAGAATCCGCATGAAACCGGCAAGGCAGACGATGTCAACCTCGGCGCGTTCGAGCGACTCGATGATCGTCCGCTCAAAGCTCCGCCGGTTGGCGAAATCACGGCGCTCGACCGTCTCGGCCGCGATCCTTGCGGCCGCCGCGCGCGCAAGCCCGGCCGCGCCCGTCTCGCTCGAAACGACGAGGACAATCTCGGCTGGGTAGGACGAATCGGCGCAAGCGTCGATCAGCGCCTGCAAATTACTGCCGCGCCCCGATATGAGAACGCCCACGCGCTTTTTGATCATGGAGCAAGCCAGTTGCGCTCGATGCCGGCGACGACGCAGCCGGGCGCTTCCAACGCCCGCGGTACGACCGCGCCCAAGCGATACACGGTCTCGCCATTCGTGCGAAGCAGGCGGATCGCCTCGTCGACGCGCTCCGCTGCGACGACGACGATCATGCCGATGCCGCAATTGAATACGCGCGCGAGCTCGAAGGGAGCGATCCGCCCTACCTTCGCCAGCCAGGCGAACACCGGCGGCAGGGTCCAGGCGGCGGAATCGATATGCGCCGTCACGTTATCGGGGATCACGCGCGGAATATTTTCGATCAGACCGCCGCCCGTGATATGCGCCATCGCCTTGGCGAGCCCGGCGCGCGACAGGGCGAGGCAACTCTTGACGTAGATGCGCGTGGGATCGAGCAAGGCCGCTCCCAGCGTTCGCCCGGGAGCAAACGGCGCCGGCGCATCCCACGGCAATCCGCTCTCGGCGACGACGCGCCGCACGAGCGAAAAACCGTTCGAGTGAAGGCCGCTCGACGCCAGACCGAGGACAATGTCGCCCGAACGAACGTCGCGGCCATCGACGATCGAGCCCCGTTCGAGCGCGCCGACGGCAAAACCGGCGAGGTCGTAGTCGCCGCCCGCGTACATGCTCGGCATCTCGGCGGTTTCCCCACCGATGAGCGCGCAACCCGCCTCGCCGCAGCCGCGCGCAATTCCCGCGATGATCGTGCGCGCCGCCGCCAATTCGAGCCGGCCGGTCGCGAAGTAATCCAAAAAGAACAGCGGCTCGGCGCCCTGCACCACGAGATCGTTGACGCACATGGCGACGAGGTCGATGCCGACCGTGTCGTGGCGGCCGGTTTCGATAGCGATCTTGAGCTTGGTGCCGACGCCATCGGTCGTGGCGACGAGAATCGGATCGCGGTAGCCGGCGGCCTTGGGATCGAACAATGCGCCGAACCCGCCGAGATCGGCGTTCGCCCCGGCTCGCCGGGTCGCGCGCGCCAACGGCTTGATCGCCTCGACCAGCGCATCGCCGGCGTCGATGTCGACCCCTGCGTCCCTGTATCGGTTGCTGGTAATGGCGTCCTCGTGCCAGATTCGCTATATGCGTGCGCGAACATACTTTATCTGGACTGGTTTGAGAACGATGGTTTCCGCGGGCAAACGCCGGCGCCGCTCCGTTGGGTGGCTTGATTTCTTGTGGTTTCTCGCGCTCTTTGCGGGCGGCCCGCCGGCGCCTGCGTCGGCCCAGGTCGCCAGCGTTTTCACGATACGCAACGTCGAGGTCGACCAGACTTCGGCGACTGCGGCGCAGGCGCGCGAGGCGGCGCTCGCCGAGGGTCAGAAAAAGGCGACGCAACGCCTCTTTGAGCGACTCGTTCCGCCCGAGCAAAGGGATCGTTTGCTTGCGCTATCGCCGGCGCAGACCGCCGATCTGGTCGAGAGCTATGAGGTGCAAAACGAGCGCTCCTCTTCGGTGCGTTACATCGGCACGCTCAGCTTCCGTTTTCGACCCGGGGACGTGCGCGGCATTCTGCGCGGCGCCGGCATTTCGTTCTCCGAGACGGCGGCGCGGCCGATGCTTGTGCTTCCGGTCTTGCGCCGCGATGACACGCCGATGTTGTGGGAGGATTCGAATGCATGGCGCATGGCATGGGGCCAAATAGCGTCGAGTGAAGGGCTGGTGCCGCTGGTCGTGCCGCTTGGCGATCTCGACGACATCGGCGACATCACGGCCAGTCAGGCCCTGGACGGAGACGCCGCCCGGTTGTCGGCGATTGCCGAGCGCTATGGCGCCGGCGGCGCGTTGATTCCTTATGCGGTATTCGAACCCGCGGCAGCGGAGCTGGCCGTGCAGGTCACGGTTACCCGGCTGCTCGACAACGCGGCCGAGCCGCTTTTTAGCGAAACATTCCAGGCGCAATCGGGCGAGGACCAGGATGCGCTGACGACGCGCGCCGCGCGTGAAACCGCGCGACTGATCGAGGAGCGTTGGAAGTCCGCGACGATCGTTCGCGGCGATCGCGAAAGCACGCTCAAGGCGACCGTGCCGCTGCGCTCGCAAGACGAGTGGATCGCGATTCGCCGAGGTCTTTCCGAAACATCCGCGCTTCGGCGCACGAACGTACTGACGGTGAACCGTAGCGAGGCTGTTGTCGAACTGCGCTTCGTCGGCGAGATCGACCAGCTCCGGCTGACTCTGCTTCAGCATGGACTTTCGCTGGCGCCGGTCGGCGCGGGGGACGCGGGATGGGAGCTGCGGCAGAGTCGCGGCCTCGGCCCGGCGGTGGGAGCATCGCCCGCGGCGCAGCCCGGCTCTCGTCTCGAACCGACCGTTCCCCAGCCACCGCCCGTACCCACCGGAAAACCGTGATCAGCGTTCCCAACGTCTTCAGCTTCGCCCGTCTGCTTTCGGTCCCGCTCGCCGTGTGGCTGATGATCGAGGATCGGATGGCGTTCGCGTTCTGGCTATTCATCGCCGCCGGCATTACCGACGCGATCGATGGTTACATCGCCAAGCGCTTCGATGCACGCACCGAGCTTGGCGCCTTTCTTGATCCGCTTGCCGACAAGGCGCTTCTGGTCGGCGCGTACCTTTCGCTTGGCTGGCTCGGGCATCTCCCGGCATGGCTGGTGATTCTCGTCGTTTTTCGCGACTTGCTCATCGTTGGCGGGGCGTTCGTGGTTTATGCGATTACGCAATCGTTCAAGGCTCAGCCGATCGCGATCAGCAAACTCAACACCGCGGTCCAGATCGCGCTCGTGGCGCTCGTCCTGGCGCGGCTTGGCGTGGGCCTCGACGATCTGGGCGCGAGCCATGTGCTGGTGTTCATCGCCGGGGTGACGACGGTGCTGTCCGGCGGCGCCTATGTGATCCAGTGGACGCGGCGACTCAATCGGCTCGAAGGCGCCCCGTGAGCAGCCAGTTGCCGCTCGATCTCGGCCTGCGCACGGCGCTGGGCCGCGAGGATTTTCTCATTGGAACCGCCAACCGCGATGCGGTGGCGTGGATCGATCTTTGGCCCGACTGGCCTGCGCCGGGCCTGGTCATCCACGGGCCGGCCGGTTGCGGCAAAAGCCATCTCGCCGAGCTGTGGCGGGTCCGATCGGGCGCCGTGCGCTTCGAGGGCGGCCACGTTGACGCCGCGAGCGTGGAGGGGCTTGCCCGAGACCAGCAATCGGTGGTCGTCGAGGACATCGATCGCCCGGGCGGGGATGAACTCAATCCGCGGGCGCTGCTGCATCTCCACAATCTGCTCGCCGAGCGCGGGGGGCATCTTTTGATCACCACGCGCGTATCGCCGGCGCGGCTCGACATCGCGCTTCCCGATCTCCGCTCGCGAATCCTCGCCCTGCCGGCGGTCGAGGTTGGGCCCCCGGACGACGAACTGATCGGAGTGGTGCTGGTGAAACAGTTTGCCGATCGGCAGCTTCGCGTGGCGCCCGGAGTGGTGGCCTACCTTGTCGCGCGCATCGAGCGTTCCTTCGCCGCCGTCCGACGGGTGGTCGAAGCACTCGATGCGGCGGCGCTCGCCGATCGGCGGAATATCACCGTCGCGTTGGCGCGTGACGCGCTTCGCGCCGAAGGACTGGACAACCAGGTCGCATCGGAAAGCGGCGGGTAGCTGAGGAGAACTCAAGCGATGGATCTCGGTATCGCAGGCAAGCGCGCATTGGTCGCCGCGTCGAGCAAGGGCCTCGGCAAGGGGTGCGCGCTGGCGTTGGCGCGCGAGGGGGTAAAGCTGACGATTCTTGCCCGAAACGCCGGGCCGCTCGAGGCGACCGCCGAGGAGATCCGGAAGGCGACCGGCGCCGAAGTGATCACCGTCGCTGCCGACGTAACTACGCCGGAAGGCCGCGCGGCGGCCCTCGCCGCTTGTCCCGAGCCCGATATCGTGGTCAATAATGCCGGCGGCCCGCCAGCGGGCGACTTTCGGGAGTGGAGCGAAAAGGAATGGCAGGCGGCGGTCAACGCCAACATGATCACGCCGATCATGCTGATCAAGTCGGTGATCGACGGCATGATCGCGCGGCGCTTCGGGCGCATCGTGAATATCACTTCGAGCGCGGTGAAGATGCCGATCGCCAATCTCGGCTTGTCGAATGGCGCACGGTCGGGCCTGACCGGCTTCATCGCCGGCCTCGCACGCCAGGTGGCGAAGCATAACGTAACGATCAACAACCTTCTTCCGGGATCATTCGATACCGACCGCTTGCGCAACGTAATGGCCGCGGTGGCGCGACAAAACAATCGCCCGCTCGACGAGATGATGCGCGAGCGCGCAAATCAGATTCCGGCCGGACGCTTTGGGACGGCCGAGGAGTTCGGTGCGACGTGCGCATTTCTCTGCAGCGCCCAGGCCGGATACATCGTCGGACAAAACGTGCTCGTCGATGGCGGCGCGTTCCCGGGCACGATGTGAAAGATTGGCGAATCTTTTGGGTAATGGTGCCTAACCCTCGGGCGAACGGTGCATTCAAACGGTGAAATGTGCGCCCGGCGCCGATATCGGATCGAACGCGCGCCGCGAGTGGGACCTCTTTCAGGACGAATTGCTTGCTCCGTTTCGCGCGCGCTTTGCCGAGATCCGTCCATTTTGGAAGTAACCGCGGTCGGTTCAGTCTTCGAGATCGCCGGGCGTGGTGTAGGCGACGAGACGGATTGCCTTTGGATCGAGATCGCGCCAGCGGTTGATTTTGGCGGCCAACTGGACGACGGCGGCGGTCGGCAACTTCTCGGCAATCCGCGCCTGCGCTTCGCTCGTCGCGGGCGTCAGCGCAACCGCGAGGTCGTGGAGGCCGGGATTGTGACCAATGATGATCACCGAACCAACATCGTCGGCGACGCGTCGCAGCCGCGCCAACAACCGGCCAGCACTGGCAAGATAGAGACCCTTCTCAATGGCGGCGTTCGGATCGCCGATCGCCTCGCGCACCAGGGCGAAGGTTTCGCGAGCACGCGACGCGGCCGAGCAAAGCACCAGATCGGGCCGGCATTTCGTTGCGGCGAACCAGCGCGCCATTCTGACCGCCGCCCGGCGGCCGCGGGGGCTCAACGGGCGATCGAAATCATCTTGCGACGGGTCTCCCCAGGCAGATTTTGCGTGCCGAAATATTATTAATTTTTTCAATGGATTGATATGTGATAGTTAAAGTCAATTCTAGCGCGCGAGAAGACGTCCTGCGGTGGATGTTTCGATCCCCGCTATGATATAGCCGGCGAGGCCGTGGAGCGAAGTTCCGATCGCAGGTCAGGGCAGGCGCAGTCAAGTTCAGCGGAGTTGGCGGGAGCAGATCAGGTGGCAACCCAGATCGAAACCACGGGCAAGGTCCAGGACTTGGAGCAAGCCGGCGGCGCGCGATACATCAATCGCGAACTTTCGTGGCTGGCGTTCAACGAGCGCGTGCTCGGGGAAGCCGAGAATACGACGCATCCCTTGCTCGAGCGGGTGCGGTTCCTGTCGATTTCGGCGAACAATCTCGATGAATTTTACATGGTCCGCGTCGCCGGCCTCAAAGGCCAGGTCGCGGCGGGTATCACCACCCCGAGCCAGGACGGCCTTTCGCCCGCCCAGCAACTCAGCGCGATCAATCGCCGCGCGGGACAGCTGATGGCGGACCAGCAACGCTGCTGGATCGCCCTCAAGGCGGAAATGCGCCGCGCCGGCGCCACCGTCATTTCTCCCGACGAACTCGTCGCCGACGATCGTATGTGGGTCGAGAATCGTTTCATGGAGACGATTTTCCCGGTTCTCACACCCTTGGCGATCGATCCGGCGCATCCGTTTCCCTTCATCCCGAACAAGGGGCTGGCGCTGGTGCTTCAGCTTCACCGTCGCCAGGATGCTCGCGCACTCCGTGCCTTGTTGCTGCTGCCCCAACAGATCGACCGCTTCATTCGGCTACCCGGAGACGCGATTCGCTTCCTGCCGCTCGAACAGGTGGTCGGGCTGTTCCTCGATCGTTTGTTTCCCGGCTTCGAGGTGCGCGGGCGGGGCATATTCCGCATCCTGCGCGACAGCGAGGTCGAGATCGAGGAGGAGGCCGAGGACCTCGTGCGGCTCTATGAAACCGCGCTCAAGCGGCGCCGCCGCGGCAGCGTGATCCGGCTCAAGGTCGACGCCGAGATGCCGGACGAACTGCTCGGCTTCGTCATCGACGAATTCGAGGTGAGCCGCGATGACGTCTTCCGGCTCGATGGACTGATCGGGCTTGGCGATATTCACCAGCTGATCATCGACGATCGGCGCGATCTGGTCTTCGAGCCCTACAATGCGCGGTTTCCCGAGCGCATCCGCGATTATGGCGAAGACTGCTTTGCCGCCATCCGCCAGAAGGACATCGTCGTTCACCACCCATATGAAAGCTTCGACGTGGTGGTGCAGTTCATCCGTCAGGCGGCCCGCGATCCCGCCGTGGTGGCGATCAAGCAGACGCTCTACCGCACGTCCGAGAACTCGCCGATCGTTCGCGCGCTCATCGAGGCGGCGGAGGCGGGAAAGTCGGTGACGGCGCTGGTCGAGCTGAAGGCGCGCTTCGACGAGGAGGCGAACATTCGCTGGGCGCGCGACCTCGAGCGGGCGGGCGCCCAGGTGGTCTACGGATTCATCGACCTCAAGACCCACGCCAAGATTTCGCTGGTGGTCCGTCGCGAGGGCGGGGCATTGCGCTCTTACGTCCATTTCGGCACCGGCAACTACCACCCGGTGACCGCGCGCGTGTACACCGACCTGTCCTTCTTCTCCTGCGACCCGGCGCTGTGCCGGGACGCCGGGCGCCTGTTCAACTTCATGACCGGATATGCGCGCCCCGAGACGATGGAGAAGATCGCTTTCGCGCCCCTGACCCAGCGCGAAAGGCTGCTCGCACTGATCGAGGAGGAGATCGCCCACGCCCGGGCCGGCCGGCCGGCGGCGATCTGGGCAAAGCTGAATGCGCTCGTCGATGCGGCGACCATCGATGCGCTCTATCGCGCCAGCCAGGCCGGCGTGGCGATCGATCTCGTCGTGCGCGGAATCTGCTGCCTCCGGCCGGGGGTCAAGGGATTATCTGAAAATATCCGCGTCAAATCGATCATCGGCCGGTTTCTCGAGCACGGCCGCGTCGCTTGTTTTGGCGCGGGTCACGGATTGCCGAGCCCGCATTCGAAGGTCTTCATCTCATCGGCCGATTGGATGCCGCGGAACTTCGATTGGCGCGTCGAGGCGTTGGTGCCGATCGAAAATCCGACGGTGCACCAGCAAATCCAGGATCAGATCATGGTCGCCAATCTCCGCGACACGGCGCAAAGCTGGACGCTGGCGGCCGATGGCGCGTATGCAAGGCTGCCGAACGAGAACAACGGGTTCAGCTGTCACCGCTTCTTCATGACCAACCCGAGCCTTTCGGGCCGGGGTAGCGCGCTCAAAAAGCGGGCCACGGCGCCCAAGCTCGTCTTCAAAGCGCGCTGATCCATGCCGGGGAGACGCGCGCGGAGTGCGGCATCGAGCAGGGCCAGTTCCGCAAATCATGTTGGCGTCATCGACATCGGCTCCAACTCGATACGCCTGGTCGTCTTCGATTCGCTGTCGCGGGCGCTCCAGCCGATCTTCAACGAAAAAGTGCTGTGCGGTCTTGGGCGCGGGCTCGAGCGCACCCGCCGTCTCGATGAAGAAGGCGTCACGCTGGCGCTCGAAAATCTGCGACGATTTGCCGCCCTTGCGCGGGCGATGGGCGTCGGGCGCCTCGAGGTGCTGGCGACCGCCGCGGTACGCGACGCCGATAACGGCCGCGCCTTCGCCGCCACGGTGAAACGGCGTGCGCGCCTCGCAGTCAAGGTGCTGTCGGGCGACGAGGAGGCACGGCTGTCGGCGCTCGGCGTTCTTTCCGGAATGCCTGACGCCGATGGGCTGATGGGCGATCTGGGCGGCGGTAGCCTCGAACTCGTGGCGCTCGAGCGCGGCCGGCTTGGCCGCCACCACGCGACGCTGCCGTTCGGGCCGCTGCGATTGCGCGAATTCGCCGGCCGCGGCCGGGGCTATCTTCGCGAAATGATCGACAACGCGCTCGACGAACTTGGCTGGCTCGGTGAGGTCGATGGGCGGAGTTTTTACGCCGTGGGCGGCGCCTGGCGGGCGCTCGCGCGCCTGCATATGGCGCATGTCGGCTATCCGCTGCGCGTGATCCACCACTACATGCTGCCGCGCGGCAAGGCCGAGGATTTCGCCGATGTCATTGCCCACCTCGGCCGCGATTCGCTCGAGCGGATCAGCCGCGTCTCGCGTAAACGGCTCGAGGGTCTGCCTTACGCCGCCCTCGTGCTCGAGCGCTTGCTGAAGCGCGCGCGGCCGAAACGGCTCGTCTTCTCGGGCGTCGGGTTGCGCGAGGGTTGCATGTTCGACCTGTTGCCCGAAGCGGTGCGCCGACGCGATCCCTTGATCGACGGCTGCGAGGAGGTGGCGCTGAGGAGCGCGCGCTTCGCTATCGGCGGCGAGATGCTGTTCGATTGGATCGAACCGCTGTTCGCCAAGTCGCCCGAAGCGACGCGGCGGCTACGCCTCGCGGCGTGCCTGTTGGGCGACATCGCTTTGGCCGAACACCCCGACTATCGGGCGGAAATCGCCTTCCTGCGCGTGCTTCGCATGCCGCTCACCGGAGTCGATCATCCGGGTCGGGCGTACCTCGCGATCGCGGTGTTCACGCGCTATAGCGGAATCGCCGAGAGCGACATCACCGGCGCCGCTTGGCAGCTACTCGATGAAGAGCAGCTCCGCGAGGCATACGTCCTCGGCCTTGCGCTGCGGCTTGCCTTCACCCTGTCGGGCGGTGCGCCCGATGTTTTGCGCCGGGCGCATTTGAGAGTCGAGCGAACCAAGATCAGCCTGGTTATCGCGCGAGCGCATCGCGCGCTGGTCGCCGAGGCGGTCGAGCGGCGCCTCGCCGCGCTCGCCGCGGCGTTCGATCGCAAGCCGGCGGTCGTCGTCGTGTGAAGAGCGCCGGGCGGCGAGATGAATGTCAGGGTCCGCCAGCGCCGGTGCGAAACCCTGGCGACGAGGCACTCGGCCCGCGCGGGCTGCGGCCATGTACGCGCGTCGTGTGCACCTCGTGTTGCGTCATGGGTTGAGGAAAATCGGCAGGCAGTCGCGTTGTGCGCGACCGCCTCACGGCTGCGCGGATCAGGTGTCCCAGATCTCGGCCGACATCGAGGCGTACCAGCTCTCCGCGTAGCGCGCCTCGGCCTGGCGGAAAGCGCGGTCGGCCTGCCGCGGGCTGACGCCGCCGGCGTTGGGCGTCGCGGCGATGCCCTGCGGCGTGACACGGTACACGTCGGCCACCGAGATTCCGTAATCCGGCGCGATCAGGCTGTAGCAGGTATTGACATAGGTCGGTGCCGCCGTCGCCCGACCGTTGATGGCGTCGACCACGGCTAGTGCCGCCACCTTGCCCTGGCTGTTGGCCGCGAAGCCGGACTTCGGCATCGCACCGGCAATACATGCGTCGCCGATCACATGAACGTTCTTCTGCCGCGTCGATTCGAAGGTCAGCGGATCGACCGGGCACCATCCCGAATTGTCCGCGAGTCCCGCCTCGCGTGCGACCGCCCCGGCCCATTGCGGCGGGATCAGGTTGACGACGGCGCCCTTGTGTCGCTGGCCGAACTCGGAGATGACGGTCATCTCGGCCGGAATGGCGCGCGTGATCTTGCCGTCCTTGGAGAGCGGCACCCACTCGATCATGTCGCCGTAGACGGCTTTCCAACCGTCCTGGAATAGCCCCTGCTTGGAGAACTGGTCCTTCGCGTCGAGCATCAGGATCTTCGATCGCGGCTTGCTGCCCTTGAGGTAGTGGGCAATCATCGCCGCGCGTTCGTATGGGCCCGGCGGGCAGCGGAACGGATTTGCCGGGATCACCATGACGACCAATCCGCCGTCGGGCATCGCCTCGAGTTGGCGGCGCAGCAACTGCGTCTGTGGCCCGGCTTTCCAGGCATGCGGCATGACTTCGCTCGATGCCTCGGTATTGCCGTCGATGGCGCCGAAACGGAAATCGATGCCCGGCGAAACGACGAGCTTGTCGTAGGGGAGCATCGAACCCGAAGCAAGGCGCACTGTGCGCGCCGTCGGGTCGACCGCGACCGCCATTTCATGGACGGCACGGACCCCGTGCTGGCGTTCGAGGGCGTCATAATTGTGGGCGATATCGTCCATCTTCTTGAACCCGGCCAACACGTAGTTGCTGAACGGGCAGGTGTGGAAGACGCGCGTCGGCTCGACCAGCGTCACGTCGATCGCCGCATCGAGCTGGCGGATGTTGCGTGCGACCGTGGCGCCGCCGAAGCCGCCGCCGATGACGACGACGCGTGCCTTGGCCGCTTGCTGCATCGCACAGGCGACAAGGCCGAAGGTTGACGTCGCGGCCGCGGTGCCGGCGAGCTTGGTGAAGGCGCGACGAGAGAGGTTGGTCATGGCCGCATCCTTACTTCCAGTTGGTCGAAATTTCGCGCGCAACGGCGTCGATCTCCGCGTCGCTGTAGCCCTTGGCGATGCGGTTCATCACCGTCGCTGGGCGCTTGTCTTCACGGAAGGCGCGCAGTGTCTCGGCGATCGACGCGCCGGAGCGCCCGTAAATGGACGGGGTCGCGCCGCGGGTGTGACCACCCGGACCGTGGCAGCCGGCGCAGCTCAGCGTCAGCAACTGTGGATTTGCATTTTGTGCCGAGGCGGGGAGGGCCGCCGC
>CAZLYV010000012.1:11669-14314 GCA_964563665.1 uncultured Acetobacteraceae bacterium
ATCACCGTGCCCCAATCGGCACGCAAAACCTCGTCGCCGCCGAACAGGCAGACGAACCGGTTGAGGATCTTGCGCGGCACGGGACGCCCCGACTCATCAGGGCGAAAGCCGGATTCCATCGGGTGCGAGACCAACGTCTTGATCTCGACGATCTCGCCCTTGCGGGCCCGCTCGGGCACCCGGATCCGTACAGTCGCCATTGTCTTGCGTCCTTGCGTTCCTGACCCCTTACACGCCGCAGCCGCCGATGGTGACAGTGGTTGCAGCCAGACCCGACCACACCGACCCATCGCTCATTTCGGCGTAAACGACGATCGACTGGCTGCGGGCGAGCCGCAAACGCGTCGACACCTCGGCCCTGCCGGCTATTCGGCCGAACCGCACCGACATGATCTCCGGACGCGGATTTCCGTCGGAGACGACGTGGATCGCAACGCAACGGTCGTCGGCGGTCATCGGACTGTCAATGGTGACAGTGACCGGCACGGAGGCGGCGTTGTCGATCACCTCCGCCACCAGGATCTTCACGCGGCCCGGCGTCGCCGGACGGCCGCCGACGAGCCGGCTCAGGATCTGCATGTGCGTCCCCGACGGCGGCGGAACGTCGGGCGGCGTTTGGCCCACGGCGCGACCGGATGGGAGTGTCGACGCGGCCGCGCTCGCCCCCAGACCGATCATCACGCCCCGCCGGAACAATCCGTCCGAAAATGTATGGTGCGACACGGGTTCCAATCCTCGCCCGAAGGCTAATCGCTGGAGCCACCTCGTAATATATTTAGCGCTCGCCGACGCGGGCGAAAGATCACGATCCTGTGTGGCCGGCGACACGGTTACTCGCCGTGCGTACCGGGCATCCCTGGCGGCGCGAAGCGGCGGGCGGAGGCGCATTGCAACCGCCCGCAGCACTCCGCTAACGATCGTGCGTGGCAGGCCCGTCAACATGTAAGCGCCGATCACCCGCGCGAGCCCAGCGCCCTGAGCGCACCGCCGAGGCTGCCTTCCGCGAGATATTTGAGCGCGCACACGCTGCCGGCGATGATCGAGGCAAAGGCGATGATCGAGCCGAGGGCGAGCGTCGACAGGCCGGTGATGCCTTGGCCGATGGTGCAGCCCAACGCCAGTACGCCGCCCACGCCCATCAGCGCACCGCCCGCCAGATGGCGCAGCATGTCGCGGGCATCGGTGAACGATTCGATCCGGAACGTCCGGCTGCCGAGGGCCGCCACGCATGCGCCGGCGATGACGCCGCCCACCGCCGCGATGCCGAAATTGATTTTCGTACCGGTGAACAGCATCAGATAAACGACGGCGTCACCGACCGGCGCCACGAACGTCAGCGAGGCGAGCGGCGTCGGCTCGAAATCGTCGGCGCCGATGACGCCGGTGACAAACCAGCCGGAGGGAATCAGCGCGCCGATGAGGACGCCGGCGACGACGTCTTTTCGCGAGTGCCGGAAGTCCGCGTCCTTGAAACAGAACCAAAGCAACGTCGCAACGGCGACCATCGCCACCGTTGCGCGCGCGGGATTCGTTGTCATCCCGGCGAGGGCAGCGACGAATTCGGGTATTCCCTGCGAATTGAGCCCGAGGCGCTTCAGATCGACATTGGTCGGCTCGATGATGGCGACGCGGACGAGCCCAATGAGTCCACGCAAGGTCATGTAGGCCGAAATGGCGAGGACCATGACGACGATAAGCGACTTGAGATTGCCGGCGCCAAATCGCACGAGCGTGCGACTGCCGCAGCCGCCGGCGAGCGTCATGCCGAAGCCGAACATCAGGCCGCCGACGATCGCGCCGAGCCAGCCGAAATTGGGCGTGAGATAGATCGATTTGCCGAGATCGATGACGCCCGCGACATGCAGGGCTTCGCTGCCGAGCATGGCCACGGCGATGGCGAGCAGCCAGGCACGAAATCGCCGCAGGTCGCCAAGCATGATCATGTCGGAGACGCCGCCCATGGTGCAGAAATTGGTCCGCTGTGCGACCGCGCCAAAGGCGAGGCCGACCAGGAATCCCAAGGCGCTGACCAACGTATTGAGCGACACGCCAGACATCACAATTCGACCTCGCGATCGTCCGTCAAGCAAGCCATCAACGACGGCCTAATCGAACGCCTCTACCGCCGATTTCTGCGGGGATTCTACTTCTTGTGCGGTGCACACGACCAGCGATAAGCTCCAGCCCGCGCGATGGGCGGGGGTATGCGGTTCCGCCGCCGCGAATTCGGAGAAGGGACCACGAACGGCCGATGACCACCGTTGTCCTCGATGCGAAAGGCCTTAACTGCCCGTTACCCGTCTTGCGCGCGAAGAAGGCGATCAAAGACGTTCCAGCTGGGGGCGTTCTCCAGGTGCTGGCCACCGATCCCGGGGCAGTCAGCGACTTCCAGGCGTTCTGCCACACCACCGGGAACGAGTTCCTGGATTGCAACGAAGAAAGCGGAGTCTACACGCTCAACATCCGCAAGGCCGGATAGCCGCGCGCCCGGGCCAAATGACGACGTGCCGGCTCACGTCGTCTGGCAGCGGCGGGAAATGACAGCCTGCGGTATTGGCCCCGGCCAGCGCCATCGCGAAAGCCTGGTAACACGAATTGTTCGTTATAGCGGCGATAGGGCGCCGTCGCTCGACGCAAGTGACGCA
>CAZLYV010000012.1:14414-16601 GCA_964563665.1 uncultured Acetobacteraceae bacterium
TCAACGCAGGGCACGCTTCAGCATGAAACGATCACGCCTTAGCGGCTATCCGTTGCAACGCGCGGCGGCGTTTCGTCACGCGCCGGAACCAGGGCGAGGCGCTTGCCTTGCATCGTGACGGCGAGATTGCCGTGTTTGAGAGCGAGCGCATCGTTGCCGAACACGTCGCGACGCCAACCGTGCAGAGCGGGAACAGGCGCCGCATCGTCGGCGGCGATGCGCTCGAGGTCGGCGGTAGATGCGATCAGCTTCGGGGCCACGTCGTGCTCGTCGCATTTGAGCTTCAGCAGCACCTTCAGCAGCTCGACGACAGGGCCGAGGCCGCGCGGGAGATCGGCAGACAGCGACACCTGGGGCAGATCGGCCTCCGGCACCGCAACACCCCGCGCGACCGCGGCCAGAATGTCACTGCCGATGCGCCCTTCGGCGAGGCCGCGCGAAAGACCGCGGAGCCGGGACAGCTCCTCGATGCTCCGCGGCATATGCGCGGCGATGTCGATCACGCTCTCGTCGCGGATGACGCGATTGCGCGGGGTATCGCGCCGCTGGGCCTCGCGCTCGCGCCAGGCGGCGACCTCGCGCAGCACGGCGATCAATCGCGGCTTGGCGGTTTTCGGCTTCAGCCTCTTCCAGGCGTCCTCGGGATCGAAGCGATAGGTGGCCGGGTCCATCAGCTCCGTCATTTCCTCGGCAAGCCAGGCGGCGCGCCCCGAGGTCTGCAGACGTTGGGCGAGCGCCAGGTAAACCGTGCGGAGATGCGTCACGTCGGCAAGCGCGTAATCGATTTGTCGCTCGCTCAGCGGTCGGGCCGCCCAGTCGGTGAAACGGACGGACTTGTCGATCCGCGCGCGGGCAAGCTGGCTCGCCAACGTTTCGTAGCTGATCGCATCGCCGTAGCCGCAGACCATCGCCGCGACCTGGGTGTCGAACAACGGCGCCGGCACGCGGCCGGTCATGTGATGGACGATCTCCAGATCCTGGCGTGCGGCGTGAAACACCTTCAGCCGGCGCGGGTCGTGGAGCAGGGAAAATAGCGGGGCGAGATCGATCCCCGGGGCGAGCGCATCGATTGCCGCCGCTTCGTCGGGCCCGGCAATCTGCACCAGGCAGAGCTGCGCCCAAAAGGTGCGCTCGCGCATGAACTCGGTGTCGACGGTGATGAAATCGGCCGCCGCGAGGCGAGCGGAAAACGCGGCGAGCGCGGCCGAATCCGTGATCAACGACATTACGACCCGCCTTCTACACCGAATTTGAAGCGGGTCAAGGTGATGAGCGCGGCTTGACAAGGCGACGCCTTCCGTGCGCTCTTGCCCGCCGCCGTCGACCAGCCGGCGAAATTCCCCGCCCGATCGAATCCAGGTCGCTCATGCACCTATACCGAACCCATAATTGCGGAGAACTGCGCGCCGACAAGGTCGGCCAAACCGCGAGAATTTCGGGCTGGATCAATCGCAAGCGCGATCACGGGAACCTCCTGTTCATCGACCTGCGCGACCATTACGGCGTCACCCAGTGCGTGATCGACACCTCGAGCCCGATCTTTGCCGAGGTGGAGGCGACGCGTCTCGAGAGCGTGGTCACCATCACCGGCAAGATCGTACGGCGGACGCCGGAGACGGTGAACCCGAAGCTCGCCACCGGCGAGATCGAGCTGCAGATCGCCGAGTTCAGGCTGCAGTCGGCGGCGGAGATGCTTCCCTTTCAGGTGAATGCGCCCGGCGATTACCCCGAAGATCTGCGGCTGCGCTACCGGTTTCTCGATCTGCGAAGCGAAAAGATGCACGCCAACATCGTGCTGCGCTCGCGAGTGATCGGTTCGATCCGCCGGCGGATGATCGAACAGGGTTTCACCGAGTTTCAGACGCCGATCCTCACCTCGTCGAGCCCGGAGGGTGCGCGCGATTATCTGGTGCCGAGCCGGATCCACCCCGGAAAATTCTACGCTCTGCCGCAGGCGCCGCAGCAGTTCAAACAGCTGCTGATGGTCGCCGGCTTCGACCGCTATTTCCAGATCGCGCCGTGCTTCCGCGACGAAGATGGCCGCGCCGACCGCTCGCCGGGCGAGTTCTACCAGCTCGATTTCGAGATGTCGTTCGTCACCCAGGAGGATGTCTTCGCGGCGATCGAGCCGGTGCTGGCGGGCGTGTTCGATGAATTCAGCGGCGATCGCAAGGTCACCAAGCCGCC
>CAZLYV010000012.1:16701-20270 GCA_964563665.1 uncultured Acetobacteraceae bacterium
GTCGACTTTCCGATGTACGAACGCAACGAGGAGACCGGCAAGATCGAATTCAGCCACAATCCGTTCTCGATGCCGCAAGGCGGGCTGGAGGCGCTAGCGTCGACGGATCCGTTGGCGATCAAGGCCTATCAGTACGACATCGTCTGCAACGGAGTCGAGCTGTCCTCGGGCGCGATCCGCAATCATCTACCGGAGATCATGTTCAAGGCGTTCGCGATCGCCGGCTACAGCAGAGAAGACGTGGAGGCTCGGTTCGGCGGCATGTTGAACGCGTTGCGGTACGGCGCGCCGCCGCACGGCGGTTCGGCGCCGGGCATCGATCGTATCGTCATGCTGCTGGCAAACGAGCCGAACATCCGCGAGGTCGTGGCGTTCCCGATGAACCAGCAGGCGCAGGACCTGCTGATGCAAGCGCCCTCGCAGGTTGAACCGGCGCGGCTCAAGGAACTGCACATCAAGCTCGACCTGCCGCCGGCGAAAAAATCGACCTAGCGGATTTGTCACCTGCCATCGCCGACGCTCAATGCGGGTGACGGTGGTGGGCGTCGGGATTGTGCGGATGGCTGTGGCGCAGCCGCACGTGGGCGTGAACGTGGGCGTGGGGCTCGCCCGGCGGTTCGTCGCCAGCGTGCGTGGGCCAATGATGTTCGTCGTGCCAGTGCTGATGGCTATGCACGATCGGCTCGTGTTCGTGCTCGTGTTGATGGCGCTCGGTCAGATGAAGCCAGACCCCCCAGGCCATGAGCGGGCCAGCAATCGCGATCTGCCAGGTGAACGGCTCGCCGAAGGCGACGACGGCGAGGATCGCACCGACGAAGGGCGCAATCGCAAAATAAGCGCCGGTCCTTGCCGCGCCGAGCCGCGCGAGCGCCACGACGTACAAGGCAAGGCTGATGCCGTAGCCCACAAAGCCGAGGGCCGTCGCCGCGGCGACGCTGCCCGGTTCAGGTATCGAGGCGCCAGCGTAGAGCGCGATCAAAACATTGATGGCACCGGCAACGAGGCCCTTCACCATGGCGACGATCAACGGGTCGGCGAGCGACACAATTCGGGCGAGGTTGTTGTCGAGCGCCCACGTGAAGCATGCGCCAACGATCGCCGCCACCCCGAGAATATCGGCAGCGGCGAATTCGCCCTGCCAGGCGAGTAAGGCGGCGCCGCCGGCTATCGCCGCCATTCCGGCGACGAGCCGGCGATCGAAGTTTTCGGCGAAAACAAACCAGGCGATGATCGCCGTGAAGACACTCTCGAGATTGAGCAGCAACGACGCCGATCCTGCCGTAAGCCGCACGAGTCCCAGCATCAGCAGGAGCGGAGCGATTACGCCGCCGCAAACGGTTGCGCCGGCCAGTGCAAGCCAGCCGGGCGCCGTAAAAATACGCGCACCGTGACGGCTCGCGCCGTGTGCGCGCCGGATCAGGTGGAGCACAAGCAGGCCGCCGCCCGAACCGAGGTAGAGCAGCCCGGCAAGCATCCCGGGATCGATCGCGCCGACGAGTATCTTGGCGAAGGGCGTGCTCGCGCCAAACAGCAAGGCCGCGGCAAGCGCGGCGATTGCGCCCGATCGCGTTGCCGCGTTAATCGCTCCACCCATGGACAGCAATATACCCTGCGGCTGAGGCGGGTGGCTCCACGGTTGCTACGCATATGTGGCGAGCGCCTCAGTGCTTGACGTGGGCGGGCAGGCGTACTACCGAGCAGGCGCGCCGGAGCGTTTCCGGTGGTCTCGCTCCCGCCGGAGTTGCGTCAAATGAGTTCCCGCCGGAAGTTCGTCTCGACGCTCGCCCTGTTGCTCGGGTTTCTTGCGAGCACGCCCACTCTCGGCGCTACTGCTGCGCGTGGGGCGGAAATCGCCTCGCATCGCGCCGCCTACACGCTCAGCCTCGACAAGAGCAAGACCTCGGCCGGGCTCGTCGCCATCGAGGGCGCGATGGTCATCGAATGGCAGGAGGTGTGCGACGGCTGGACGCTCGCTCAGCGGATGCGGTTCCAGGCCTTTGACGGCGAAGGCAACCTTCTCGACAATGAGATCAGCTTTTCCAGCTGGGAGGCGAAGGACGGCCGGACCTATCGTTTCTCGACGCGGACCGTGCGCAACGGCGAAGAATCGGAAATCATACGCGGTCGCGCCGAGCTCGCCAGCCGCGGCAAGGCGGGCGAGGCGACATTCAACGAGCCTGAACGGCAGGTAATGCCCTTGGCGGCGGGGACGATGTTCCCGACCGAGCATTCGCTGGCCTTGATCGATGCGGCGCAGGCGGGGGAACGCGTGATTGCCCGCACGGTCTTCGATGGCGCCACGGTTGACGGCGCGTTGGTGATCAATGCGGTGATCGGTCCGCCGCTCACGGCCGAGCCTCCCCTGAAGGCAGGCATCGCCGATGTGGTTCAGCGGCCGGCCTGGCGGGTGCGGATGGCTTTCTTCAAGGCGAGCGAATCGTCGCCGGAATACGAGACCAGCATGCGAATGCTCGACAATGGAATCGGCACCGAGTTTGTGTTCGATTATGACGAGTTTGCGATCAAAGCCGTCCTCGACCGGCTCGAGGCCTTGCCGAAGCCTCGCTGCTGAGCTTTTGCCGGAGACATTACGACGCGGCTGGCCACAGCCACGCCGCGCCACGCACCCCGCTTGAATCGCCATGACGCGGTGGAACGAGCCGGGTATCGACGCGATCGGACAACACCCAGGCGCCCCATTGCTGTGGAACGTCGACGTAAAGCCGACGGATTCCGGAAAGGCCACCGCCCAACACGATCACCGCGGGATCGAAAATGTTGATCACCATCGCCAAGGCGCGGGCGAGGCGCTCGACATAACGATCGAGCGTGGCCGTAGCCTTGACTTCGCCCGCCTCGGCAAGCCGCACGATTTCGGATGGCGGCAAGGCGCCGCCGCCGGCCGCCGCATGGTCGCGCGCGATTCCGGGCCCTGAGAGAAATGTTTCGATGCAACCGGCCCGACCGCAGTAACAGGCAGGGCCAGGACGCTCGTCCTCGTAGGGCCAGGCGCGCGGCCAGGGAAGGGGATTATGGCCCCATTCGCCCGCGATCGCGTTCGGGCCGGTGATCAGTCTTCGCTCGTAGACGAGTCCGCCCCCGACTCCCGTACCAAGAATGACTCCAAAGACGCTATGCGCCCCTTCGCCCGCGCCGTCGGTCGCTTCGGAAAGCGCGAAGCAGTCGGCGTCGTTTGCCAGACGCACCGGCCGTCCCAGCGCAGCCCCGAGATCTTTGTCGAGCGGCTGACCAAGCAGCCAGACCGAATTGGCGTTTTTGACCAAGCCGGTCGCCGGCGAGATCGCCCCCGGGATTCCGACACCGACCGATCCAACGGCGCCGAGTTCGCGTTCGATATCGGCGACGAGCCCGACGATCGCCGCGATCGTGCCGGAATATGTCCCCTTGGGCGCCACGATACGGCGGCGGACGAGTTCCCGCCCGTCGTCGGCCAGCGCCAGGGCTTCGATCTTGGTGCCACCGACGTCGATCCCAATCCGCATGCCGTGCGCCCCCACATCCCCTGAGCGCCCGAATCCTCGGGCGCCGGGCGTCAGTATTAATATTTG
>CAZLYV010000012.1:20370-22514 GCA_964563665.1 uncultured Acetobacteraceae bacterium
GCGAATCGGCGGACAAGGCGGCGCGGCGCATGGAAAAGATCGTCCTGATCGTCGAGGACAACGACCTCAACATGAAGTTGTTCCACGACCTCTTGGAGGCGCACGGCTACGGCACGCTGCAGACCAAGGACGGGATGGAGGCGATGAAGCTCGCCCGCGAGCACCGGCCCGACCTGATCCTGATGGACATCCAGCTGCCCGAGATTTCGGGGCTGGAGGTAACCAAGTGGCTCAAGGAGGATCCCGATCTGCGCGACATTCCGATCATCGCCGTGACGGCGTTCGCGATGAAGGGTGACGAGGAGAAGATCCGCCAGGGCGGGTGCGAGGCGTACATCGCCAAGCCGATATCGGTGACAAAGTTCCTCGAAACCATCGAGCGCTTCCTGAACTAGGAACTCGGAGAATCTCCGCAGATGCCCGCGCGGGTCCTGGTCGTCGACGATCTGCTGCCGAACGTCAAACTGCTCGAAGCGCGGCTCGCCTCCGAGTATTTTGACGTCGTCACCGCGTTCGGCGGCGTCGAGGCGCTGGCGGTAATCGAGGCCAATCCGCCCGACATCATTCTGCTCGACGTGATGATGCCGGGAATGGACGGGTTCGAGGTTTGCCGCCGCCTGAAGGCGAACGCCAAGACGCGCCATATTCCGGTGGTGATGGTGACCGCGTTATCCGACGCGCAGGATCGGGTGCGCGGCCTCGAAGCCGGGGCCGACGATTTCCTGACCAAACCGGTCAACGATATGGCGCTCTATGCGCGCATTCGGTCGCTGGTCCGGCTCAAGATGCTGGGAGACGAATGGCGCTTGCGCCAATCGACCAGCGAACGCTTCGGAATGGCCGCCGACGGAGCGAGCGATGCGGCCGAGGACCCGACACGGGCCAAAATCCTGGCGATCGAGGATAACCCGCTGTTCGCCGAACGCATGGCGCAGGCGTTGCAGGCGGACAGCCACAGTCTCGAAGTCGTCGCAGACCCCGACGTGGCGATACAGCGCGCATCGGGCACCGAATATGACCTGATCATCGTCAGTCTGATGATTCGCACCGGCGACGGCTTGCGGACCTGTGCGCAGCTGCGCTCGCATCCAGCGACGCGCCACGTGCCGATCCTGATCATCGTCGAGGAGGGGGATTACGAGCGGTTGGCGAAGGCGCTCGATCTTGGAATCAACGACTACCTCTTGCGGCCGATCGACCGCAACGAGCTCGTCGCCAGGTGCCGGACGCAGATCCGTCGCCGCCGGTTCCAGGATCGTCTGCGGGAGAATTACGAACACAATATTTCGCTCGCCCTCACCGACAGCCTGACTGGATTGCACAACCGGCGTTATCTCTCGATGCACCTTGCCTCGCTTGCCGAGCGGGCGCGGCGGATGGGCAAGCCGCTTTCGGTGCTGATGATCGACATCGACCGGTTCAAGGGAATCAACGACACCCATGGTCACGCCGCGGGGGACGAGGTATTGCGCGCGGTCGCCAACCGTCTGTCGCAGCAGCTTCGTGGTTTCGACACCGTTGCTCGCTGGGGCGGGGAGGAGTTCGTGGTCGTGATGCCGGAAACCAACGGCGCCGTTGCCGCCTCGGTGGCCGATCGCTTGCGCCGCAAGATCGCCGCCTCGGCGGTGAGCTTGTCGGCGGCGGTGGGCGAGGTGCCGGTGACGGTCAGCATTGGCGTTGCGGCAAGCGACAACGGCGCAAGCTCGCCCGAGGATCTGTTGCACGCGGCGGACCAGGCGCTTTATGCGGCCAAGCGCGGCGGCCGCAACCGGGTGGTGCGCGACCGCGACGTGACGCCAGAGCGGTCCAAAACCGCGGGCGCCGCATAAGCCGCGGATTACGCGGCGACGCCGGGCAGGTTAGGGCCAAACGAACAGGGATCGACGCTCGTTTTGGGCGTCGGCCCCTGATTTCTTGGCGGGCGCCTGAGAATTTTGCCCGACGGCGCGAATCGCGCTATTTGATCTTGCCTTCCTTGAAGACGACGTGCTTGCGAGCCACGGGGTCGTACTTCCTGAGCTCGAGCTTCTCGGTGTTCTTCTTCGGGTTCTTCTTCGTCACGTAGAAGAAGCCGGTATCTGCGGAGCTGATCATCTTGATCAGCGTCGGTTTGGACTTGGCCATCGAACGCCTTCCAATCGCGC
>CAZLYV010000013.1:0-22097 GCA_964563665.1 uncultured Acetobacteraceae bacterium
AGCGAGGCGGAAACAAAATCGGCCAGCCTCACGGCGGCGATCGACGCGCGCGCCAAGCTGAAAACCGAAGCGATTGCCCGCGCGGCTATGCCGATCGCGGACCTCACGTTCGGCGACGGCAGCATCCTCTACAAGGACCTGCCGTTCGACCAAGCATCGACCGCCGAGCAGTTGCGCATATCGGTTGCCATCGCTATGGCGACAAACCCGAAGCTGCGGGTGCTCCGCGTCAAGGAAGGATCGTTCCTCGACGACGACGGCATGCAGACTCTGCGCTCAATGGCCGAGGCCGGCGATTACCAGGTCTGGGTAGAAACCGTCCATGCGAACGGGCCGGTGTCGATCGTGATGGAAGATGGTTCGGCGAAGCCGCCGGCGGAAGCGGCGGATCAGCCCGAGCTCGTGATGGGACAGAAAGCATGAAGCTCAAGCAAATCTCAATCACGGTCAGCCGGACATTCAATCTCGGCAACTTCGAGAGCTTGCGCGTCGAGGCGGGTGCCGTGGCAGAGCTCGCTGACGCCGAAGCGCCGGAGATCGCGCGCGCCGCCATGCTTGAGGAAGTTCGCACGAGCCTTCGCGAGCAATACACTAATTTCGCGCCGCCGAAAAAGTGAGGCCCCGATGTCGATCATCACCTTCGCCCCCGCCGTCCGCAAAGGCTCGCATGTTCTGATCGCCCTTTATGGCGAATCCGGGAGCGGCAAAACCTACAGCGCGATCTTAATGGCGCGCGGGCTCGTCGGACCCGCCGGCAAGATCGCCATGATCGACACCGAAACCGGACGCGGATTGATCTACGCGACCGTGGCCGGTGGCTACAATTATGCCGAGCTCACGCCGCCATTCACGCCCGAGCGCTATGCCGAGGCCGTCAAGGCTGCCGAGGAAGGCGGATTCGACGCGCTGATCCTCGATAGCGCCTCGCATGAATGGGAAGGCATCGGCGGCATCATCGAAACGGCCGAAGCGAACAACCTCAAGGGATTGGTCAAGTGGGCCGGTCCAAAGAGTCGGCACAAGAAATTCGTTCAGGCGCTTCTGCAGACGCGCATGCACCTGATCATTTGCTTACGTGCGAAGGAAAAGATGGTCCAGCGCACCATCCGCGATCCGGTGAGCGGACGGGAAAAACAGGAGATCGTGTCCGAAGGCTTCGTGTCCGTCCAAGACAAGCGCTTTATCTTCGAGACGACCGTGCAGTTGTTCATGCTCAACGGCGAGGGTCTGCACGGAACCTATCGGATTGAGAAGTGCCCCGAGGATTTGCTCGGCGCCTTCCCGACCGGCCAGAAGATCACGGTTGAAACCGGCAAGCGTATTGCCGACTGGGTCGCAGGCGGCGCACCCGTCGATCACACCCTCGAGCTATTGAAACGGAAGGCCGAAGAAGTTGCCGAGGACGGGACCGAGGCATCGCGCGCGCACTGGCGCACGCTGTCGGCCGCTGATCGCAATCGGCTGCAGCCGTATCTGGAAAATCTCAAGAGCATTGCCGCGGCGGCGGACGCAGAAGCACAACAGCAGGAAAGTAACGCGGCCAGTTCAAGCGCTGCCGATACGGTTGATCCATTCACCGGCCGGGGTGCGGTTACATCAAGCGATCATGGCGGGGGTACGGCGGGCGCCAAAGGCGGAGCGACCGAAAACGGCGGGAGCATTGGCAGTGCGCGCCTCGGTAACGGCGGCCCCGTCGACTTCCCGACGAAAGACGGCCAGCCCGATCGCGCGGCCTATATGAAAGCCTTCAACGAGGAACTCGCGCTCGCCAGCCAGCCCGAGCATATCGACGCGCTGGTGAAACGTGAGGGTGCCAATCTCGCGCGGCTCACCGACGGCATGCGCTCGGGACTCAATATGGCGATTGCCAAGAAGCGCGCCGAAGTGCAGAGCGCCGCCGCATGACCCTCCGCGCCACCAGTTGCCGCACCTGCCGATTCTTCGAACCGGAGCAAGCCGGCCCGGTCGCACAACCGACCGGCCGTTGTCATGCCGAGCCGCCCCAACGCGCGGTCGTGCTCATGCCAGCAGGGAAGCAGGGCTTGAGGCTGCAAGAGACGTGCAGCTTCCCGCTGGTGCAGCCCCATCACTGGTGCGGCAAGTATGCGCCGGCGATCATCGCAAACATGGGGAGTACCGCAGCATGAAAAAACCCCGCGCTTCGATCTATCAATCACCGAAGGACATGCAATGGCGGTGGCGCGTGCGCGCTGCCAATGGCGAGACGCTCGCCGATTCGGGCGAGGGCTACAAGCGGAGCGAGAAGGCGGAAGCGGGGCTGAAGTTGGTGGCGGAATTTTTTCGCGCCTCTGATCCGGCTTTCATCAACGCCTCAAAGATCAACGTCAAGATCACCGACGCGCGCGGCTTTCACATCGGAACGGCGGGAGTGTGACATGACCACCCCCACCCCCAGCCCGCCCCGCCGCACGCCGATGGAGGATGATTTGATCGAGCGATTGCGTGGGACCGAATGATGGGGGATAGCCACTGCCGCATGGGAAGCCGCCGACCGCATCGATGCGCTGGTCGAAGAAGTGAAAACTCTGAAAACATTTATCCAAGCACTCGAAGCGGGCAACGCCATCGTCGAGCGCGACAAGGAGACGCCATGATCGACATACCGAAATCCGATCCGAGGGATGGGCCGCTCGAAAAAGGCCACTGGGGTCCAGTTAATGACCCGCGATGGGTAGCGATCTTGTCTTGTCCGAACTGCGGCTTCAAATGCTCACTCCGAGCGACGCATGAAGTTGCAGCCACCGGGGTCGTGACGCCGAGCGTGATCTGCCCGAACGAGGGATGCGATTGGCACGAGCACGTGAGGCTACTCGATTGGCCGCATCGATGGACGGGCGAACAGGAAAACGAGGACCAGACGCCATGACCGCGCCGCTGACAGGATCGCAGATCGCGCAAGTATCCCGAAAAATCGCTGATGCCTTCGCGCAAGCTGCCGCTGGTGGGGAGCATTTTGAGGATGTGCTGCGTCGAATGGCCGATAATCTCGAAAAGGATGAATCCGAACGCGAGCGGGTGGAAGCCGCGAGCAATCCGGCTTCGCCGAGTGCGCCGGATCGGGTCGCCCCCGTAGTTCGCACACCCGAGGCCGCCGTGAAGGAGGGCACTAGCGGCGGCCATGATGATGTGGCGGTTAAGGTGGCTGTATCTTTTCTGCGAGACTTAGGAAATACAGCGAACATGCCTTCGCCGCGCTCTACGCTCGATGCGGAGATCGCAAGACAATGGCGCGAGGTTGCCCCCCAATTCGTCAAAATTGCTGAACTGATCGAAACGCTCGCCGCCGACCGTGCCGTGGGCACCGCGACGGACGAGATGGTGGAGGCGGCAATGACCGCATTTTATGGTGTGCGTTGGGATTTGGATAGTCGCCAAGATGCAAAATTTTCTATGCGCCGCGCACTCGAAGCCGCGCTCAAGGTGATGCCGTGAGCGATCTACTGATTGAGCGCGGCGCGAATATCAGCCCATGCGGCAAGTATCGCTATCTGCTGTGGCGCACATGGGGCAAGCAACAACCACTCGTGTTTATCATGCTCAATCCTTCGACGGCAGACGCGAACCAAGACGACGCGACGATCCGCGTCTGCATGGGTCGTGCGCGACGGATGAAAGTTGGCGGCATTATCGTCGCCAACGTCTTTGCGTTCCGTGCCACGAAGCCGTCCGATCTTTTTGCCGCCGCCGATCCCGTCGGCCCGCTCAACAGCTCGGAAATACTGCACGCCATAACCATACCAAACCGTATGGTGATTGCGGCGTGGGGCGACCACGGAATGTACCGCCATGGGTGGCTTGCCGTGCGGCAAGAAGCCAAGGATTGTGGTCAACCGCTACATGCGCTTCGTTTAACAAAGGCGGGGACGCCATGCCACCCGCTGCGGATTGCCTACGCGGTCGAGCCTTTCGTATGGAGGACGCCGTGAGCGACCCGCGAGACATCGAGGCCATGCGCTTGCTTTTCTGCGATGCCGCGCGGTTCCATTTCGACGGCGGTGTCAAGCGAGGGGATGAACGGTGCGAAACGGCATGCCCGTTCTGCCAGTCCGCTGCAAAGGATGCCATCGCCGCGCTCGACGCCGCGCGCGAGCAACGGGGGCTGGTCGTGGTGCCGAAACGGGAAACAGATGAGATGGCGAGCGCCGGAGCAGTCCAAGGTACAACGATTCAGATCGGCAATCAGGCCATGAGCGGGCCGATTGGAGAATGGCCAGCGCGCAATACTTGGCGCGCGATGATCGCCGCGCGGCCAAAGGAGGGGTGAATGCCGGTCTATCGCGCCAACGGCTTTTACTTGATGCGCCTGCCACTCGGCGGCGGTGAATGGGAATGGCGGCTCGCCGAAGTGAAGGACGGGATCGTGACCATCTTGGGCATCACGCATTCGGTGATGACGACCAACGATTGGTTCCCGCATCATTTCGGACCGAAGATCGAGCCACCAGGGGATGCGAATACCTATTCGGGCACCGATCCTATGAGCACCGATGCTAGCCTTACGCCAGAAATGGCGATCGAGCGCCTTGCCGAACGCCTCTATGAAACGATGGAGCATTTGGACCCTGTGTCCGATGAGGCGATTGCCTGGGGGAGTCTTAATGATCGTCGGCGGGATTTCTATTGTCTATGCATCGAAGCGCTGCTTGAACGACGCGATTTAATTCGAAGAGTGACTCCGTGAATCTCGTTCTCCCGACCGAAGCATTTGCCTCCCATCTTGCCATCGTCGGCAAGACGGGCAGCGGCAAGACCTACGCCGCGAAAGGATTCGTCGAGCGATTGCTCGATCTCGGGCGGCGTGTGGCGATCGTCGATCCGACCGGCTCATGGTGGGGCTTGCGCGCATTGGACGACGGCAAGCGCGCCGGATATCCCACCGTCGTTTTCGGCGGCGATCATGCGGACGTGCCAATCGCCGAGACTTCGGGCCAGCCACTTGCCGGCTTGATCGCTAGCGGGAATTTTCCGTGCGTGATCGATCTGTCGGAAATGCTGCTCGGCAGCCGACATCGGTTTATGACCGACTTTGCCGAGGCACTGCACCGCCTGAACAAACAGCCACTTCATCTGGTCATTGATGAAGCCGATGAATTCGCGCCGCAAAATCCGCTTCCCGAAACGAAGCGCATGTTGCACCAGATCGATCGCATCGTGCGGCGCGGGCGCATTCGCGGCTTCCGGGTGATCTTCATCACGCAGCGGCCGGCGGTGCTGCATAAGAATATCCTGACGCAGGCGAACACGCTGATTGCCCTGCGATTGACCTCGCCGCAGGATCGCAAGGCCGTCGAAGCATGGATCATGGGCCAGGGCGATATCCAAGCCGGCCAAGAGGTTCTGAATACATTGGCCCGGCTTCAGCGCGGCGAGGGATGGGTCTGGTCCCCGGAGCTCGATATTTTGAGTCGCGCCCGCTTCCCGAAAATCAAAACCTTTGACAGTTCGCGCGCGCCCGAGGACGGTGAGAAGATCGCCGAACCGGCGAAGCTGGCAGACGTTGATCTTTCGGCGGTTCGCGCTTCGCTTGCCGACGCCGAACGCGAGGCCGCCGCCAACGACCCACGACGATTGCGCGCGCGGATCGCGGAATTGGAACGCGCAAGCCGAAACAAACCGTCTGAAAAAATCATCGACGAATCCGCCATCGCCGCCGCATTTCAACGGGGCCACGCCGACGGCTGGAAGGCGCGCGGCCAGGCGCTCGCTGTCGGGCTCGAAAAATTGACAGCGGCGGCAAAAGAACTTGGCGGCCAAAGTTACCGACCCGCGGCTGCGCACGCGAGCGTTCCAGCCCCGGTGGTACGCCCGGCGGTGCAGACGAGGCTGCCGGCAAGAACAACCAACGGCACCGGCGAGCGTCTGCCCTCGGGCGAACGCAAAATCCTGACCGCCCTCGCCCAATACCCAAACGGTCGCACGAAATCCCAAGTGGCGATCTTGGCTGGCTACGCCGTCACCGGCGGCGCGTTCAACAATTATCTGAGCGCGCTCCGCACAAACGGCCGGATCATCGGAAGCGGCGAACGATTGCGCGTCACCGATGGCGGGCTGCAGACGCTTGGGGATTTCGAGCCGCTGCCGACCGGGGCCGATCTACTCGATCACTGGCTGGCGCAACTCGGCAAGGCGCCGCGCGCGGCACTGCATGCGATCGCCAGCGCCTACCCGCGATCGCTGTCCAAAGAGGAAGTCGCGGCAGCGGCCGGTTACGAGGCGAGCGGCGGTGCCTTCAACAACGCGCTGTCCCGGCTGCGCACGCTGGAACTGATTGAGGGGCGTGGGGAATTGCGAGCGTCCGAGGCGCTCTTCGAATGATCGGCCGCCAGTCACCCGATCAAAAGCCCCGCATCTACCTCGAGGCCGAGGTCGCCGACTTGTTGCGCGTGTCGGTCAAGCTGGTGCGCAAGGAGCGTTATCGTGGCCGGCTCGGATTCTTGAAAATCGGCGGGCGCATCCGCATTCGCCAATCGGACCTTGACGCCTACCTGCGGGCTCGGGAATCAATGCCGGGATGCGCGTCTCCATCGGCCCCCGACTGGGCCGGCGTCCGAGCAGGCCGAATTGGTACATCCTCTGGCCTGACGGGCGCGGCCGTCTCTGCCGTACTTCGACGGGTACGGAAGATCGCGGCCAAGCCGAGCTCGAGCTCGCCGCCTTCATCGGCCTCCGGGCGCGCCCCGAAGACCCCGCCGTCGGCGGCCTGATCGAGCAATACCTGCTCGAGCATCCCACGCGCTCGAGCGAGCGCCATCGCTACGCCGCGGATCGCCTACAGACGCACTTCCTGGCCATGCCGGCGTCCGCGCTTACCCGCGAGGCCGTCCGGGAGTACCTCGCCGCGCGCCAAGCCGAAGGGGCGGCCGAAACGACGGTCGGGCGCGAGCTCGTCGTCCTGCGGGCCGCCCTCGGTCACGCCGTCAAGGAGCGACGACTGACCACCGTCCCGCATATCGACATTCCGCGCCCTCGCCCGGCCCGCGATCGCTGGCTCACGCGCGCGGAAGCCCGGCGGTTGTTGACCGCCTGTCGGCTGCCGCACCTCCGGCTGTTCGTCGAGTTGGCCCTGAACACCGGAGCCCGGCGGGGCGCGCTGTTGGGGCTGACCTGGGACCGCGTGGACCTGCGCCGACGGCGGATCGACCTCAATCCCGCGGGTGCCGAACAGACGGGCAAGCGCCGGCCGGTGGTGCCGGTGAACGACCGCCTATTCCGCGCCCTGAAATCGGCCCGTCGGTGCGCGCAAGGACCATTCGTGCTGTCCTACCGCGGGCAGGCGCTCAAGGGCCTACGGCGTGCCTTCCGGCGGGCTTGCGAACGGGCGGGGCTGGTCGACGTCACCCCGCATACCCTGCGCCATACCGCCGGGTCATGGATGGCTCAAGCCGGCGTTCCCCTGTTTGACATCGGCGCCATGCTCGGGCCAAGCGCTATGCCCACCACCACCCCGACTATCTGGCACACGCGGCGGCGGCGCTCGAGGGCGCGGATAGGGCGCGGAATACCGAGAACAAACGGGGAAAGAGCGGGAGTCGCAGGGTAGCTAAAGTGCCGAAAGATCAATGATTTGGACCCAGAGCACTGCTTTCACACGGCAGGGGTCGCAGGTTCAATCCCTGCAGCGCCCACCAGTTAAATCAAAGAGATAGCCGGAAGTCTGGAAATGCGCCAAACGGCAGGGCGCGTCAAGGGGCGCGGAATCAGCCTCCGATACGACAGCCTTTCATACCTATTCTTGCCGGCAAAAAGAACTGAGTCGCGTCCGCAAGCGGCGCCCTAAACAGAAAAAGCCGCCGCAGCCTTTCGGCCACGGCGGCGAGGTGGGCGCGAATGCGCCACGGCGCGGCGGGAGGCCCCGCGCCGATCTATGAGCCCATCGGCGGCGCAAAAAAACAACGCACTGAATGATCCGGTCGCTCGCATAACCAGTAGTCGGCATCCTTGGAGCGCTGCGATTGCGAGAACGGCACGCGCGTCCGCTGGCCGTGCCATGACACCAGATAGCCGTCGCGCACGAGCGCAACGATTTCCCACGTCACGCGGTGGCAATCATTGACGCCGCAACAATAGGAGCCGTCGGCGCCGCGATAGTGGCCCTGTCCGATCCAAGCCGCGTCGTCGTGCGAGCGCGCTGGGCTGATCGCCAGAAGGAAATACGTGAGCAGGATCGCGAGGAAGTAGATGTCGTAGGGCCGCCACGGGGCGATCATTTCAAGAGGTCATCAGCCGCACGATGCCCCAGCCGGCAAGGAGCGCGAGATCGACGGCTATCAGTATGCAGCCGCCAATATAGAAAACCGCAGCGAGCACCTGGTCATCGCCGCCTGCATCGCGTCGATCAACTACCCAGCCGACTCCGAACAACAGAGCAGCCAGCGCAACGATGATCCCGATGATCCATTTCATGACGGCCTCACATCCCAAACAACCAAGCGATGCCGATTATCGAAAGGCCGACGAGCATCGTGGCAGCAACAAGCATGACGAGCGCCAAGATGCCGACGATTACATTCTCGCAGGCCCCTAACGGTTCCATAGCGATCTCATTTGCCGTTTTCCTCTCGCGCCGCCCGCGCCAGCGCCTTTGTCCCACGGCGGCATTCGGCGATCACGTGGCGCACGACGCTGTCGAGATCGACGAGTATGAGCTGGTCGGTGAAAGTTTGGGTGCGCGCGCTCACGCCACGCCGACAGCCATCGAGGATGGCCCTGCGAACGCGTTGCTCCAACGACGGCAGGGTCATTTGCAGTTCTCCACGACGGCGCGGTTGTGCGCCGCGATCTGGCCGGCGACTTGCGGGGTGAGCAACGAGGTTGCCCGCAGATCGGCGAGCGGATTTACGCCGTCGTTCGCCACCCGCGCGGCGAGCCCTTGCCAGCGGAGTGAGCCATAAACGATCACGTCGCCGGTCTCGATTTTCTTGGTCCAGACACATACGTCAGGGCTTGGCGTCGGTCCCGCCGCGCAGCTCTGACTCAAGCTGATCGCTAGTAAGAGCACGCACCGCGCTATCGATCTTCTGGCGTTCTTTCGCACGGCGCGATTCCTCGTTGGCGCGGTCAAGGGACGCCTCAGTACGCCCCTGACGGCGCATGTTTTCGTCCATCACGAAGCGCAGCAGGTTGACCGCAAACGTCCCGAGCGCGCCGAGTAGTCCGAAGATCGTGCCCACGACGGATCATTTCGTGGCGCGCTTTGCCCATGCCGACCAAGCGACGCCGATCAGAGTTGCGATGGCGCCGACCGCCTGTTCGAGGCCGGACGTATCGACGTAGCCCTTGGTCACGAGGAAGCCGCCGCCAAACGTCAGGACGTGGCGGACGAGTCCGATAATCATGTCGAAGTTCACGTTCACACTCCTTCGGTGTCAGGCCACGTATCGCCCGTGGCAAGCGCGGCATGGTGGTAGACAAGGAACAGCCGCCGGAGCCATCCCTTGCCGAATGTCGGAAAATCCGCGTGCTGGATATAGAGCAGGGCGCGACGCGCCATGAACGCGCCGAGGAATCCGGGGCTGGTGCCTTGCGCGTCGGCGACCGACAACGTGATCGGTCCCAAGACGCCATCGACCTTGACGCCCAATGCTTGTTGGAGCAGCCGCGTGGCCAGCCCGACGCCGTGATTCACGCCCGCGTCAAACAGACAGACGGCGAGCGGCAACGGCAGCTCGTCGCAGGCGAGCGGCACCCAATAGTTCCGCAGGTAGATCGCCCGCGCCGTCTCCTGATCGAGCGCCCGCATGTCGGCCTCGGTGACCGGCGTGCCGAGATATCCAGCCAGCGTGGCGGCCGTGATGCCGTACTTCGTCTTGCCGCCGTCATCGGCCGGCTGATCCGCGTAGCCGCCTTCAAGCTGGAAGATGAGTTTGACGGCTGGGCCGAAGTTCATTCGTGCCAGTGCCGATCATCGAGTAGGAACACGAGCGCCAGCACGCCAGCCCAGCTTGCCGTCGCCGCGTACATCGTCCAGCGCTGGTGCGTTGCATAGAAGGCGTACATGAAGCCGATGCCGCCGGCGAACAATATGGCCGCGCTCCATCCCAACAGCTTACGCATGGCGGTTCACCGGCTCTTTCGGAAATCCTTGATGATCGACAGCGCGAGTGCGACGACGGCGCTGCCTGACATGCAGATCAGGAAGGCCGCCCACCATAGATCGGGGTCGCTCGGGTCATACGCCCACGTCGCGCCGGTCGCGATGGCGCCGAGCCGCGGCCACGTCGCGGGCTCAAGCAGTCGGCCGACGAGGATTTGAAACAGCGTCTCGCGAAAGCGCGGTTTCGGGCGGCGCTTTTTGCCAGCCATCAACGCGGCTTCCGCAACTCGATCTTGATTTCCTGTAGGACCGCGAGCTGGGCCGCTTGCCGCTCTTCGATCCGCGCTCGCCATTCATTCGAGCCGGTGACGGCTTCGGCCAACTTCTCGAACGCGCTCTCTAATCTAATCACGCGCCGCTCCGTCTCGTCCAACCGTGCGTCGATCTTGGCCGCGCCCCATATCAGCCCCCCAGTCTGAACGGCGAGCGTGAAGATGATCGCCAGCGGCACGCGCTTATCGAGATGCCAATGGCTGGATTGGGATATTTCGGTCGCTGTCGCCATTTGCATTCTCCTATCCCTCCCGTCCGGGTATGCGTTTCGCCTCGGGCACTTCGACCCAATTTTCGCCTATCGCGACGATGCAGATAACGCCGTCCTCGCGCGAGAGCGTGAGCGTCCAAGTGCGGCGCTCGGGCGATACCCAAAGGTCCACCACGCGCTTGTCCAGCCGGAGCCCGCCGCCGATACGGACTTCCTGATAATCCTGGAACAGCGCGCGGGCGATCGTCTCATAGGACGCGCAAGCCGGCTGCGCCCGCGCGATCGCGGCGAGGAAGATGAACACCATCGCCACGGCGGTGAAGATGAGCAGCCGCGCCATTCCGACGCTCACGTCGGCCATCCGCTATTCACATCGATCGCCACGACCTGCGCCATGGTCACGGCGCCGGCCGTTTGATCGATGAGCGACCACATATTTTGCCGGAGCGCCAAGACATAATTGGCAACCGCGGCGGCGAACAGAATCATGTCGGCCGGCATCAACATTGGAATCATGAGATTATCAGCGGTCCTCCAAGCGAGCGTCGACGGCCACATCACACCGTCATGCAGCGCCTTCGACGCCCAATCGGAGACGGCGGTAATGCGCGCTTGGCTGGCGTCGTCGATCTGGTACAGGTGCCCGATATAGACGAAGCCAATCGCGATCTTGGCCATGTAGATAGCGGTGATTGTCGATTTTTGGTCGGTCTGCACGTCGGCCAGGGGGCGATCGACGAGCATGTAGTTGACTCGCGTGGCCGTCGGTGCGACGGGCTCGTTCGCAACCGCCATCTGATACCAAGGCACGGACGCCGGCTGGTTGTCGTACAGCCAGCGCGTGCCGCGATCCAGCGGCACCGGCGGTGGCCCACCCAACTCTCGGCGCTCAATCACGAAGCCAGCGCCGCCGACGCGCGCGTACTTCACGCCAGCCACTCTTCGAGCGACACGCCGAGGCCGTAGCGCTCGATTACCTCCGCATATTCGTAGCCCGGCAACTGGCTCATGGAGGCGACGAAGGCGTCGCGGATCCATTTCGACGCCGTGTTCGGATCAGGAATCAGCAGCACCGGCCGCTCGATGTCGACGTAGCGCATGATATCGCGCATCGTGTCCATGTCGGCTTGGCTCTGCATTTGGAACGTGAAATCGAGCGTGCGGCGTGACGTCCGGCGGGTCACGTATTTGGCGCCCGATAAGCTGTATTCGGCGCTCGAGCGCGGCGTGAATCCGAAACCTGAGCCGGGCGCGAAGTTGATCACCGCCTCCCATGCCTCGAACAGCACGAGATAGCCGATCTGAATGTAGCCAGCGGGGTTGCCGGTATCCGCGATGTCGAACCGCCACCAGCGAAAGGATTGCGCGGCCGTGGCGAGCGTGAGCTGGCTCGACAGATAGTCCGCCGTGTTGGTCGGCGTATTGGGTGATACCCAGGCATTGACGGTCCCACCGTCATAGCCCGGCGCGGCGGTCAGATTGGCTTGGCTGGTCGCGCCCCGCCAACGGATCGTCGCCGCGGCCGTTAGGTTGTGGTTGACGATCCCGGCGAAGCGAATGCCTTGCGCCGCCCCGAGGTCGATTTCGAGGATCGTGCTGGAGGTCTGGGCATCGGTGGTCCGGGCCACCTTGAACAGCCGACGGCTTTGCAGATTGGCGGCCGGATAGGCCGATTGCCATGATCCGCTATAGAGCGTCGCTGCTTCGGCGTGGTTCTTCCAACCTAAGATCGCGTTGCTCATGGATCAGTCGGTTTGCGCGTCCGAGGTCCAGAACAGCTCGATGCCGACCAGGCGCGCATCCACCGCCAGCGCGTCGGCCGCGTCGGCGGGCAAACGCGCGATGAGGAACGTGATCATGTCGCCCTTGATTGGCGTCTGCGCGATCGTGAGCGCGCCCGTCTCGGGTGAAATATTGTAGGAATACGTCGCCTGATTGGCGTCCGTGACCTGCACGCTGGCCTTGGTTTGCGTGGTCAGCGTATCGCCGTCGCTCGCCGCCAGCGCCCCGAGTTGCCAGACGACGCCCAAAGTCGATGCCGAATTGGCGACCCAATGGAATTTGCACGTCACCGTCCCGGCGTTCCATTTCAGCGGCGGCACGGCGTTGAGCGATGCCAACTCCGAGGAGTTTGAATCGTAGTCGCGTGTCTCCAGCCAGTAATCGCCCGTGCTGATCTGGAAACCCACCAGCGGCGGATTGGCGCCGGAAATCGGCGACGTGTCGCGCGCGCGAAAGAAACTTTGCGTCCGGCCTTGCAGGATCGCACCGAGTTGCACGCCGGTCTTGATCTGCGCGCCGGTGACTTTGCGCGTCGTGCCTGAATCGTTGGCGATATATTCCTGCGTGGTCGCGAACGCCGCCGCCGCCGGGTATTGGGAAATTTTCGTGCCCATTCGCCCTCCAGAAATGCAAAACCCGCCGCGTCAGAGACGGGCAGGCGCAAGGCCGCGCGATGCTGTCCGATCTAGGCCGCGCCGATGATTTCCCCGCCGGCTTCGTCAAGAATGGCGAAGGCCCCGCCCCCGGCCCCGGCCTCGCTGTCGATCGTCACACCGGCTTCGCTCAGGATCTCGATGCTGGCCTCATCGAGGGCCGCACCGCCATCGGCATTGGCTTCGGCCAGCGCGGCCAAGACCGTGCCGAAATGCAGATCGAGTTCGACGATCATGCGCACCGGATCAAGGCTAACGCCGAGGCAATCGAAGATCGGTCCGGCCGATAGCCCGAACCGCGACGACGTGATCTGGATTTGCTCGCCGATATCGATTGTTGCCGTGACTTCATCGAGCAGCAGCTTGCCCGTGAAGCGTGGGCGCGGATTGACATAGAGCGAGGCTAAATTCTCGGTGTACGTGTTGGCCTCGCTCAAGCGCGCGATGATCGTGCTGAACGACAGCTCCTGCGCCAGCCGGTGCGCCGTCTTGGCCGTGTCCGAGGTGTAGGCGGTGATGCGGGTCTCGCGCGTAAGAAATGCCTTGCGGTCGTCGGAGATCGAGGTCGCCAGTTGGCTGTCGGACATCAGCGTCCAATTACGCGCGTACTCGGTCTTGATCGTATGCACGCCCGCGCTTTGCCAGGTATCGCGCGGGGCCACGCGCTCCAGCGATACAACGTCGTCCGTGGTGTAGCTGCGATCCGCCCCCGACGGCAGGGCCAGCGTGACGAATTTCAAGTGTCCGAGGCGGCTGCATGAATACGCGCCATGACAGGAATTCACGATCGCGTCCAGCGTCCCGCGTATCGACATGCCCGCATCGGCATAGAACCCGAGTTCGTAGGTCGGCAAAGCCGTCGTATAGATCGCGCCCTCGCTGACGATCGCGCTGCCGTCCTCGGCCAGGATCGACACTAACGTTTCGTCCTGAATTACCTCCGGCTCGCCGAACAGAGTCGAGTTTTGCAGCACCTGCTTGATCATGCCGGCGGCCTGTAAATTCTGGGCTTGCGCGGCCGTGCAATCGACGATGACGACCGCGCGCGCTTTGCCTGCCGCGGCGCCGCCGCCGCCGGTCGCCGCGCTCGCCGGCCGGAACGGATAACCCGACCCGCCCGGGGTTTTACCCGATCCGACGACCAGTTCATAATCGGTCGGCACCACACTCGGCGTAACATAGGAAGAGCCGCCGCCGCCGCCGCCATTTTTCCCGGCCTCGCCGCCCCACCAGCCACCACCACCACCACCAGCGTCGCTCTGCGTGCCCGCGCCGCCGGTCGATTGCGTGCCATCGGCCCCACCGCCCGGTCCCTGATCCCCCGCCGTTTGCGTCGCCCCATCGCCCGGACTATCGCCGTGGCCGCTCTCGCCGATGGCTCCGCCGCCCGCACCTGCGTCGAAGGTTGATTCATTTGATCCGCCGCCGCCACCACCGCCAGCCGCGATGGTCAGCGGAGTGCCGCTACGTCGGATCGCCGACGAGCCGCCGCCGCCGCCCGCTCCATTCGCTCCGCTGCTGAGACCGCCAGCACCGCCCGTGCATTGCGCCGAAGCGCCGCCGGCACCGCCGGCTGATCCTGTACCCGGCCCGCCGGGCCCGCCGACGATGATGGTCAGAATTTCGCCCGGTGTCACCGCCAGGCGCGCGAAAGCGAACCCCCCCCCGCCGCCGATGCCGCCGCCAAATCCACGGCCGCCGCCGGCACCCCACGAATAGACTTCGATCTGCGTGACATTATTCGGCACGGTGAACGTGAACGACCCAGCGGTCGACCACGTACTCACCGATACGTCGCGTGCGGCATCGCAGGTAATTGCGAGCGTCGGGCTGGAGCCGAGCTTGAACATGCCGGCGGCGATGCAGGTGTCATACGTCCCGGCCGCCGTACTGGCGGCGACCAGCATTTCCTGACCCGGATAATCGTTGCCGGCCGTGATCGCCGCGCCGCCTTCATAGACCGCCATCACGACCGCCGGCCCATCGTGGTACTGATAAAGCAGTTTGTTCGGATTGATCGGCTTCGGCGTGACGTTCGTGACTAGGCCGAAGGCCAGCGGCTTCGGCACGTCGGCCAAATTGGCGTCGCCCTCGAAGCCATTTCCGGCCGCGTTGCTCCCGGCATAAACTGACGGCTGCAACAGCTCGTCCAGCAGCGCCAGCTTATCCATCAACCGCAGCACGATCTGATCGCTCACGCCATCGGCCGTCTCGGTCTGGCGAAACTCCATGCCCTCGGCCACGCACGTCAGATAGCGCGTGAATTGCCCGATGTTCGTGTACGTCGCCTGTCCGATATAACAGCGGACCTCGCGGCCATCGAAGGCGTAGTCCGCCCAAGCGTCATGCACCCCATCGGCGTTCTGAATCACCAGTTCGCCGATCGAGATATCCGTGGCGCCGGTCGTCCGGCCGTCACCGAAGGCGTTCCGCGCCACCGACGGGAGCGTCAGCAGTTCCGGGCTGTAATCCGTGCCGTTCGCCGCGGTGCAGGGATCGCTGGCAAAATAAAGCGTGCCGACGGTCGCGCTCAGCCGGTCGTAATAGTCGACCTCGACGAGGAAGAGGACCATTACTCGCCCTATCTCCGCGCGATGAGGCTGTCATTGAGCGACGTGCCCGGCCGTGGCTGCCAAGTCCCGCGGAAAATGGCATTTGCGGGCGGCCCATAAATTCGACGCTGGAGAGCACTGAAGCCGGGGCGAGCGGACGCGCCGGATGAGCCGCCGAGTCCGGCCAACGCCCGCAATTGCGCGTTCTCCACGTTAAATATGTCGTTGAGGATCGGCACAATGCTGTTGTTGAGCGCTTCCTCGAAGGGACTTGCCAGCGTCACGCCCTGCGATAAGGCGATCTGCCCATCGCCACCAATCGAAACGCCGGGCGGCAGATCGCTCGGCGGGCTGATGTCCGTGCTGTAATACGGAACGAAGCCCGGCATGTTCACGAGCGGAATCGGATAGGGCGAGGTCGCAGCGATTTGCTGAACCGCGGTGTTGAAGAATTGCGCGTATTCCTGACTCGCTGTGCCGTAATAGCTCGCCGCCGCTTGGATGGCGGTGTTGAGGTCGGTCACGCTCGCGTTGCCCGCCCCCAGGATCGCATTTGCCTGAGCAATTTGCTGATCGGGCGTCAGCGGCGACAGGCTGCCCAACAGAAGCGAATTGAGCGTCGAAAGCACTTGGTCGGCCTGTGCCGCCAGTTCTTCAAGCTGTGCCGCCGAATCATCGGCAGCAGCAGCCGCGTCGGCCAAGCTCTGAGCGAACAGGCGGACATTCTCGTCAGCAATGAACGTCGCCTCGGAAAGCGCCTGATCGTATTCCGATTGTACGATGAGATTGGCGGCAAGATCGGCGGTGAGTCCGGTCGTACGGTCGGCAAGTAGCTGGGCTTGACGCGCCTGCTCTCCGGCCAGCGGGTCGGTCAATGAAAGATATTCGACGTGAATATCAGCCAGGCTTCTCTGCGCCTGCGCCATTTGCTCAGCGATCGCCGCCGCATCGGCGGCGGTTGTGTCGAGGCTGACGATGAAATCGCCGAGATACTGATTGAGAGCGCCGATCCATACGCTCGCTTCGTCGGCCGTGATCGTCCCGGCATCGGTCAGCGCGTTGAGTGTGTCGACCGTCGCGTTGACCCACGCCGTTTGATCGCTGATTTGCAGCGTCTTGGCCAACTCAGGATCGAGTTGCGCCATGCGGTCCTGAATCTCGCGCGTCACGTCCGCGAAGACGGGCAACGCATTAACCGTTTCGTTCAGGCTATCGGTGAACAGCGCCAGCCAGCCGCCGAGTTTTGCGACCCACACAGCGGCATCGTCGGCTGCTATTGCGCCAGAGGCCGTGAGATCGGCGAACGTCTTGCTCAGATCGTCGACCGTCTGTTGCGCATCCCGCAGTTGGAGAGCTTTCGCTAGCTCCGGGTCGAACGCCGAAAGCATGTCCTCAACCGTGCGCGTCACGGTCGCGAGATCGGGCAATGCGGCTGCCGTTGCTTGCAAGCTGGCGACGAAATCGACCAGGTAGCCGTCGAGCGCGCCGACCCACACGGCCGCCTCGTCGGCGCTAATTTGCCCCGCAGCCGTCAGCGTTTCGAGTGAGGTCTTAAAGATATTGATCTGTGTGGTCGCATCACCGATCTGCAATTGCTGAAAGAGCGCCGGGTCGAATTGCGCGAGCAAGCCCTGAATGCCGCGCACAGTCTCGTCGAGATCGGGCACGGGCGGCAATTCCTCGACCGCCTGATTGAGGCTGGCGACGAAAGCGTCCAGCCAAACGCCGAGCTTGGCAATCCAGTCCGCGCTTTCATCGGCGGTGATCGTGCCGGCGGTCGTCAGGTCGCCGAACGTCTTGGTCAGATCGGCGACGGTTTCCTGCGCGTCCCGCAGTTGCAACGCCTTGGCCAACGCCGGATCGAATTCGGCCAGCATGTCCTCGACCTGCCGGGTGACGTCGCCCACGTCGGGAAGCTGGACCAGTATTTGGACCGCCTCGGTCACGCCATTGATCGAATCCTCGGCGAGCTGCAGCCAAGTCGAAAGATTGGCCGTCGCCGTGGTAAAGTCCTCGACGGTGATCTTGCCGCCGGCATAGAGATCGTTCACCGTCGCGAGCATGTCAGCGTATTGATTGCCGGCCGCCGCTAGGTCCAGTTGCTTTTTAATCACCGGATCGAATTGCGCCAACATCCCCTCTGTGAGATTGATGATCGCCGCGCCGCTCGCGCCCGCCGCCGCTTCCGCCGACATCGCCATTTCCTTAAACACATCCTCCAGTGTGTTAGCCCCGGTCGCGACCGTATTCATCCACCACGCGAGCCCCTCGGCGTCCGGCGCGCGATCAAGCAGCACTTGGTACATGCGCGTGATCGTGCCTTCGACATCGCTCTGCTCGAAGGCGAAGGTCCGCATGGCCTGCGTGAATGTGCCGGTCGTGCGGGCGAGGATTTCATTGGCCGCGAGCACGCTCTTTTGATAGTCGTCGGCCGCAAAGGCGCCGTCGCGGTATGCCTCGTCCAAATCCCCGATCATCGCCGCATAGGCGGCGAAAGCGGTCGAAACCCCCGTCGCGGTGGCAGCAAACGGCGCTCCCGCGCTCATACCGCCGGCGATCGCCTGCAATAACTGCGGCAACGCCTCCTGCAGCACTGCCTTCTGGACATCGGCGACGAACTTCTCCAGCGACGAGGTATCGGCAACGGCGATCCGGGATTTCAGGAAATCATCTACCCCGGTCGTCAGATTGAGCATGATGTACTGGAGAATCTTCTGCTGCTCGTCGTTGGCGACGGTGATCAGCCACTCGTCGCCGGTTCGCAACATCGTGCCCTTGTTCGCCGATTCCTCAAAGTAGAGCGCGCTGGTCAGCGTGGCCCTGGTCGCGTCGAGCAGCACCTTAAGAGAATCTTGATACCACTTCGCGAATTGATCTGCCTGCGCCTGGGTTGCCGCGTTGTCCGTGCCGGTGCCAATAATACCGAGGTCCGTGCCTATCGCAGCGCCGACCGTCGGCCCGGAGGTCGGTTTTGACTTGAATATGCTACTCAGCGCGAGCGCGCCGATCGCCGCCACGACGGCCGCGAACCCGGTGACCAAGAGCGGAGACAGGAGCGCCGCATCTGCTGCCGCGACACCGAACGCGCCGGCGCCGCCCGCAAGCCCTGCCGTTGCCCCGGCCCCAGCCACGGAGATGCCGGTGGTGAACGGGATCGCAGCGCCCGAGAAGAAATCCACCATCGACGAAATCAGGTTGCTCGGTAGCGAGAGGATATTGCTGGCGGTCGAAACCCCGGCGCTCGCGGTCGGACCAACGCCCAGTGCATTGAGCACGCTCGGGCTGACGCCGACCGCGCCCAGCACGCCGCCGACCACCGGCCGAAAGACGAGCAGGGCCGCGAGTTGGGCCGCGAGCTTGATGAACATCTGCTTGATGGCGTCGGCAAGATCGCCGAATTTCTTGATCCCGCCGGAAAAGGCTTGCTCGAAGAAATCGCTGAAGGCCGTCTGCATCCCCCGGATGGCGTTTTTGAAGGGCTCCAGCAATAGTTCGTCCTGCTGACGAATACGATCCAATGCGACTTGCTGCCGTTCGATCGCCTTGTCGCGTGCCTCGGCGGCGTCAACGTAGGCAACGGCGAGCGTCCGAATGTCGTCGACGTTGATGAGAATGTTCTGCGATTCAATCTCGCGCATCTTGGCGAGAATTTGCAGCTCGCGCGTGTTGAGCCGATAGGATTCGCTCACCGCATCGTATTCGATGATGATTTTATTCGCCGCGTCGGCCTCTTCGTTCAGGCGCTCGATCTGGCGGCCGATATCCTGCGTGAGAAGCACACGCTTGTTGCGCTGCTCCGCCGCCATGATCACATAGCTGCGATCTTCCGCGACGACGCGCTCGACGGCGATCGACTCGTCGACGAGCGCTTTGTTATGATCCTTGATCTTTTCGGTGCTCGCCAAGATGGCGACGGCTTGCTCGACTTGCGCGTCGGTATATTTGCGCGTGAGCACGATCTGGCCGCTGACGATCTTCGTCTCGGTTTCGCGCTCAAGCCGCATCTTGAGGATTTCAGCCGTCGTCTTGCCGACGGAGTCACGTTCAAGCTCGAGCGAGCGGATATAGGCATCTGCCGCCGCGTTGGCGCGGAGTTGGGACTCGGTAAGCGGGTTCAGACTATCGGCGGCCTGTTTCGCGGCCGGGCCAAGATGATCAAGCGCGTTGCCGACGCTTGTCAGCGTTGAATTGATGCCGATGCCGATGCCGGTGAGACGTGTAAAGAACGTCATGAATTCACCGGGGATTTCCGAAACTTCCTTACCCAAGGCAGCAAAAAACTCTCCGAAATCAAACAACAAATTCGCAGTCCATGCCTTCACGCGTAGATAAAATACGTCTATCGCGTCGCTCGCCTCATCGAAGCTCTTGATGATCTCGGCGCGGTTAATCACGCCCGCTTCTTTCGCCGCCGCGGTCCAGGCAATCAGCCCTTCGCGGCCCTGAAGCAGCATCGGAATGAGCCGAAACCCGCTCTTGCCGAAGGTGTCCATTGCGATCTGGGCGCGCTCGGCTTCGCTCTTGGCGTCGCGTATGCGATCCGCGATGTCGCCCAGAACGCTCTCGGTCGTGCGGACCTTGCCGCTCATGTCGAGAACACCGATGCCCATGTTCTGAAAGGCTTTGATCGCGCTGTCGCTGTTTTGCGCCGCGTCGCCGATGTTTTGCGTCAGCTTCTTGATCGTGGTTTCGAATTGCTCGGAGCCGACGCTCGATTGCATGGCCGCGAAGCGGTAGGCTTGCAGGGCGTCGGTAGAGATACCGAGCTGTTCGGCCAGTTCGCCCAAACCACCGACGGAGCTGACGACATTCTTGGCGAAGCCAACCAGTGCCGCCGCCGAGAGATAGATGCCGAACGCGCCGAGCAAGCTCGTGACTTTGTTCAAGGCGCTTCCAAATCCGGTCACGCTGGTCGTCGCCTCGTCGTGGCGGGCATTTATCGCTGCAAGGGCTTGGGCATATTTCGTCTGTTTGATCGAACCGTCATTGAGCGCGCGGTCGACCATTTCGATCTGTCGCTGGCGCCGATTCTCGGCCGCGACATTGCGATCTAGCCGTTCTACTAGGCGATCCACCGACTGCGCGCTCGTGACCTGCGAGCGCGTCATCTTCTCGGTCGTCTCGACCACGCGCCCAGTGGAGTCGACGACCTCCTTGTTCGTCGCGACGACGCGCTTGCCGCCGGCCTCGTATTCCGCGGTCGGCATGCTGAGCGCAATGACGGCGCGTTCGACGGTGTCGGTCATTTCGTCGCCTTGTTCAACTTGGCATCCTTGACCCGCTGTTCGGAGAGTGCGTCATCGAGGCGCAAGATCGCGTCGAGTTCCCAACGCGCCAATACGCGGTGCGTCAGGACGCTCCACGCGAGCACGCTTTCATAAATGATCGGATTCTCGACGAAGCCGGCGGTTCGGCGGCGCGAGAGTTCGATGAACCATTGCCAAAGATACGCGGCGAGATCCGGCAGTTCGGGACCGCCGGCGAGGATTGCGGCGGATACAGCATCGCCCTGGCTGGCGGCGCTTTCGAGATGTGCGCGCTTGGGCGAGCCGTCCGGCTGCCGGGCATTGAGATCAAACTGGTAGCGCGCGTAATCGAGCAAGTCCTCGACTACGCCTTCGTAAAATTTGCCCGGTCGCCGATCCACTCGGTGATCTGTTCGACGATCCAGGCACACGTATTGTGGCCATAGATTTCACGCGCGTTCGCCGGCGTGCAGGGAATGTCGAGCGGCTCGCCGGTTTTCCACGCGACCAGATACCAGCCCTTCGTGACGGCCGCGTATTTCTCGACCAGCTCATTTTCGACGTCACGTCCCTTGATTTTCTGGCGAGCGCGCATGGCAAAGCGGCGATCCATGACCGAGCGGTCATGATCGCGCGCCGCTTCGCTGTCGATCGAGAGCAGATCGATATAACTGTCCTTGCCCTCCTTGTCGCGCAACGGCTGGCGCGAAATCGGATGGACCAAGAACATGCGCGCCGGCTCATCGGCCGGCACGCCCAAACCTTCAAATTTCATGGGGTTCACCTTGTCGGAAGGTGGAGTGCGCGGCCGACTCCGCGCACTCCGTTGCGCGCAACCTCCGGCCTTGCGACCGGAGCTCGCATGTCCGCCAGTCGGGGCGGAAGCGATTGACTCGGCGCTTAAGCGCTGGAATCTTGTGCGGAAAATGTAGTCGGATCGATTCCGGTCGCGACCGGGATTAGCAGCGCCTGGAAATTGTAGGTGACCGGCTGACCCGCCTCGCCGCTGTTCTGCACGTTCGCGCTGGTGAGGCGCAGCTTCGGCAGATAGAACGAGATCATCGGCACCGGCGCAACCCCCGTCGCTTCCAGTTTGAGTGCGAGCGCCACGTCCGTCTCGTTCAGATAGTTGTTCATCTGCGTGAAATCCTGCAACAATGCGGTGAACGAGCCGGTCACGACATGGCGCCCGAGGAAGATTTCCGGGACGTATTTCGAGCCGACCACGGCATCGCCCGAGGGCGAGAGATTCATCGAGAAGTTCGC
>CAZLYV010000014.1:0-17901 GCA_964563665.1 uncultured Acetobacteraceae bacterium
TGTCGAGGGGCGAAGCACGAGGGCCTCGCCCTATTCTTGTCGTGGATTCGTGATTCCAGGTACTGGGCCGTTTCGCGCCGGTGTCCATGTCCACGCGATCCGGTACGGTCGAATTGACCGGGGACGGGATGCGCCATATGTTGGCCTCGCGCGAATCCGAATCATTATGGGGGCAGGAATGCGGCGGTCGAATCTGGTCGCGTTGACGGCGGGAATATTCGTGCTCGCTCCGGGCTTTGCGGGCGCGCACACATTCGGGGCCGAGGGCGCGGGATTTTCCGAGGGCTTCGCGCACCCCTTTGGCGGCGTCGATCACCTGCTCGCCATGCTGGCGATCGGCGTGTGGGCGGCGCAGATCGGCCGCCACGCGCGGTGGACCATCCCGGTGGCCTCGCTTGCCATGATCGCCGTGGGCGGCGCGCTCGGCGCGTTGGGTTCCGGTTCGTCCGTGCTTGAGCCGGCGATCGCCGGTTCGCTCATCGTGCTCGGGAGCCTGATCGCGACGGGTAAACGGTTCACACCTGCGGTCGGCGCCGTGATCGTCGGGCTTGCCGCCCTATTGCACGGCCATGCGCATGGCGTGGAGATGCCCGAGGCGGCCAGTTTGTGGGCTTACGCGGGCGGCTTCATCCTGGCCACCGCCGCGTTGCATGCGATCGGCGTCGCGATCGGATCGCTGGAACGCATGGGATCGTTGCGCTGGGCGATCCGGGGATCGGGTGTTGCGGTGGCGCTTGTCGGCATGGCGCTGATCGCGATTACGTAGATTGTGGTCCGCGCTCAGCCGGCGAGACAGCCGGCAACAGCGCGCGCAAGCTTGCGCATCATCGTGAAATAGGCCTCGGGTCCTGGCATCTCGCCGACGCCGAGCGGATCGAGTACGCCGGTGCGCGCACCGGTGCCCTCGATCAGCGTGCGCACCAATGTTGGCTCGAATTGCGGTTCGCTGAACACGCAACCTGCATTCGTTTCGACGATCCGGCGGCGAAGTTGGCTCAAACGCTTTGCACCGGGTCGCCGATCGGGGCTGACCGTGATCGATCCGACGGCCGACAGGCCATAGCGAGCCTCGAGATATTGATAGGCGTCGTGAAAAACGAGAAAGGGCCGGCCGCGCCAGGGATCGAGCGCCGCCTTTAGCTCCTTGTCGAGCTCGTCGAGACGGGCAATGACCCTCGCCGCGTTCATCTGATAATGCGCGCTGTTGGCTGGATCGGCACGCGCCAACGCCGCCGCAATCGCGCCCACAAGGGTGCCGGCGTTCGTCGGATCGAGAAAGAGATGGCCGTCGATCTCCTCGGCCTTGGCGGGCCGGTGATCGTGGTCGTGATCGGCCCACGGGCCGCCTTCGCGTGCCGGTAGGCGCACGATGCCGGGCGCATCGACCAGCGCGACGACGCGGGCGTGGCGAAGCCCCTTCAGCGGGCGATCAAGAAAGGTCTCGTAGACCGGCCCGATCCAGAACACGAGCTCGGCCCGTTCGAGCGCGCGCGCGTCCGACGGCCTGAGCGCGTAGGTGTGGGGCGAGCCGGCGCCGCGCACGATGAGATGGGGCTCGCCCACGCCTGCCATGACGCCGGCGACGAGCGACTGAACCGGAAGAATGCTCGCCACCACACGCGGCTCGGCGACCGCCTGATCAGCGTGGGCAGCGACTGCGAGGAAGGCGCCGAGCGATGCGGCGAGGGTGAACACTCGCCGACGGCTCGCAGGGTCAGGCAACGCGTACATCGTCACCGCATTCCAAAACTGTTATATTGTAACATCAATTATGTTATACTATAACATTACCTGAGGATACAATATGGCGACGCAAAATCGCGCTGGTGGGATGCGCAAAGGGCGGGCGTTCCTGCGCCAGGATCACGACCACGCGCGTTGCGTCGAAGACGCATTGGCCGCCGCCGCGGGGCTGTGCGCCCAGGCGGGCGAGCGGCTCACACCCTTACGCCGGCGGGTCCTCGAGCTGGTGTGGTCCAGCCACCAGCCGATCGGCGCCTACGCCATCCTCGATCGTCTTCGCATCGACGGCCGGGCGGCGCAGCCGCCGACGGTCTACCGCGCGCTCGAATTCCTGCGCGCCCAGGGCCTGGTCCACCGCCTCGCCTCCGAGAACGCCTTTGTCGGCTGCCCGCATCCCGGCGAGCGCCATTTCGTGCAATTCCTCATCTGTCGGCGCTGCGGTTCCGCCGCCGAGCTCGACCACCCACGGATTGCCGCCGCCGTCGGGCGCAGCGCCGCCGAGATCGGTTTCAGCATCGAGGACCGTGTCATCGAGTTGAGCGGCTTGTGCGCGCCGTGCCGGACGGCGGGGGAGAATTCCAATGTCGGCTGATTGGGCGAACGCGGTCTCGGGTTCGCTCATCGAAGCACGGGGGATTGCCAAGCGCCTCGGCGGCCACGCGGTGCTCGCCGATGTCGATATTGCGGTACGCCCGGGCGAGATCGTGACCGTGATCGGACCCAACGGCGCCGGCAAGACGACCCTGCTCCGCATTCTGCTCGGCCTCATGCCGCAAGATCGCGGCGACATCCGCCGCAAGGCCGGCCTGACGATCGGCTATATGCCGCAGCGGGTGCCGCTCGACGACATCATGCCGCTCCCGGTGCGCCGGTTTCTCGAGCTCGGTCGGCCGCCACGGCGAAGCGCCATCGCAGCGGCGCTCGCCGAGGTGGGCGCCGGGGATCTTCTCGACGCGCCCATCCAGGGCGTCTCGGGCGGCGAATTCCAGCGCGTGCTTCTGGCGCGCGCGCTCCTGCGCAACCCGGATCTCCTCGTCCTCGACGAGCCGGCGCAAGGCGTCGACGTCGCGGGCCAGGACGAACTGTTCGCGCTCATCGTCGCGCTTCGCGAGCGGCACGGCTGCGGCGTCCTGATGGTGAGCCACGATCTTCATCTCGTGATGTCGGCCGCCGACACGGTGGTCTGCATCAATCACCACGTCTGCTGCACCGGACGGCCCGAGGCGGTGAGCCGCGATCCGGCATATCTTTCGCTCTTCGGCGCGCATGCCGTCGGCATGCTGGCGCCCTACACCCACCATCATGACCACGCGCACGACGTCGCCGGGCAGGTGGTCACGCTCGTGGATTCGCCCCCGCCCGCGCGCAACGACGCGGTCGGACATCGCGACCATCCTGATCAAGACCATCGCCATGGATGATTTCGTTTGGCGCGGCATCCTGGGCGGTCTCGGCCTCGCGGTGGTGGCGGGACCGCTTGGCGCGTTCGTCGTCTGGCGGCGCATGGCGTATTTCGGCGACACCATCGCGCACTCGGCTTTGCTTGGCGTTGCGCTCGGATTTCTGCTCGACGTGCCGTTCAATCTCGGAATCACGCTCGTCTGCGTCGCCGTGGCTTTGCTGCTGGTGGCCGCGGAATCGCGGCTGCGCCTGGCGAGCGACACGCTGCTTGGCATCTTCGCGCATGCGTCGCTGGCGCTGGGCCTGATCGCGGTCGCCTTCATGGAGCGGTTGCGCGTCGACCTCGTGGGCTATCTGTTCGGCGACATCCTGGCGGTCGGCGCCGGCGACCTGATTTGGATCTTCATCGGCGGCGCGCTGGTGCTGCTCGCGCTCGTTTTCATGTGGCAGCCGTTGCTGTCGGCCACGGTCCATGCCGATCTCGCCACCGTCGAGGGCGTACCGGTCGAACGCCTGCGGCTTGCCTTCATGCTGCTGCTGGCGATCGTGATCGCGAGCGCAATGCGGATCGTCGGCATCTTGCTGGTGACCTCGCTGCTGATCATTCCGGCCGCCGCCGCGCGGCAATTCGCCCGCTCGCCCGAGCAGATGGCGATCCTCGCCGCCGGGCTCGGCGCGCTCGCGGTGGGCGGCGGGATCTACGCCTCGCTCGCCTTCGACACCCCGTCCGGCCCGTCGGTGGTGGTGGCGGCGACGGTCATCTTCGCGATTTCGCTGCTTTTGCGGCGACGCAACGCGTGAGCCGCGCCAAGCGCCAGAGTGAGCAGGATGACCGCGCCTGCCTGGTGGGCCGCGGCAAGCAGCAGCGGCACGACGAGAACGAGCGTGGCGACCCCGAGCCCGAACTGCACCAGCGCCATGGCCGCCACCGCCGCCAGCCACCCACGTTGTGCGCGATCGAGCGGCACGGCTCGTCCGCCAAGCCATAGCGCGAGGCAGGCAAGCAGGGTCACCGTCGCCAGCAGGCGGTGATTGAACTGCACCGCGGCGGGGTTTTCGAACGCGTTTTCCCACCACGGCGCAAGATCGCCATAGCCGGCCGGGATCAGCGCCCCGTCCATCAGCGGGAAGGTGTTGTAGACGAGGCCGGCATCGTTGCCGGCGACGAATCCGCCGGCGAGCATCGTAAGGAACACAAGTACGGCGACGATGAGCGCCGCTTTCGACAATCGTGCCGTGGTCGCAAGGTGCGCGCGCGAGGCGGGCGACAAAAGGTCGAGCGCCGTCCAGAACGTGGCGGCGTAAATCAGCAACGCCAATCCAAGGTGGGCGGTCAGTCGATAGGGGCTGACATCGAGCCGGTCGACGAGGCCGCTCTTCACCATGTACCAGCCGAGCGCGCCCTGGAGTGCACCCAGCACGAAGATACCGCCGATCTGCCATGCGAGGCGCCCGTGGACCCGTCCTTTGGCGAGAAACAGCAGAAACGGCAGCAGGTAAACCACGCCGATCAACCGGCCCCACAGCCGGTGGACATATTCCCACCAGAAGATCGGCTTGAACTCGGCGAGACTCATCCCGGCATTCTTGGCCTTGTATTCGGGGATTTGTTGGTACTTCGCGAACGCGTCTTGCCATTGCGTCTCGGAGAGCGGCGGTATCGCCCCGATGACGGGCTTCCACTCGGTGATCGACAGCCCCGACTCGGTCAGTCGCGTGACGCCGCCGATCACCACCATGGCGAAGATCATCGCACAGCAGGCAAGGAGCCAGATCGCGACCGGACGCGCTGCCAAGCCGTCCAATTTTAACCTTTGTGCGTCAGCCACTGAGCTCCGCCCGCAATCAAACAATCCAGAAATTGGCGACGGGCCCCCCGGCGGTGACCCGGCCGTCCGGCCGAATATGGCTGAACCGGGGTCGAGGCGATAGGACATCGGGACGCAGATCTCACGTCGTCGTGAGAGGCGTTTCCCAGCCTTGACGCGCCCCTCCGGCGAGCCTAGTCATAAGCACACAAACAATTCCCCTCGGGCCGTAAGGTCTTGCGGCCCCAACCTTGGAGGGTCGGGGAGATGAAGGGTGGAGCTTTGACGCTCAAGGCGGGCTTGGCAGAAGCTGCCGATGAGACGACCGATCCGGCTCAGAATTACGTCCTCGAGGACCAGGTCGGACATCTGTTGCGCCGTGCCCACCAGCGGCACACCGCGATCTTTCAGGAGGGGATGAGCGAGGCACAGCTCACGCCGACGCAATTCGCGGCGCTGGTGAAGATCAAGGACCTCGGCTGCGTATCGCAGAACCAGCTTGGCCGCTTGACCGCGATGGATCCGGCGACCATCCAAGGCGTCGTGCAGCGGCTTCTCGGCCGCGGACTTATCGAGCGGAAACCCGATCTGACGGATCGCCGCTGCACCGAATTGCGGCTTGCGGCGGCGGGCGACGCCCTTGCCGCTACGGCGATCGAGCGCGCGCGCGCCATAACCGAGGCGACGTTGGCGCCGCTCAACGACGAGGAGCGGGCAAAATTCCTGGTACTCCTGCGCAAACTGACCTGAAGGGCAGGACAGCGCCGCCACAGACGCCACCGATCTCTCATCCAGCGACCACTTCATGAAGCACGACATTCCTGCCGCCGACTTGCGCCTTGGCTTTGGCGCGACCTTCGCCGATCTCTACGATCGCTCCGGCCTCGCGCGCCTCGACATACGGTTCCTCGACCGCCTTCAGGCGGCGGACGTGGCGCTGGCCAACCGCCTGCTTGCGGCCCGGGCCGCGCCCGAGACCCTGTCGGCCAAGGACGAAGGCAATCTGCTGATCGAACTCGCGCCCGCGCTCGAGCGCTTTATCGGCGAGTTGTTCGGCATCGAGGCGGAGATTGGCGCGCTCGCCGAGCGCGCCAGCACTCTGGCGCCGCTCTATGAAATCAAGCGCAATTTCGTGCAGCGGCGCGCCGTCAAGGCCTTCAAACCGGACCAACTGGCGCGCCTCGATGGAGTAAAGCTTGCCGCCGAGCTCGAGGCGCTGCTCGGGCGGCCGCTCGATGAGCTTGGTTTTGCGCGTGCGGTCGTCGCCTGGGAGAAGGACGTGAGCGCGAACGCGGCGGCGCTCGATTTGGCGCTGCGCTATGCCGCGTGGGCGACGCACAGCGAAGCCGGCCGCAGCAAGCACCGCGCCGGCATCCTGTTCAAAATTCCGCACAAGGTCGATCCGATGCACCTCGTGCCGGTCGAGACGGTGGAGCGGGATGGCGTCCGAATGATGCGGTTACCCAAGGATCGCTGGCGTGAGCGCGAAGGATTCGCCCTCACCGACCCGGGCATGGACCTCAATCATGCGCTCGACCAGATGAACTACTGCATCTGGTGCCACAACCAGGGCAAGGATTCGTGCTCGAAGGGACTCAGGGACAAGAAGACCGGCGCCTTCCAGAAGACCGTCTTCGGGGTGACGCTCGCCGGCTGTCCGCTCGAGGAAAAAATTTCCGAGATGCACACCTTGAAGGCGCAAGGATCGCCGCTTGGCGCATTCGCCGTCATGGTGGTCGACAACCCGATGGTGGTCGGCACCGGACACCGTATCTGCAACGACTGCATGAAGGCGTGCATCTTTCAGAAGCAGGAACCGGTCGACATCCCGCAGGCCGAGACGCGGATCGTCAAGGACGTGCTGGCGCTGCCCTGGGGCTTCGAGATCTACGCGCTGCTTACGCGTTGGAACCCGCTCGATCTGCGCCGCCCGCTGCCCAAGCCCGTTTCGGGCCGCAAGGTTCTCATCGTCGGCCTCGGGCCGGCCGGCTTCACGCTTGCCCACCACTTGATGAACGACGGCCACGCCGTGACGGCGATCGATGGCTTGAAGATCGAGCCGCTGCCCTCGGCGATCTCGGGCGTGACGCCGCTTGGCGCCCGCGCGCCCTTCCGGCCGATCCGTGATGTGAATGACCTTTATGAGAATCTCGATGATCGCGTCATGGCCGGCTTCGGCGGCGTCGCCGAATACGGCATCACGGTGCGCTGGGACAAGAACTTCCTCAAGGTGATCCGGCTGCTGCTCGAGCGCCGCGGGGAGTTCGCGATGTTCGGCGGCGTGCGTTTCGGCGGCACGCTTTCCATCGACGACGCGTTTGGGCTCGGCTTCGATCACATCGCGCTCTGCGCCGGCGCCGGCAAGCCGACCCATGTCGCGATGCCGAACGGGCTTGCCCGCGGCGTGCGCATGGCCTCCGACTTTCTGATGGCGCTGCAGTTGACCGGCGCCGCCAAGACGGCGTCGATCGCCAATCTCCAGCTGCGTCTGCCGGTGGTCGTGATCGGCGGTGGCTTGACCGCGATCGACACCGCGACCGAGTCGCTCGCCTACTATGCGCGCCAGGTGGAGAAATTTCTCGCCCGCTACGAGATCCTCGCGGCCGAACGCGGCCAGGCCGCGTTGCGCGCCGGATGGGGCGAGGAGGAGCGCGAAATTGCCGACGAGTTCATCGGCCATGCCCGCCTGATCCGGGACGAACGCGCGAGCGCGGCCAAGGCGGGCCGCAAGCCGCGCATCGTCGCGCTGCTCGATTCGTGGGGTGGGGCGACGATCGCTTACCGGCGGCGCCTGGTCGATGCGCCAAGCTATACGCTCAACCACGAAGAAGTGGCGAAGGCGCTGGAGGAGGGCGTGCGCTTCGCCGAGGGGATGAGCCCTGGCGCGGTCGAGGTCGATCGCTGGGGCCATGCGGCGGCGCTCAAGCTGCAACGGAAACACGCCGATGGCCGGAGCGAGGATGTGACCCTGCCGGCGAAGGCGATTCTGATCGCGGCCGGAACGCAGCCCAACACGGTGTTGGCGCGCGAGGATCCGGCGCATGTTCGGCTCGAAGGCAAGTATTTCGCCGCCGTGCGGGAAGATGGATCGCCGACCAAGCCGCAATCCTCGATGGCCAAGCCCGACGCGGTCGAGGTGCTGATGTCGTTTGGACCCGACGGGCGGGCGATGAGTTTCTTCGGCGATTTGCATCCCTCGTTCTTCGGCAATGTGGTGAAGGCGATGGGCGGCGCGAAGCAGGGCTACCCGGTAGTGAGCCGCGTGCTTGCAAGGCGCGCGCCCACAAACGTGTCGTCGAACGAGCTGCGGGCGCGCCTCAATCGCGAACTGAGGCCGACGGTCAAAGAGGTCAGGCGGCTCACACCCAACATCGTCGAGGTCGTGCTCGACGCGCCGCGCGCGGCGCGAAACTTCCGGCCCGGCCAATTTTTCCGCCTGCAGAATTTTGAAACGCTGGCCAAACGCATCGACGGCACCGTGCTCGCAATGGAAGGACTGGCGATGACCGGAGCCTGGGTCGATCGCGACAAAGGTTTGCTGTCGATCATCGCGCTCGAGATGGGCGGCTCGTCGGACCTCTGTGCGCTGCTCCACCCGGGCGAGCCGGTGATCCTGATGGGTCCGACCGGAACTCCGACCGAGATCGCCACTGCTGAGACCGTGGCGCTGGTCGGCGGCGGGCTCGGCAACGCGGTGCTGTTCTCGATCGGCGCGGCGCTCCGCGCCGCCGGCTCGAGGGTTCTCTACTTCGCCGGCTACAAGAAACGGCAGGATCGCTACAAGATCGACCAGATCGAGGCAGCCGCCGACGTGGTCGTCTGGGCGTGCGACGAGGCGCCGGGCTTCACGCCCGACCGGCCGCAGGACAAGACTTTCGTCGGCAACATCGTCGAGGCGATGGCGGCCTATGGCTCGGGCCGACTAGGGCCGGCGCCGATATCGCTCCACAACATCGATCGTCTGATGGTCATCGGGTCCGACGCCATGATGGCGGCGGTGGCGCGCGCGCGCTCGGGCGTGCTGGCAAGCGTCCTCAAACCCGGGCACGTCGCGATCGCCTCCATCAACTCGCCAATGCAATGCATGATGAAGGAGATTTGCGCCCAGTGCCTGCAGCCCCACCGCGACCCGGTGACGGGGGAGGAGACGATCGTCTTCTCCTGCTTCAACCAGGACCAGCCGCTCGATCGCGTCGCATTCAAGGCGCTTGGCGAGCGCCTCAGTCAGAATTCGGTGCATGAGAAGCTGACGGCGCAATGGATCGACCGCTGCCTCAAGCGGCTCAATCTGCGGCACGCGGCGGCCGAGTAAGGGCGAAGGCCGGCAATCGTTGGGGTCCCGGCGGTTGGCGGGCGCGCTGAATATTCCGGCCTTTGTCTTGACTTGGCGGTGACGGAAGGACGTAATTATACGTACACAAACGAAAGCCGCGAAGGCTTGAGAGATAAAATAATCAGGGGAAGCTGATGGGCAGCTACCTGCGGCCTCGGGAGCTCGGCGACGCGCTCGAAGCGCTCTCCGCGGGTCCGCGGCTGGTGCTCGCCGGAGGTACCGATTACTACCCGGCACGGGTCGGCCTGCCGCTCGACGACGACGTCCTCGATATCACCGATCTTGGCGCGCTCAAGGGCATTCGCGACGAAGGCGACCATTGGCGCATGCCTGCGCTGGTGACGTGGAGCGAGCTTCTCGAAGCAAAATTGCCGCCGCTGTTCGACGGCCTCAAGCAGGCGGCCCGCGAGGTCGGCGGCGTCCAGATCCAGAACACCGGCACGATCTGCGGCAACCTGTGCAACGCCTCGCCGGCCGCCGACGGGATCCCGAATCTGCTGGCGCTCGACGCCACGGTCGAACTTGCCTCGCGGCGCGGGACCCGATTTCTTCCGGTGGCCGATTTCGTGCGCGGCAACCGCAAAACGGCGCGCGCGGCGGACGAAATGATGACGGCGATCCTCGTCGCGAAGCCGACACGTGCCGCGCGCTCGGTTTTTCTCAAGCTCGGCGCGCGCCGCTATATGGTGATCTCGATCGTCATGGTGGGCGCCGTCATCGAGACCGAACCGGATGGCACGATCGCCGCCGCCCGGATCGCGGTTGGCGCGTGCTCGCCCGTCGCGCGCCGGCTCAGCGAGCTTGAACGCGCCCTTGTCGGTAAACGACTTACACCGAAACTCGCGACGATCGTGGCGTCGGCGCATCTCTCGCCGCTGTCGCCGATCGACGATGTGCGCGGCACGGCCGTCTATCGGCGCGACGCGACGCTCTCCGTTCTGCGCCGCGCGATTTCCGCCCTCGCCGGAGGCGGCGCATGAGGTCGGCCGCAACGCGGATCGCTTTTGAGCTGAACGGGCGTCCTGCCACGGTTCATGTCGATCCGGTGCGGCGCCTCGCCGACGTGTTGCGCGAGGATTTGGGGCTGATCGGCACCAAGATCGGCTGCAATGCCGGCGATTGCGGCGCTTGCACCGTACTCATCGACGATCGGCAGGTCTGCGCTTGTCTGGTGCCGGCGGGGCAAGTCGAAGGGCGCCGCGTCACCACGGTCGAAGGCCTGGCGATCGACGGCAAGCTTAGTGCGCTTCAAGAAGCGTTTCATCGCCATGGCGCCGCCCAATGCGGCATTTGCACGCCGGGCATGTTGATGGCCGCGTCCGATCTGCTTGCGCGCTCGCCGAGGCCGAGCGAGCCCGAAGTGCTCGATGCACTGGGCGGCGTGCTTTGCCGCTGCACCGGCTATCGCAAAATCGTCGCGGCGGTACTGGCGGTCGCCCAAGGCGTGGAAGCACAAGAGCCGCCGGCGGCGGGATGCGCCGTGGGCGCACGGTTGCCGAAAATCGACGGACTCGCCAAGGTCACCGGCACGGAACGCTACGGCGCCGACGACTGGCCCGAAGGGTGTCTCGTACTTCGCGCCATCCGCTCGCCCCACCATCACGCGCGTTTCCACCTCGGCGATTTTGCGGCACTTCACGCTAAATACCCTGGTCTGGTCCGCATATTCACCGCCAAGGATATCCCGGGACAAAATCGCTACGGCATATATCCCACCGGCAAGGACCAGCCGGCGCTTGCCGACGGCTACGTGCGCTATCGAGGCGAGGCGGTCGCCGCATTGGTCGGTGATGCGTCGACCATCGAGGCGATCCGCGATGACGAGGTGCCGATCTCGTGGGAGGTACTGCCGGCGCTTTCCGGAATCGATCAAGCACTTGCTGCGGGCGCTCCGGCGCTGCACGCCGATCATCCCGACAATATTCTCGTGCGCGGCCGCGTTGCTCGTGGCGATACGGTGCGCGGGTTCGCGGGCGCGGCCGCTATCGCCGAAGGCGCCTTCGAGACCAATTTCGTCGAGCACGCCTATATCGAGCCGGAAGCGGGATATGCGCGGCGCGTGGGCGAGCGCATCGAAATCGTCGCCTGCACCCAGACCCCTTACATGGATCGCGACGAGGTGGCGCTGATCCTGGGCCTGAAACCCCAGCAGGTCCGCATCATTCCGACCGCGGTCGGCGGCGGGTTCGGCGGCAAGCTCGATCTTTCGCTCCAGCCACTGATCGCGACCGCCGCGTGGCTGCTCGATCGTCCCGTACGTTGCGTCTACACGCGGCCCGAAAGCATGGCCTCCACCACCAAGCGGCACCCGGCGCGCATCACGGCGAAGTTTGCTTGCGACGCACGAGGATTGCTTACGGCGGTCGAGTTCCACGGCGACTTCAATACCGGGGCGTACGCTTCGTGGGGACCGACGGTCGCCAGCCGGGTGCCGGTGCATGCGATGGGCCCCTATGGAGTGCCGGCCGTGCGCTGCACATCGCGCGCGATCTACACCAACGACACGCCGGCGGGCGCGTTTCGCGGCTTTGGCGTGCCGCAGGCGGCGATCGCGCACGAGACGCTGATGGACGAGCTCGCGGCGAAGCTCGGCATCGATCCACTCGAATTTCGTCTCCGGAACGCGCTTCGTCGCGGTGCGGTGACCGCGACCGGCCAGACGCTCGCGGCGAGCGCCGGCCTGCCCGCCTGCCTCGAGGCGCTGAAGCCGCGCTGGCAGGCCGCGCGCGCCGACGCCGAGGCGTTCAACCGGGCGAACGGCATGCTGCGGCGCGGCGCTGGCTTGGGGTGCATGTGGTACGGGATCGGCAACACCTCGGTATCGAATCCTTCGGCGATGAAGGTCGGCCTCGCGCGCGACGGCGCGGTCACGCTCTATAGCGGCGCGGTCGACATCGGTCAGGGCTCGAACACGATCATGATGCAGATCTGCGCCGACGCGCTCGGCATTCCGGTTTCGCAACTATCGCTGGTTGCCGGCGACACCGACTTGACCGAGGACGCCGGCAAAACGTCGGCCTCGCGGCAAACCTTTGTCTCAGGCAATGCCGCGAGGCTCGCCGGCGAGGATCTGCGGCGCCAGATCCTGCGGCTTGCCAATGTCGGCGATCGGGCGGCGATCAAGATCGACGGCGGGCGCGTTGTGGTCCACGAAGGGTCGGCCGAACGCGTGATCGATTTGGACAGCTTGCCGAAGAAGACGAACGGTGACGTTCTGATCGGCGCCGGGCGCTTCGATCCGCCGACGACGCCGCTCGATGAAAACGGTCAGGGCGTGCCTTATGCGACCTATGGCTTCGCCGCGCAAATCGCGCTGGTCGAGGTCGATATCGAGCTGGGCACGGTCAAGGTCTTGCGCATCGTCGCCGCCCACGACGTCGGCCGCGCGATCAACCCGACCCAGGTCGAGGGGCAGATCGAGGGCGGCATCGCACAAGGGCTGGGCTTCGCCCTCATCGAGGAATACGTGCCGGGCCGGACGGAGAATTTGCACGATTATCTGATCCCGACCTTCGGCGACATGCCGCCGGTCGAGTGCATCCTGATCGAGGATAGCGAGCCGCTTGGACCCTTCGGCGCCAAGGGCATTGGCGAGCCGGCCCTGATTGCGACCGCGCCGGCGATCCTGAATGCGATTTGGCACGCAACCGGCGTGCGGATCAGGCGCGTCCCGGCGACGCCCGATCGGGTGCGGGCCGCGCTCCTCGCCGCCAGCATCGTCCGGGAGTCACCGCGATGACCGAGACCAAGACTTCGACCGATCTCCCCTCGGCCGACGCGCTTGCCGCCGCGCGCGCGCCTGTCGCCGAAAAGGACGGCATCGTCACCTGCGATGCTTGCCCGGTCCTATGCCGCATCCGGCCGGGAAAGACCGGAGCGTGCGATCGCTACGGCAACATCGAGGGCGCGCTCGTGCGCATGGATCCCTTCGTGATCACCCAGCGCGCGCGCGATGCCGAAGGCAATCTCGTTCCATTTCTTGGCGCGCCGTGGGATGGCGAGCTAATGCCCGAGCGAACCTTCGTCACCGGCATCGGTGCCGGAACGACGTATCCCGATTACAAGCCGGCGCCGTTCATCGTCTCGTCGCGCGTCGAGGGCGTCGACATGGTGACGGTGGTGACCGAAGGAATCTTCAGCTACTGCGGCATCAAGGTGAAGATCGACACCGACCGCTATGTCGGGCCCGAACAGGCGGCGATCCGCGTTGAAGGCGAGCAGGTCGGCCACGTGACGACGGCCGAATACGGCTCGCAGATGCTTGCACTGGGCGGCGTCCGGCATTTGACCGGCGGCAGCAAGAAGGAAGGCAACGTCACCTGCGACACGTTGCTCACGCTATGCAACAAAGGCGCGGTCGAAATGACGATCGACGGCGGCGCCACCATCGTCGTACAGGCGGGACACCCGCCGGTGATCAACGGCGTGCGCGAGGAGCGCATGCGCGTCGGCTGCGGCTCCGCCACGATCGGCATGTTCGCCAAGCAATGGGCGGGACACGCCGATGAGGTCATCGTCGTCGACGACCACATCACGGGCGTGCTCACCGAGCATCAGGCGGGGCGATTTCTCGACATGCGTCCTGGCGGAATCCGCGTCCGTGGCCGCAAATCGACGCCCGGCCGCTACTTCCAGGTCGCCAATCCGGGGATCGGGTGGGGCGGCACCGACGTGACCGACCCGCTCGAAATTGTCGAGAAGATCGATCCGAAGACCGCCTGGTCGGGCCTGCGGTTGCTGATGGTGAGCACCACGGGCGAGCACGCCGCCTGGTTCGTGCTCGATGACCAGCTTCGCCCGCGACCGGCCGCGATGCCGGCCGAGGTCGCGCGGGTGGTCGAGCGCATTGGCGAGAACTGCGAGCCCGCCCTGTGCACCGTGCTGTTCATGGCCGGGGCGGGCGGATCGTTGCGCGCGGGGGTGACCGAAAATCCGGTGCGCCTGACGCGCTCGGTGCGCGATCAGCTCACCCGCGTCACTTCGGGAGGCGCTCCGGTCTATGTCTGGCCCGGCGGCGGGATCACCTACATGGTCGATGTGACGTTGATGCCGGAGCGCTCGTTTGGCTATGTGCCGACACCGGCGATCGTCGGCCCGATCGAATTCACGCTCCGACTCGACGATTATCGGGCGCTTGGCGGCCACGTCGAGCAAGTGCGCCCGCTCGAGCGGATCGCCTCCGATCCACGGGTCAAGCTCGCCCCCTGGTTCGAAGAAAACCCATGGCCGCTCACGCCGGCGAACACGACGGCCAAGCGATGACCGCCAACCAGATACAAACGGCGATGCTGCCGGACGGCCGCCGCCTTCACCTCCAGCACGGACCGATCGATCTGGTGATCGAAGCCTTCGGTGACCCGTCCGAGGTCCGGTTTGCCTATCGGCAGGCGACGCATGCGTTCGAAGATGTGCTGGCGACGCTTGTGCGCGAGTTGGCGATCCTGAAGTCTCCGTTGAAGCATCCGGCGCCGGCGGTCACCGGGCCGGTGGCCAAACGCATGGTCGCCGCGTGCTGGCCCTATCGCGAGTCGTTCATCACGCCAATGGCGGCGGTCGCCGGCGCCGTCGCCGACCATGTGCTGGCAGCCATGATGGACGGACGGTCGCTCGCGCGCGCTTACGTGAACGACGGCGGCGACATCGCCTTCCATTTGGCGCCGGGCGCAATGCTGGCGTGCGGCCTCGCAAGCGATCTGACGGCGCCGGCGATCGATGGAATGCTCGAGCTGACGAGCGACTTGGCCGCGCGCGGCCTTGCGACGTCGGGCTGGCGCGGCAAGGGGCAGGGCGGGCGCAGTTTTTCGTTTGGCATCGCCGATTCCGTCACCGTGCTCGCCCATGACGGCGCCGCGGCCGACGCGGCGGCGAGCGTCATCGCCAATGCGGTCGATCTGCCGGGGCATCGGGCGATTGCGCGCCGGCCAGCCTCGGACATCGAGCCGGACAGCGATTTGGGTCAGCGGTTGGTGACGGTCGACGTCGAGCCGCTCTTGGAGACCGATGTCCGGGCGGCGCTTGCGCGCGGCGTGGCCGAAGCGGATCGGCTCCGTGCGGCTGGACTCATCTGCGGCGCGGTGCTGGTATTGCAGCGTCGCTATGCATGGATCGGGGCTGGGCTCGCGCGGTTGGCCGCGGCGTAAGGTGCCGGGTCGCAAGGGGCTGCCGGGCCGAAAAGGGGGAGGACGAATGGAGCCGGTCGAAGTTCGCAAATACGTCACCGTCGTCGAGGAGGTCTTCCACGAAGGCGGACCGCGGGCGGAACAACCGCTGAAGATGGCGGCGATCGCGGCGGTGTTGCGCAATCCGTTCGCCGGCCGCTACGTGCCGGAGATCCAGCAATGGATGGAGCCGCTGAAGGCCCTCGGGCTTTCGATGTCGCAGCGCCTGGTTGGCGCGCTCGGCGGCGATCCGAAAAAAATCGAGGGCTTCGGCAAGGGCGCCATCGTCGGCGAAGCCGGCGAGCTCGAGCACGGCGCGCTGTGGCACGCGCCCGGCGGTTATGCGATGCGCGAGGTTCTTGGCAAAGCCAAGGCGATCGTGCCTTCAGCCAAGAAAGTAGGCGCCCCCGGTGCCCGTCTCGACGTGCCGATGACGCATATCAACGCCTCTTACGTGCGCAGCCATTTCAGCGCGATGGAGTTCGGCATTGCCGATGCGCCGCGCGCCAATGAGATCGTATTCATCCTCGCCATGACGACCGGCCCGCGCATCCACAACCGCGCCGGCGGTCTCAAGGCCTCGGAGATCAAGGGCGAGGACGGTTTGCGATGATCGCCGGGATTCGCAAGCTGATCGTCGCCGTCGAGGAGACGCATCGCGAGATGGGTCGTGAGATCAAGCCGCCGACGCGCAAGGCCGCGGCGGTGGCGGTGATCGAGAACCCGTGTGCTGGCGCATATGTCGAGGACCTCGAGAAACTGATGGCGATCGGCGAGGAGCTCGGCGATCTCCTGGGCCGCCGCGCGGTCGCAGCGCTCGGCATCAAGCCGGGCGCCGCCGAGAGCTACGGCAAGGCGGCGATCGTCGGCGAGAACGGCGAGCTCGAGCACGCGGCGGCGATCCTGCATCCACGGCTGGGCAAGCCATTGCGCGCGGCGGTCGACAAGGGCGCTGCACTCGTCCCTTCGGCCAAGAAGCGCGCCGGGCCCGGCGCGCCGATCGACGTGCCGCTCGGCCACAAGGACGCCGCCTATGTCAGAAGCCACTTCGATGCGATGGAGGTGCGCGTGAGCGACGCGCCGCGCGCGAACGAGATCGTGGTCGCCGTCGTCGTCACCGACAGCGGACGGCCGATCCCGCGCATCGGCGGGCTCACCAAGGATCAGATCGAAGGCAAGGACGGACTGCGCTGAACCGCGCGGTCGCAACCGATATCAGAAGGAGAGATGACATGATGAAGCGTCGGCAATTCGTGACGAGCGTTGCGGCGACGACGGCCCTTATCGCCGGCGCGCCCGGTTTTGCGCGCGCGCAAGGCGCGCCAATCCGGATCGGCGAAATCAACAGCTATACCGGCCTCTCCGCATTCACCATCCCCTACCGGCACGGCTGGCAGCTCGCGCTCGACGAGATCAATGCCGGCGGCGGCGTGAACGGGCGCAAGCTCGAGGTCATCTCGCGCGACGACGCCTTCAAACCCGAGGAGGCGGTGCGGCACGCAAACGAGTTGCTGAGCAACGAGAAAGTCGATCTGCTCGCCGGCACGTTCGCCTCCAATATCGGGCTCGCCGTCGCCAACGTCGCGACGCAAGCGAAAACGCTCTTCATCGCCGCCGAACCGCTGACCGACGCGCTGGTGTGGGAGAAGGGCAGCCATTATGTCTTCCGCCTGCGCCCGTCGACCTATATGCAGGCCGCGATGCTGGCCGAGGAGGCGGCAAAGACCACGGGCAAACGCTGGGTCACCATCGCGCCCAATTACGAGTACGGAACTTCGTTCGTCGCCAACTTCAAGAAAATCCTGTCGAGCAAGCGGCCCGATATCGAATGGGTCGGCGAACAATGGCCGGCGCAAGGCAAGCTCGAGGCGGGGCCGACCGTCGATGCCCTGCTCGCGACCAGGCCCGATTGCATCTTCAACGCGACCTTTGGCGCCGATCTCGCGCGCTTCGTGCGCGAGGGCACGACCCGCGGCCTGTTCAAGGGACGCACCGTGGTGAGCGCGCTGTCGGGCGAGCCCGAGTATCTCGATCCGCTGAAAGACGAGGCGCCCGATGGATGGATCGTGACGGGGTATCCCTGGTACGCGATCGATACGCCGGCGCACAAGAAATTCGTCGAGGCGTACCAGGCGAAGGTCAAGGATTACCCGCGCCTCGGCTCGCTCGTCGGCTACATGACCTTCCAGGCGATCGCCGCCGGCCTCAAAAAAGCAGGTTCGACCGATACCGAGAAGATGATCGCGGCCTTCGCCGGCCTGGTGGTTGAAAATACGCCCGTCGGCGCGATCACCTTCCGCGCCGCCGATCACCAATCGACCATGGGGGCGTGGGTCGGCCGCACGGCGGTCAAGGACGGCAAGGGGACGATGGTCGATTGGCGCTATGCCGACGGCGCCAAGTATCTGCCGAGCAGCGAGGAAGCGAAAAAAATGCGCCCGGCGATGTGAGGTACGTT
>CAZLYV010000014.1:18001-21894 GCA_964563665.1 uncultured Acetobacteraceae bacterium
CTCAACGGGTTGGTCGCCGCGTCGTCGCTCTTTCTGGTCGCGGCGGGCCTGTCGATCATTTTCGGCGTCACGCGCATCGTCAACTTCGCCCACGGCTCGTTCTACATGCTGGGCGCCTACATCGCCTATTCGCTCATCGCCCGGGCGCCGCCGGGAATTTTCGGCTTCTGGAGCGGTGTGGCGGCGAGCGCGCTCATCGTCGGCGTGCTCGGCGTCGCGATCGAGATGACGATCCTTCGCCGGATCTACCGGGCGCCGGAGCTGTTCCAGCTTCTTGCCACCTTCGGCGTCGTGCTGATCGTGCAGGATATAACGCTATGGATTTGGGGCTCGGAGGATCTGCTTGGTCCGCGCGCGCCTGGCTTGCGCGGGGCGATCGAGATCATGGACCGGCGCTTGCCCGAATTCGACCTGCTGATGATCGTGCTCGGGCCGGCGGTGCTGGCGGGGCTGTGGATTCTATTCCACCGCACGCGGTGGGGAACGTTGGTGCGCGCCGCCACGCTCGATCGCGAGATGGTGGCTGCGCTCGGCGTCAACCAGACCTGGCTGTTCACCTCGGTGTTCTTTGTCGGGGCGTTTCTTGCCGGCCTCGGCGGCGCGCTCCGCTTGCCGCGCGACGCGGCGAACCTGCATATGGATCTCAATATCATCGCCGAGGCGTTCGTGGTCGTGGTGGTCGGTGGGATGGGCAGCGTGCCCGGCGCGTTCCTGGCCGCGATCCTGATCGGCGAGCTGCATGCCTTCGGCATCGTCCTCTTTCCGAAGATCACCCTCGTCCTCATCTTCCTCGTCATGGCCGTGGTGCTGGTGGCGCGGCCTTACGGTCTGCTCGGCCGAGCACCGTCCCAGCCGCGCGCGACTTCCGGCGCGATCGAGCCCGTCGTGCGGCCGGCGCCGCGTGCGCTCGTGCTGTTCGCAATGGGCGTGCTCGCAATGCTGTTGTTGTTGCCGCTTGGCGCCGGTGCGTACCTGCTTTCGGTGGTGAGCGAGATCGCGATCCTCGTCCTGTTCGCCGCCAGCCTTCACTTCATCATGGGACCCGGCGGTCTCGCCTCGTTCGGTCATGCGGCGTATTTCGGCATCGGCGCCTACGCGGCGGCGCTTGCCGCGACGCTCGCCGGCCTGCCGATGATCGCCGGCCTCGCCTTGGCCCCGCTCGCCGCCGGGCTGGCGGGCGCCGTGTTCGGCTGGTTCTGCATGCGTCTATCGGGCGTCTATCTCGCCATGCTGACGCTTGCCTTCGCCCAGATCTGCTGGTCGGTCGCTTTTCAGTGGGACGCCGTCACCGGCGGCGACAACGGCATTCTTGGCGTTTGGCCGGCACGTTGGGCGCAGAGCAAGGCCGTCTTCTACTATCTTGCGCTCGTCGTTTGCCTCGGCGGAACGCTCGCCTTGCGACGGATGATCTATGCCCCCTTCGGCTATGCGCTCCGCGCCGGTCGCGATTCGCCGCTGCGTGCCGAGGCGATCGGCATCGATGTGACGCGCGTGCAATGGGCCGCGTTCACCATCGCCGCCGCCTTCGCCGGGATCGCCGGCGGGCTCTTCGCCTTCTTCAAGGGCAGCGTCTTCCCCACCTACGTCGATATCCCGAAGTCGGTCGATGCGCTGCTCATGGTCCTGCTGGGCGGCGTGCAGACGGTGAGCGGGCCCATCGTCGGCGCGGCGATCTACGCCGGGCTTCAGGAACAGCTGGTTCGGCTGACCGATTATTGGCGCCTGGTGCTGGGTGCTTCGATCGTCGCCCTGGTGCTCGTGTTCCCGCAAGGGATCGCCGGCGCATTTGCCGATCGCTGGGAGCGGCGGCGCGGGGAGGAGCGCGCATGAGCGTACTTGCCGTGCGCGGCCTGCAGAAATCCTTCGGCGGCGTGCGCGCCGTCGACGACGTGAGCTTCGAGGTCGCCGCGGGCGAGATCCTGGCGCTGATCGGCCCCAACGGCGCCGGCAAGACGACCTGCTTCAATATGGTGGGCGGGCAGCTTCGCCCCGATGCCGGGATGGTGGAACTGGCCGGCCGCGGCATCATCGGGCTGCCGCCACGAAAGATTTGGCGACTGGGAGTCGGCCGCACGTTTCAGGTGACCGCGACCTTCGCCTCGATGACCGTGCGCGAGAATGTGCAGATGGCGCTGTTGTCCGACCGTCGTCGCCTCGGCGCGCTGTGGCCGCGCGCCGCCGGTCTTTATCGCGAGGAGGCCGAGGCATTGCTGGCGCGGGTCGGCATGGGCGAGCAGGGCGAGCGCGCCTGCGGAGTGCTCGCCTATGGCGATTTGAAGCGCGTCGAGCTTGCCATAGCGCTCGCGCACGCGCCTCGGCTCCTGCTGATGGACGAGCCGACCGCCGGCATGGCGCCCGGCGAGCGCGTGGCCTTGATGGAGCTTACGTCACGCATCGTGCGCCAACAGGAAATCGCCGTGCTGTTCACCGAGCACGACATGGACGTTGTCTTCGCCCATGCCGACCGCATCGTGGTCCTGAACCGGGGCCGCGTCATCGCCGTGGGCCGCGCGGCCGAGGTACGCGCCAATCCGCGCGTGCAGGAGGTCTATCTCGGCTCGGGCGCCACGTTCGGCCGCACGGAAGGCGGCCAGTGATGCTTTCGGTCGACGGACTCAACACCTATTACGGCCGGGCGCACATCCTCGCCGATCTCGCGATTACGGCCGGCAGGGGCGAGATCGTCGTGCTCCTGGGGCGCAACGGCGCCGGCAAATCGACCACGCTCAAGAGCATCATGGGGCTGGTGCAAAAGCGATCGGGCCGCGTGGTATTCGATGGCGTGGACATCAGCGCCGCGCCTGCACATGCCATCGCGCGGCTGGGTCTTGGCTACGTGCCGGAGGACCGGCGCATCTTCAGCGAGCTTACGGTGATGGAAAATCTCGCGGTCGGCCGGCGGAAACCGCGCGAAGGGGCGCCGGCCTGGACGCCCGAGCGCGTATTCGCGCTGTTTCCCAATCTTGCCGAGCTCAAGGACCGTCGCGGCGGACGGATGAGCGGCGGCGAGCAGCAGATGCTCACCATCGCGCGCACGCTCATGGGCAATCCGCGCGCCATCCTGCTCGACGAACCCTCGGAGGGTCTGGCGCCGGTGATCGTCGAGCAAATGGCGCGAACGATCGACGATTTGAAACGCGAGGGCCTGACGCTTGTGCTCTCCGAGCAGAATCTGCACTTCGCGAACCTCGTCGCCGATCGCGCCTACATCATCGAGAAGGGGCGCATCCGCTATCAGGGCACGATGGAAGCGCTTGCCGCCGACGCGGCCGCGCGCGCGCGGTATCTCTCGGTGTGATCCGGATTTACATCGCGAACCCGCCGTGTGATATCAATCGCAGCCGAAAACAACATCGGGCCGGGCAATGAACATCCGTCAGATCGGCGTCGATTTTCAGTCGGACCAGGATCGGCTGATGCTGAAGTTCAGCACCGATCCGGGCGGCATCGTGCGCTTGCTCGTCACGCGGCGCTTCCTGAAGCTCTTTTGGGCGCATTTGGTCGCGCTCTTGGAGAAGCATGTCATCGGCGAAGCCGCGCTCTCGGAGGAGGCCAAACGCGCGATGCGGGAAATGCGTCAGGAACAAGTGCTCTCGGCCGCCGATTTTCGCACGCCCTTCAAGGACGCGCCATCAACCGACGGCGCGCTCAAGGCCCCGTTGCTGCTCAAAGCGTTCAAGCTGCAATACAAGGGCGCCAACGAATGGTTCGTCAGCTTTATTCCCGGCGACGGGCCGTCGATCGACTTGAATGCGCCCGACGCGCTGCTGATCGCGGTCTGCAAACTTTTGCGCGACGCCGCGGGGCACGCCGGGTGGGATCTCAACCTGAAGCTCTTCGAGCCCACGGCGGCGCCCGAGCCGGAACGGCGGCGAATCAACTAGGGCGTGGAC
>CAZLYV010000015.1:0-19995 GCA_964563665.1 uncultured Acetobacteraceae bacterium
CGCACGACCTTGGTCGGGTCGATGATCCCGGCCTTCAGCATGTCGACGTACTCGCCGGCCTGGGCATCGAAGCCCCAGTTGACATTCTTCTGCTCGCTGAGCTTGCCGACCACGATCGATCCGTCGGCGCCGGCGTTTTCGGCGATCTGGCGCGTCGGCCACGACAGCGCCTTGCGCACGATCTCGATCCCGACCCGCTGGTCGTCATTACCGAACTTGAGCTTATCAAGTGCGCGAGCGCCGTAGAGCAGCGCCACACCGCCGCCGGCGACGACACCCTCCTCGACCGCAGCCTTGGTCGCGTGCATCGCGTCTTCGACGCGATCCTTGCGCTCCTTGACCTCGACCTCGGTCGCCCCGCCGACCCGGATTATCGCCACTCCGCCGGCCAACTTCGCCAAGCGCTCCTGCAGCTTCTCGCGGTCGTAGTCCGAGGTCGTTTCCTCGACCTGCGCCCGGATCTGGTTGCAGCGCCCCTCGATGTCCGCCTTCTTGCCCGCGCCCGCGACGATCGTCGTGTTCTCCTTCTCGATCAACACCTTCTTCGCCCGTCCCAGCATGTCCAGCGTGACGTTCTCGAGCTTGATTCCGAGGTCCTCGCTGATCACCTGGCCGGCCGTCAGCGCCGCTATGTCCTCCAGCATCGCCTTGCGGCGATCGCCGAACCCCGGCGCCTTCACCGCCGCCACCTTCAACCCGCCGCGCAGCTTGTTGACGACCAGCGTCGCCAGCGCCTCGCCTTCCACTTCCTCGGCGATGATCAACAACGGCTTGCCCGACTGCACCACCGCCTCCAGCACGGGGAGCAGCGGCTGCAGCCCGGAGAGCTTCTTCTCATGGATCAGGATGTACGGGTTCTCGAGCTCGCAGTTCATTTTCTCGGCGTTGGTGATGAAGTAGGGCGACAGATACCCGCGGTCGAACTGCATCCCCTCGACCACGTCCATCTCGGTCTCCAGGCTCTTCGCCTCCTCGACCGTGATCACCCCTTCCTTGCCCACCTTGTCCATCGCCTTGGCGATCATGTCGCCGATGTCACGCTCGCCGTTGGCCGAGATCGTACCCACCTGCGCCACTTCGGCCGCGGTCGAGATCTTCTTCGAGCGTTTCTGCAGGTCCTCGACCACCGCCGCGACCGCCAAATCGACGCCGCGCTTCAAGTCCATCGGGTTCATCCCCGCCGCCACCGCTTTCGCCCCTTCGCGCACGATTGCCTGCGCAAGCAGGGTCGCCGTCGTCGTCCCGTCCCCCGCCACGTCCGAGGTCTTGGTCGCCACCTCGCGCACCATCTGCGCGCCCATGTTCTCGAACTTGTCGCTGAGCTCGATCTCCTTTGCCACCGTCACCCCGTCCTTGGTGATCCGCGGCGCCCCAAACGACTTGTCGAGCACCACGTTGCGACCCTTCGGGCCCAACGTCACCTTCACCGCATCGGCGAGAATATCGACGCCGCGCAGCATCCGCGCGCGCGCATCGCCGCCAAACCTTACGTCTTTCGCTGCCATGTTTGCCTATTCCTTTGCCTATTGAGGGATTTAGAGCCCGCCGCCAATCGCGCGCGGGCATGTGAATTTCAGTCGACGATCACTCGATCACGCCGAGGATGTCCGACTCCTTCATGATCAGGAGCTCGTCGCCGTCGATTTTGACCTCGGTCCCCGACCACTTGCCGTAGAGGATCTTGTCGCCCGACTTGACCCCCATCGGCTGCAGCTTGCCATCCTCGCTGCGAGCACCCGGCCCGGCGGCGACGACCTTGCCCTGCATCGGCTTTTCCTTCGCCGTATCGGGAATGATGATCCCGCCCTTGGTCTTCTCCTGGGCGTCGAGCGCCTTCACGACGACACGATCATGCAGCGGACGAAACTTCATTGCGTTCTCCTTGATGTAAGACGTGCCGCCAGCGCGCGAAAAACGCACTGCTAGCACTCCTGATTGATGAGTGCCAATCAACATCATAGCTCCCGGTTTGTCAACAAACCAGAAGCAACTTATTGAAAACGTGTATTAAACGAGGGAAAAATACGGGCTCAGACCCGGCGCGAAAGGGTCATCATCTCTCGCCCCTTGACCAGCAGCGGCTTGGGCATCAACACCGCACAGCGGTCATAGGGAGCGCGAATCTCTTCCTCGCCGTCAACCGCGATGAGTTCGCCCTTGGCAAACTCCTCGAACCCGATCAGCGGTCGTGCAAAGCGCGCGCGCTCGGTTTTGGCGAGTATGACGTCGGTGATTTCGTAGGTCACCCGGTCGCCCTTGGCCGGGGGATCGAGATGCCGGGCCATGAATCCCCGATCAATCGTCGCGAAATGACCAAGGAAGCGGAGCGTCGCCTGGATCGCGACGCGTCCCGTAACGGCCGCGAAGTGCTGCCCGCATTCGACCACGACTCCGAGGGCCGGATCCTCCTCGCGGCCAAGCCGCCCATATTCGCACAGCAGCCCGCCGGGATGCTTGCCGCCCGGCGAAACGATATGGGTAAGCGGCTCGCGCAACGCGCGCGCCAGCCGATGGCTCTTCACCAGATCGCAATAGACCAGCATCGAGGCCACCGGCCATGCCGTCGAATGCAGGTCGAGAAGCGCGTCCGCCGACTCGATCACCGGTTTGAGCTCGCGTGCGCGCTGCGTCTCATGCGAGCGATCGTCCTTCAACAGAATTTCGTCGCTCCAGACGCGGTTGAGATCGCGATCGATGAATCGGCTGTCGAGCGGCCGCGCCGGATCGAACCGTGCATAGGCGGCGACGTTGGCAAAGATCAGGGTGAGCGCGCCGCGAACCGGCCGGACGCCGTGATCGATCAGCCAGGTGAGCGCGGTCATGCCGCAAAATTCGTTTCCATGCGTCAACCCGACCACGACGACATGCGGTCCGGGATTCCCCGATTCAAAGCGATGGACATAATCGACACCGACATTGCCGCGCGCGAGCCCGGAAATGTCGCGCGGCATGACTTCGATTGGCGGCAACGCAGGCGTTGGCGGAAGCGCGGGCGCGTCGCTCATGGAGCCCTCGATTGGGGTGGATCGAACGGCGGTAATCGGCATGATCTGGACGTGCGCCCCACGGGAATTCCCCGCATCGGCGGGCAGCAAAAATGCGCCCGCCGGCGGTGCCTACAGGCGCATTATGCAGATCAAGATTAACCGAGCGTTACTTTACCTGAACATAACGTAACGGGAAGAAGTTGTCGCCGGGCTGCACCAGATCGATATTGTCGCGTGCCGCCCAAACGATGACCTGCTGGTGCAACGGAATGTGACCGAATTCGTCCTTATGAATCTTGTGCGCTTCGGCAATCATGGTGTTGCGCTTGTTTGAGTCGATCTCGCGCTCGATCGCATCCGAGAGGTCGTCGAATCGCTTGTTCGACCACCCGCCGACGTTGAACCCGCCCTGCTTCGTCTGCGTGTTGCGGCCGTGCATGATCTGCTCGAACACATTGTGCACGTCATAGGTGGCGCCCGGCGTCCAGCCCAGCATGTAGAAGCTGGTGTTGTAGCCTGGGCCCAAGATCTTGGCGAAGTAGCGGGCGCGGGTCTGCGCCAACAGGTTCACCTTGACCCCGATTCGGGCCAGCATCGCGACCACCGCCTGGCAAATCGCCTCGTCCTTCACATAGCGGTCATTGGGGCAGTCCATGCCGACCTCGAAACCGTTGGCATAGCCGGCGTCCGCGAGGAGCTTCTTGGCGGCCTCCGGGTCATACGGGTAGCGGTCGTTGAGTTCCTTGACGAACCCGCTGATTCCCGGCGCGACCATGAGTGCGGTCGGGCTCGCCTGGCCCCGCATGACGCGCGTCTTGATCGCCTCGATATCGATCGCCTGATAGAACGCGCGCCGAACCCGGACGTCCCTAAACGGGTTTTTGCCCTTGATGTTCGATTCGACCAATTCGTCGCGCGCCTGGTCGAAGCCAAGAAAGACCGTGCGGAACTCCGGCGTCTGGACGATTTTCAGTCCCTTGGTCTGGGTGATCCGATCAGTGTCCTGCGGCGGCACCGTGTAAAGCATATCGACCTGGCCAGAGAGCAACGCCGCGATGCTGGTCGCATCGTTGCTGATCACCCGGAACTCGACTTCGGTCAGATTGTGTTGCGGCTTGTCCCACCAATTGGGATTCACGACCAGCAATGTGCGCACGTCGGGCTCGCGAACCCTGAGCATGAACGGCCCGGTGCCGTTGGCGTTGCGGGTGGCGTAGTTCTCCTCTTTCTTGGTGAGATCCGAGGTGAATTGGGCGTTGTTTTTCTCCGCCCACGCCTTGTTCATGATCGCGATCTGCGCCATCTTCGAAGCGAAGACCGGATCGGGATATTTGGTCTCGATCTCCACCGTGAGATCGTCGATCTTTCGGATGTCCTTGAACGTGACGAAGTGGCCCGTCATGTTCGAGCCCTGTCCGTTCGCGCGGTTGATCGAGAAGATCACGTCATCGGCGCTAAACGGCGCGCCGTCATGGAATTTTACGTTCGGCCGCAACTTGAAGCGCCACGTCGTCGCCGAAGGTTGGCTCCACTCCGTCGCCAGCGCCGCCTCGAGCTTCGTGTTCCTGTCCCACCGCACCAGCGGCTCGTAAATGTTGTGGGTGAACGTGAGCAGGAACGTCTCGTTCCGCGAATAGGGATCCATCGAGTTTGCATCGCCGGCGTTGGCGAAGCGGAAAGTTTTGGCTGATGCCGGCGCCGCCAATGCCAACGCCGTGGCCATGGCAGCGGCCACGGCCAGAATCTGAATCTTGTTGCGCATGCGTTTCTCCCACGATTTCGGCTTGCACCGGACGAGCAAACAAGAGAATGCCTGAGCCGCCGGGTCGGCTCAAGGCATTTACCGACCTGCGGCCCGCGTCAGCCGGTCGTGATCTCGAACGAGCTCCGGCGATGTGCAAAACGCGCCCGATCCGCCGGGTCGAGGTTCACGGTAAGGTGCATCCGCCCCTCGTTTTCGGCACACGACAGCACCTCGCCATGGGCATAAAGCCAAGCGATCGCAGCGCCATCGGCCGCATCGAGCGTAATCTTAAAAACCTCGCGCGAGACGGCCAGGACCTCGTCGAGGCGGCCAAGCAGCGCCGGACAGCCCTCGCCGGTGCTGGCCGAGGCCGGAATTTGCAAGCGATTGCGAGCCGCCTGATTTGCCAGTACCGCCCGCTGGTCCCCGTCCAGCAGGTCGATCTTATTCATGACCTCGATCATGCCGTTGTCGAGCGCCGGCTCGAGGCCAAGCTCCCGCAGTACATGATGCACGTCGTTCCGCTGCGCCTCGGCCTCGCAATGGGAAATGTCGCGAACGTGAACGATGAAATCTGCCGAGCGCACCTCCTCGAGGGTGGCGCGAAACGCGGCGACGAGATCGGTCGGCAATTGCGATATAAAACCCACGGTGTCGGAGAGGATGATTTTGCGACCCGACGGCAGCCGCAGCAGGCGCATTGTCGGGTCGAGCGTCGCGAACAGCATGTCGGCCGCCATCACGTCCGCCCCGACCAGACGATTGAAAAGGGTCGATTTGCCGGCGTTGGTGTACCCGACCAGCGCCACCACCGGGTACGGCACGCGCCGCCGCGCACGGCGGTGCAGTTCGCGCGTGCGGCGCACGCCTCCGAGTTCGCGCTGCAGTTTCGCGATCCGATCGGTGATGACCCGACGGTCCGATTCAAGCTGCGTCTCGCCGGGCCCGGCAAAAAATCCAAAGCCGCCGCGCTGCCGCTCGAGGTGGGTCCAGGTGCGCACCAAGCGGCTTTTTTGGTAGGTGAGTTGAGCAAGCTCGACTTGCAGACGACCTTCCGCGGTCCGCGCGCGCGCGCCGAATATCTCCAGGATCAGGCCGGTGCGGTCGATCACCTTGCACTTCCAGGCGCGCTCCAGGTTGCGCTGCTGGATTGGCGATACCACCGCGTCGATGACCGCCACCTCGATTCGCTCGGCGGCGACAAATCCGCCGATCCGATCGACCACGCCTTGGCCAAGCAGGGTCGCGGGACGATACGCGGCAAGGCGAACCACCTCGGCGAGCGTCACGTCGAGGTCGATCGCAGCCGCGAGGCCCGCCGCTTCGGCTAATTGATCCTCGGGTGTTCGTCCCTTGATGCGGGCCGACTTGAGGACCGGATGGAGAACGACGGCCCTGAAGCTGCCGGCAGCGTACCCGGCCCCCGACGATGCAGCGTCGGCGCCGTTGCGGGAATTCGCGCTCGTGCTCAGCCTTCGTTCCCTTCCTTGTCACCGTCGAAAAGTTGGATCGGCCCGGTCGGCATCACGGTGGAAATCGCGTGCTTGTAGACCAGCTGCGAGTGCCCATCGCGGCGCAGCAGCACGGAAAAATTATCGAACCAGGTGATGATCCCCTGCAACTTCACGCCGTTGACGAGAAAGATCGTCACCGGCGTCTTGTTCTTGCGAATGTGGTTGAGAAAAACATCCTGGACGTTTTGGGATTTTTCGCTGGTCATGGGTATGTGTCCCTTATTCAAGTTATTGGAGCCGGTTTGAGGCTCGAGACCGTCCGGTTAACGGATCGGCCGCGAACGGCGCCATCGCACAGCTGCGACGACACCCTGACAACCCACTAGATAATCCGTTCTGCGGTAAATTACAGCCCCTCTGCGTTGGCCACGAGATCGGCATTTGCGGCCCTTGAGCGACCGCAAAGAAGTCATTGAAATTTCGTCGCTTCCCGCGGCTTTTCCCGGCGCAATCATCGACCGCTCGGGGCCCGCAAAGCGACGCGCGCGGGTCGCAATCACACGACCGCCGGGTGCCGGCCCACGTCCGCCATGTGGGCAAAATACGCCGCCCTCAGGCGCGAAGTCAGCGAACCCGGCTTGCCATTGCCGATGACGATGTCATCGATCTGCGTCACCGGCAGCACGAGCGTGGATGTCGAGGTGATGAATGCCTCGCGCGCCGCTTTCGCTTCATCGACCGAAAACCGCCGCTCGATCAGCTCGACGCCCGCGGCGCGCGCGATATCGATCACCGCCCTCCGGGTGATCCCGCTGAGGATCGCATTATCGGCAGAATGCGTGACGAGCTTGCCGTCTCGCGTCACGATCCAGGCATTGGTCGAGCTGCCTTCCGTCACCATTCCGCCGTCGCCGACGAACCACGCCTCATAGGCTCCGCCCTCGCGCGCCGATTGCTTGGCGAGCACGTTCGGAAGAAGAGCGATCGATTTGATGTCGCAGCGCTCCCAGCGAATGTCGCGCGTGGTGATGACCTTGACGCCGTCCTCACCGAAGCTCGCCGGTTGCGGCTTGGTGCGGCGCGACGTCATTACGATCTGGGTCCTCGGGCGCAACGGGAAGGCGTGGTCGCGTGACGCCACGCCACGCGTCATCTGGAGATAGATTATGCCGTTGACGACGCCGTTCCGCCGGACCAGCTCGCCCATCACCATCTCGAGCGCCCGCCGGCCTATCGAATTGGCGATACGCAGCTCGGAAAGCGAACGCTCCAGACGATCGAGATGCGGCCCGAGATCAATCGGCCGGCCGGACGAAACCGCGATGACCTCGTAGACGCCATCGGCGAACTGATAGCCGCGGTCCTCGATGTGCACCGACGCCTGGCAATGGGGAACATAGCGGCCGTTCACGTAGGCGATGCGCGACATAAGCTCGGCCTCCGGCGGTTCAAGTGGATGAGAGCGGTACGATCGACAGCGCGCCGGCTCAGAAATACTCCAAGCGGACCGCAAACATCTTTTCCACCGACTTGATCGCCGCGTAGGTCGAAAACAGGATGACGCGGTCGCCGACCCGCGGCACGGTATCGGCGCGCGGTATTTCTACCGTGTCGCCCCGCACCAGGGCGCCGATGATGACGCCTTCGGGAAGTGCGGCATCGCGGATCGGCTTGTTGACCAGGCTGGATGTCTCAAGCGCCTCGGCCTCGATGATTTCGCCGAATCCCTCCCTCAGCGAGTGGACCGAACGGATGCGGCCGCGGCGCACATGCTGGAGGATGGTTGACACCGTGATCGCCCGCGGGCTCACCACGACGTCGATGCCGAGCGAACCGACGAGCGGCGAGTAGCTGCTCTTGTTGACCAGCGTGACCGCGCGCTGGCAACCGGCGCGCTTGGCGAGAAGCGAGGCGAGTATGTTGGTCTCATCGTCGTTGGTGACCGCGAGGACCGCCTCGGCGGTATCGATATTCGCCTCCTCGAGCATTTCGGGATCGAGCGCGTCGCCGTGGAGGACCACGGTGTTTGCCAGTCGCTCGGCGACGAACTCGGCGCGCTTTTGATTGAACTCGATGATCTTGGCCGAGACGCCGCCCTGGGCGCGTTCGATTTCCTCGGCCAGAAACAGGCCGATATTGCCGCCGCCAAGAATGACCACCCGGCGATGCGCCGCCTCGTTGTGACCAAACAGCGCGAGCGCGCGGTTGACGTGCTTGGCGTCGGCGACGAAATACACTTCGTCCCCGACGAGCATCACGTCGTCCCCCGTCGGCGCGAAGGCCGAGGCGCCGCGCGCAATTCCGACGACGACGATGTTCAAATCCGGAAATAGACCGGTGAGTTGGCGCAAGGGCGTGTTGACGATCGGGCAATCCGCTTCGCAGCGCACCCCGATCAGGCGCACCTTGTCGTCGGCGAGCGGAATCATGTCGAACGCGCCTGGCATCTGAAGCCGGCGGTGAATCGCGCGCGCCACCTCGATCTCGGGCGAGATGATGATGTCGATCGGCAGCCCTTCGCGAGAAAACAGATTGGCCCAGGCAGGATTCAGATAGGTTTGGCTGCGCACGCGCGCGATCTTGGTCGGCACGTCGAACAGAGTGTGGGCAACCTGGCAGGCGACCATGTTGACTTCGTCGGCAAAAGTGACCGCGATCATCAACTCGGCGCCCATCGCACCGGCACGCTCGAGGACGTCCGGGTGCGAGGCGTAGCCGACGACGCCCTGCACCTCGATCGTGCGGGCCACTTTTTCGACCAGATCTTCGTTATTGTCGATGATCGTGACGTCGTTGTTTTCGGCGGCGAGCGTGCGCGCGATATGGTAGCCGACCTGGCCGGCGCCGCAGACTATGACTTTCATCGTTCGCCCGTCAGGAGTCGAGAACCTGCGGCCGGTCCGCGCCGTGAACGCCGAGCGATTTCAGTTTGCGATGAAGCGCCGAACGCTCCATGCCGATGAACACCGCGGTGCGCGATATGTTGCCGCCGAAGCGCGTCACCTGGGCGAGCAGATACTGTCGTTCGAACAGCTCGCGCGCTTCGCGCAAGGGAAGCGCCATGATCTCGGCGCTGTATTCCCCCTTCAGGCCCGACGGCATGATCGCTCCTACCTCCGGCGGCAGCATGTCGGCGCGGATCGGCGACGACGGATCGCCCGGCGCCATGATCAGCAGCCATTCGACGACGTTGCGGAGCTGGCGCGCGTTGCCTGGCCAATCGTAGGCCTGGAGCGCCGCCATCGCATCTTCGCCGATCTCGCGGGAACTCAAGCCCGACGCGGCGGCGGCTCGCGCCATCAGATCGCGCGCCAGCGCCGCGATATCCTCCTGGCGCTCGCGCAGCGGCGGAACGCGGATCGGCACCACGTTTAGCCGGTAGAACAGGTCCTCGCGGAACCGGTTCTCGGCGATCTCCTGCGACAGATCCCGGTTGGTGGACGCGATCACGCGCACATCGACACCGATCTTGGTGCGGCCGCCGACGCGCTCGAATGTTTGCTCCTGCAGAACGCGCACGATCTTCCCCTGCGTCTCGATCGGCATGTCGGCCACCTCGTCGAGGTAGAGCGTGCCGTTATGCGCCTCTTCGAATGTTCCGATCTTGGGCGCAATGTCGCGGCCGAGTGCGCCCGCCTCGGCGCCGAACAGCTCCATTTCCATGCGGTCGGGCTGCATGCTGGCGCAATTGAGCACGACGAACGGCCCGCCGGCGCGGCGCGAGCGCGCATGCACCAGGCGCGCGACCACTTCCTTGCCGGCGCCCGCCGGGCCGGTGATGAGCACCCGGCTCCCCGTGGGCGCAACCCGCTCGATCGCCTGGCGAACCGCGTTGATCGCCGACGAGGCGCCGACGAGCTCCGTCGGCGATCCGGCGCGCGTTCGCAACTCCTCGTTCTCCCGCCTGAGGCGCGCCGCCTCGACGGCGCGTTCGACCACCAGCAGCAATCGGTCGGCCTTGAACGGTTTTTCGATGAAATCGTATGCGCCGCGCTTGATCGCGGCGACGGCGGTCTCGATGTTGCCGTGACCGCTGATGACGACCACCGGCAGGCTCGGATGTTCGCGCTTGACCACGTCGAGCAGCTCGAGACCGTCGAGCGCGCTGCCCTGCAGCCAAATGTCGAGCACCAAAAGGTTCGGACGCCGCTTGCGGATGGCGTCCAACGCCGCGGTCGAGTCGCCGACCGCGCGCGTCAGGTGCCCATCGTCCTCAAGGATGCCGCCAATCAGCATCCGGATGTCGGCTTCGTCGTCGACGATCAGGACGTCATGAGCCATGAATCGCCGCTTTCACCGTACCCGCCCCCGCTACCGACGCAACCTCTGCCGGAGCATCCACGCTCGATCCGCCTCGTCGGTTCACGTCGGCGCTTGCCGCCGTGCGTGGTTGAAATACCAGCGACACGCTGGCGCCGCCCCCGGAGCGATCCGCAAGGATAAGCTCCCCGCCATGATCTTCCATGATTTTCTTTACGATCGCCAGACCGAGCCCGGTGCCCTTGGCGCGCGTGGTCACGTAGGGTTCGGCGAGGCGGTCGCGGTTTTCGGCTGGAAGTCCCTTGCCGTTATCCTCGACGGTCACCAAGGGGCGTCCTTCGTCCTCGGAGAGACGGACAAGGATCTCGCCAGGCGGCAATGCTTCCGCGCCCTGCGGCTCGCGTCCCTGAATTGCGTCGATTGCGTTCTGAAGGAGATTTGTCAGCGCTTGCCCGACTTGCCGGCGATCGAGCATCACCTGGGCCGGCTTTGCCGGAACGATGGTCGAAAACCGGATCTCCGGCCGCGCATTGCGCTGAAGGAACGTCGTTTCGCGCACCAGTTCGCCCAGATCCTCCAGGCGCATCACCGGCGCCGGCATTCGCGCAAAGGAGGAAAACTCATCGACCATCCGGCCAATTTCGTTTACGTGGCGAATGATCGTTTCGGTGCAGATCCGGAAGGTTTCGGGATCATTCTTAATTTCATCGAGGTACTTGCGCTTCAGGCGCTCGGCCGACAGTTGGATCGGCGTCAGCGGGTTCTTGATCTCGTGCGCGATTCGGCGCGCGACATCGGCCCATGCGGCCTTGCGCTGCGCCGATTCGAGGTCGGTTACGTCGTCGAAGGTGACGACGTAGCCAATCGCTCCGCCCTCGAGCGGTTCGCCGGCAACCCGCACGGTGAACATCCGCCGCCGTCCGCCGCGCTGCACCGCGACGGCGTCGTGCGCCACGCGATTGGGCGCCGAACGCGCTGCCGCGAGCAGGTGGGCCATCTCCGGTACGACGTCCGAGAACGCGGCGCCGATCTTCCGCTCGAGGTCGGTCGCCAGCAGCATCGAGGCCGAGCGGTTGGGAAGGTTGATCCGCCCCGCGCCATCGAGGCCAACCACCCCCGCCGAGACGCCCGAGAGCACGGCCTCGGTGAACCGCCGTCGATCGTCGAGCTGCCGGTTCGCCTCGACGAGTTCGCGTTGCTGGCCTTCGATTTGATCGGTCATGCTATTGAAGGCGCGAGACAGCGAGCCAAGCTCGTCATCGGCCGGGCCCGCTTCGACGCGCGCCGACAATTCACCGGCACGGACGCGTTCCGCCGCCGAGATCAAGGCGCTTACCGGTCGCACCAGCCGGTTGGCGAGGACCAGGCCGGTCCATACGGCCGCGAACAGCAGCAGAAGCGCCACCAGCACGAAAACCATCGCGAACGTAATTTGAAGCCCGGATCGTCGGCCTTCGAGCGATTCATACGCCTGGACCGCCTCGCGTGTTCGATCGACATGCGCCACCACCCGCGGATCGACGTATCGCCCAATGAGCAGGAACACGCCATCGATTCGATCGAGTTCAACCAGCGCCCGCACCCGGTCGCCGAGCACGCCCGAAACGTCGTCGGAATCCGGATTGAAGATCACCACCTCGCCGTCCCGCGCCTTGGCAAGCCCCCATACCGGGATCTCGGTGAAAATCAACGACAGCGTCAAACCCGACCGGCCGATAACGCGCCCGCTATCGTCGAAAATCACGATCTCGGAGAGGGAACGCAAAGCGGCATGGACGTTCATGAACTGCTGCAGCTGCCGCTGGTTGGTCAGCAGCGTGGCGCCGCTGCGATTAAGGTCGGCGGCGATGTCGCGGATGTCGATCTGGATCGAATTGCGATGTTCGGCCAAATACGCTTCCGCCACCGCCAGCGAGGCGCCGAGCGCGGAGCGCACCTTGTCGCTAAACCATCCCTGGAGGCCGAGGTTGAAGAACAGGCCGGAAAACACCGCGACGATGATCGCCGGCGCGGCGGCGAGCGCGCTGAACAGCACCACCAGACGCACGTGCAGCTTCGAGCCCGCGGATCCCCGCCGCCGTTCCACCCACAGCATGACGATCCGGCGCGCCACCACGGCGCCCAGAAGCAGCAGAAGCACCAGATCGAGGTTGAGCAACAGCAGAACCGTCTTCGGGTCGGGCGCGAACTCAGGCCCGGTGAGCGCGACATAGGTCGCCACGCCGGCGGCCACCGAGGCAAGCGCCAGCGCAATCGCCAAGATGCGCGACAGCCCGCTGCGGACCGCCCAAAGGCGGAGGCGATCGAAGAAACGTATGTCGCTTGACGAGCTTTCCGCCGTCATTGCCCGCTTCGCAAATTGTTTATGCGCGCCTGCCTGGCGCTCATGTTTTGATAATCGAGTAAATTATTTTACGCCGCGCAGAACCTGAATGTCCAACTCGCGAATCTTCTTGCGCAAGGTGTTCCGGTTTAGCCCAAGCAGACTGGCCGCGCGAATCTGGTTGCCGCGAGTGGCGCCGAGCGACAGGCCGATCAATGGGCGCTCGATTTCGCGCAGCACGCGCTCGTAAAGACCGGTCGCAGGCAGCGCATCCTTGTGCGCGGCAAAATAGGCGCGCAGATGCCGCTCGACGGCGCCGCCAAGCGAATCGTCGGCTGGCGCGATGTCGAGCGCGGAGTTTGGCGATGCCTCGCTGAGTTCGGCCTCGATCACGTCGAGGCCGATCAGCTCCTGAGTGTAGAGCGCCGAGAGCCGACGTATCAGGTTCTCAAGCTCGCGCACGTTCCCGGGCCAGCGATACTGCTTCAGCCGCTCAAGCGCGCGCTGCTCGAGGGTCTTTGGCGGCAGCCCCTCCTCGGCGCCTTGCTGAAGGAAATGGCGAACCAGCGCCGGGATGTCCTCGCTCCGCTCGCGCAACGGCGGGAGGCGGATCGGAACGACGTTGAGGCGATAGAACAGATCCTCGCGGAACAAGCCTTGGCGCACCGAAAGGCGAAGGTCGCGGTGGGTCGCGGCGATGATCCGCACATCGGCGCGAATGCGCGTCCGACCGCCGACCGTCGTGAATTCGCCGTCCTGCAGGACGCGCAGCAGACGCGTCTGCGCCTCCAGCGGCATGTCGCCGATCTCGTCGAGGAAAAGCGTGCCGCCTTGCGCCTGTTCGAAGCGGCCGGCGAAACGCTGGGTGGCCCCGGTAAAGGCGCCTTTTTCATGTCCGAACAGCTCGCTTTCGATCAGTTCGCGCGGAATGGCCGCCATATTGATGGCGACGAACGGACCGTTGCGCCGCTTGCCGTAATCGTGGAGCGCGTGCGACCAGCTCCTTGCCGGTCCCCGATTCCCCGGCGATCATCACCGTGAGATCGGTCCCCATCAAGCGCGCCAGCACCCGGTAGATGTCCTGCATCGCCGGCGACCGGCCGATAAGCGGAAGCTTTTCGTCGGTCTCGATCCTCTCCTCGCCGTCCGTCGTCGCCGGCGCGCCGGGCACGGCAAGCGCGCGCCCGACGACCCTGATCAATTCATTGAGGTCGAACGGCTTTGGCAGGTACTCGAACGCGCCGCGCTCGGTCGCCTTGACCGCGGTCAGCAAGGTGTTCTGCGCGCTCATCACGATAACCCGGAGATCGGGACGGAGCCTGCGAATGCGCGGAATGAGATCGAGGCCGTTTTCGTCCGGCATCACGACGTCGGTGATGACGAGATCGCCCGCGCCGTCGCCAACCCACTGCCAGAGCGTCGCCGCGTTTCCGGTCGTGCGCACCTCGTAGCCAAGCCGTCCGAGCGCCTGCGAAAGGACGGTCCGGATCGCGCGGTCGTCATCGGCAATCAAAATAGTCGCCTGGCCCATCGTCCGTTTCCTAGCCCTCGTCGGCGCTGCCGTGAACGGGCAACATCACCCGAAAGACGGTACGCCGCGGTTGGCTGTCGAATTCGACTACCCCGCCGTGGTCGCCGATCATCTTGGCGACCAATGCAAGACCCAGACCGCTGCCGTTAACCTTCGTTGTGACAAAGGGATCGAAGATATGGGCGCGAATGTCCTCCGGGATGCCCTCGCCGTTGTCCTGGACGCTCACCACCAGCGGCAGCTTGAGGCGCGAGTCGCTCCCCGGTACCGCGAGCCGTATGCCGTGCTGGTAGGCGGTCGTCAGCACGATCTCGCCGCCGGCCGGCGGGCATGCCTCGGCCGCGTTCTTGACCAGATTCAGAAACACCTGAACGAGCTGGTCGCGATTGCCGAACACCGTGGGCAGCGACGGGTCGTAGTTCTCGCTGAAGCGGAGATTCCGGGCGAACCCGCTCTGAGCCACCTTGCGCACGCGCTCCAGTACGCGATGGATGTTGACCGGGCCCCGTTCGAGGGGGCTTTGATCGGAGAAAATCTCCATCCGGTCCACGAGCGCGCAAATGCGGTCGGTTTCGTCGCAAATCAGCCGGGTGAGTTCGCGCTCCTCGGGCGGCAGGGACGGCTCGAGGAGCTGCGCCGCCCCGCGAATCCCGGAAAGCGGATTCTTGACTTCGTGGGCGAGCAGCGCGGCCATCGCGCTCACCGATCGCGCGGCGTTGCGATGGACGAGCTGCTGGTCGATCTTGCGCGCGATCGAGCGCTCGTGGATCGACACCACGACGGCGCCAAGATCCTCGGACAGCGGCGCCGCCTGAATGGTGACGAAATGCTCGCCGATGCGCGGCGTCGCGAGCGAGATCCCGTCCTCGGAGACCGAGGCGCCGGTCGCGCGCGCCTGCGCCACGACGGCGGCGAACGCGCTATCGACGGGCACCAGCTCGTCGAGCCGCATGGCGCAAATATGCGACGCGCTCAATCCGAAGAACTGTTCGGCCGCGGGATTGACATAGGCGATCCGATCTCCAAGCCCAACGACGATCACCGCATCCGAGAGCGCGCCAAGAATGTTTGCCGGTTCGATTCGCGCCGAGGCGAGCGATGCCGGCTTCGATGCAGCCCCGCGCGTCATCACGCCGCCAAGCTGGCGATCGCCGGCGCCCACGCCCGCTGACACGCCGCGCGCACTTCCGATGGATCGCTCATCGTCACCACCTTGGCGCGGAATTCCGCCGCCCCCGGAAAGCCGCGCGCATACCATCCAAGGTGCTTGCGCGCCATCCGGACGCCGGTTTCGGTTCCGTAATGGCGGAGAATGGCGTCGTAATGCTCCAGCACGATCGCCAGCCGCTCGCCCGGCTGCGGATCGGCGAGCCGTTCGCCGGTCTTGAGGAACCGCGCGACCTGATTGAGGAACCAGGGCCGACCGCACGCACCGCGGCCGATCATTACGGCGTCGGCGCCCGACTGCGTGAACGCATCGCGCGCCTGTTCGAGCGTCGTGATGTCGCCGTTGACGGCGACCGGAATCGTCACCGCTTCCTTCACCTGGCGAATCGCCGCCCAGTCGGCCCGCCCGTCGTAGAACTGGCAGCGTGTGCGTCCATGCACGGCGATCATCTTGATGCCGCACTGCTCGGCGATGCCCGCAAGGCGGGGAGCATTGCGGTTCGCGTCGTCCCAGCCGAGCCGCATCTTGAGCGTCACCGGAAGCTTCACCGCTCTCACCGTCGACTCGAGAATGCGCGCGGCATGCGCCTCGTCGCGCATCAGCGCCGATCCGGCGTGACCGTTGACGATCTTTTTCACCGGACAGCCGAAATTTATGTCGATGATCGCCGCGCCGCTGTCCTCGTTGAGGCGCGCCGCCTCGGCCATCGCCTCCGGTTCGCAGCCGGCAAGCTGGACCGCCATCGGGAATTCCTCGGGCGTATTGCGCGCCATCAGCAGCGATTGCCGGGTCTCGCGGATCATCGCCTGGCTGGCGATCATTTCCGAGACCACGAGGCCGGCTCCGAGGCGCTTGACGAGGCGGCGAAACGGAAGGTCCGTCACCCCCGACATCGGCGCCAGGATGACCGGGGTTTCGACTGCCAAATTACCAATCGAAATGCTCATATTTTAGGCAATCGTCCAAAGGTGATTAAGCTTTGAGCGATTCTAATCCCACAGCTTGCTGCATTGCAACAAGAACGATGACGCAGCTGCCAGCGATCGGGCGTCCATCATCCGATCAGAACATCGGTGACAAATTTCACCCCGGGATAGGCCAAAGTCAGCAGCAGATATGCGACCAGGATGTAGCGGGCCGCCCGACGCCCGCGAAGCCCGGAGCGGTGGTGGAGGAACAACGCAACCGCGATTCCGCCAAACGTCAGAAGCGACAGGACGGTCTTGTGGTCGAACCGGAGGACCGCCCGATGCTCGATCCAGTCGATTGTCATCCCGGTTACCAGAGCCGCGCCGAGGACGATCTCGCTTGCCACCAGCAGCCAAGCCTGTAGCGCTTCCCCGTCGGCGACCGAAGGAAGCTGACGGGTCAAGCTCGAGGTTCGCTTGCCTTTGAGCGCGCTCTCCTGCAGCACGACCGCAAACCCGGCGACAGCGGCCAGCGTCAGCAGACCGAAAGCGGCGATCGAAACGAGTATATGGGCCTGCAGCCAAGCCGGCGGCGGATTGCCGGCCAGCGGCCGCTCGGGCGCCTGCTGACATACGACCGCCAGCACGCCAAGCAGGATCAGGTAACCGAAGAGCGGCGTCGTCAGGCGCCGTGCGACGGGGTGGAGCGCGGCAAAACCGGCAAAGAGCACCAGGCTCGCAAGAATGATGAGCCACAGCGCCGCTGCAAGTCCTGTTCGCCAACTCGCGCTCACCTCGATGGCAAGCCAGAGCGCCGGGCCGGCGACCGCCACGCCGAGCAGCCACCAGAAACGCATGCCCTCGTCCTTGACGGACGCGGCGGCATAAGCCGTCGAAGCGATTGCCGCTGGAATCAACGCGGCAAGCGCAGTGAGGCTGAGAAGTAGAGAGCTGCCCATGTCCGCGATATTAGCCGACGTGCGCCCGGCGGACCTAGCGGCGGTTGAACCGCGAGCGTGCGGTTTCCAGGGCGAACGGCTTTGCAGGCGTGCCTTGCGTCTATATCCCCTCGACGGCGACCAGCTTCATGCGCGCGGCGCCGGCCCGCACGCGGCGCGCCGCGGTGTACTCGACCGAGGTGTAAAAATTCTTCGCCTGCTCGAGACTCGGAAACTCGAGAATCACCAGCCGCCCCGGCCGCCAGTCGCCCTCGAGCACCGCCGATTGCCCGCCACGGGCCAGATATCGACCGCCATGCTTGGCGATCGCCGCCGGTGCGACCTTCCGGTACTCCTCGTACTTTGCCGGGTCGGTAACTTCGATATCGACGATGATGTAGGCGGGCATATTTTGTCCTTCCGCGCGGGGTCGGCCTGTTAAGATCGGCCGGAGCCTAAGCAAACCGGAGCTCGAAAACAATGAGCGGCTGCATTGCTCTGGTTGTCGCTGCCGGCCGGGGAACGCGCGTCGGCGGCGCGACGCCGAAACAGTACCGCGTGCTCGCCGGACGCACCGTGCTTCGCTACAGTCTCGATACTTTCCGCCGTGACGCCGGGGTGACCGGCGTTCGCGCGGTCATTCACCCCGACGATCGCGCCCGCTACGAGGCGGCGAGCGCGGGGCTCGAACTGCTTGCGCCGGTAAGCGGCGGCGCGACGCGCCAGGATTCGGTGCGTCTTGGCCTCGAAAGCCTGGCATCGCTGGCGCCCGAGTTCGTCCTGATCCACGACGCGTCGCGGCCGTTGATCGACCCGGCGATCATCGAGCGGACGATTGCCGCCCTCGCCTCGCATTCCGGCGCGGTGCCGGCTGTGCCGGTCGCCGATACTTTGAAACGTGGCGATGGTGATCTTATCGCCGCAACGGTCGAACGCGCCGGACTGTGGCGCGCCCAAACGCCACAGGGATTTCGTTTTCAAGACATTCTTGCGGCGCACCGGGCGGCCGTGGGATTTGCTCTTAGCGACGATGCCGCTGTAGCCGAGCGCGCCGGACTTGGCGTGGCGCTGGTCGAGGGAAGCGAGGCCAACCTGAAGCTCACGAGCGAAGCGGATTTCGCCCGCGCCGAGGCGCTTGTCGCCGATTCACACGGCGACGTGCGTGTTGGCCAAGGCTTCGATGTCCATCGCTTCGGTGCTGGCGACCAGGTGATGCTCTGCGGCGTGCGGATCGCACATTCGCATGGCCTTATCGGTCACTCGGACGCCGACGTGGCGCTTCATGCGCTAACCGACGCCGTACTGGGCGCGCTTGCGCTTGGCGACGTCGGCCAGCATTTCCCGCCGAGTGATCCAAAATGGCGCGGGGCGGATTCCGCGATGTTCCTGCGACATGCCAGGTCGCTCGTAGAGGCGCGGGGCGGTATCGTCGCGCATGCCGACCTGACGATCATCTGCGAACGGCCAAAGGTCGCTCCGTATCGCGACGCAATGCGCGCCCGACTTGCCGACATCCTCGGCATCGATCCGGCGCGCTGCTCGGTCAAGGCGACGACCACCGAGGGGCTTGGATTTACCGGGCGCGGCGAGGGTATCGCCGCCCAGGCCATGGTGACGTTACGCTTGCCATTCGCATGAAGCTCAAGCTGACACCGGGATCGTTGCCGCCGGGTCTTTCGTTCTGGCATCCGGTGAGCCTGCTCGCCACCTGGGGCGGGTCGGGCCTTATTCCGTTTGCGTCCGGCACCTGGGGCTCATTGGCGGCATTGCCGGTTGCGTGGCTGGTCTATCGCGGCGGCGGGACCGCGGCGCTTGTCATGGCGGCGCTCGTCATCGCGTTGGTCGGCATCTGGGCGTCGGACCAAATCGTGCGATTGGGCCAGGTGCGCGATCCGGGCCTGATCGTGGTCGACGAGGTCGCCGGAATGTTCCTTACCCTCGTCTTCGCGCCGGCGAGCATCGTCGGTTGGGCGGCGGGATTTGTCCTGTTTCGCGCCGCCGACATCTTCAAGCCGTTTCCGGCCGGATGGTGCGACCGCAACCTGCACGGCGGGCTTGGGGTGATGCTGGATGACCTGGTCGCCGGCCTTTATGCCGGACTCGCCGTCTGGCTGCTTGCCCGCCTTGGAGTACTCGATCATGTCGCAACGCTCATTGAACTCTGAGGCAATCACGGTGCTGGCCGAGTGCCGGCGCGCCGGACTGAAGCTCGCCACGGCCGAATCGTGCACCGGCGGTCTGATCGCCGCCACGCTTACCGAAATTGCCGGCTCATCGGATGTCGTCGAGCGCGGATTCGTCACCTATTCCAACGCGGCGAAGTCCGAAATGCTGGGCGTGCCGGCCGACCTGATCGGGCGCGTGGGCGCGGTCAGCGAAGAGGTCGCGCGTGCGATGGCCGAGGGCGCGCTCGATCGATCAAGCGCCGATGTCGCGATCGCGGTTACCGGCGTCGCCGGCCCGTCCGGCGCTACGCCGACCAAGCCCGTCGGGCTGGTGCATCTCGCCTGCGCGCGCCGGGGCGGGACCGTGCGTCACGAGCGGCATGTCTTTCCGGGCGACCGCGCGGCGGTGCGCGTGCAGGCGGTGGCGCGGGCGCTCGCCATGATCTTGCAGCAGGCGCATGATTGAGCGTGGCGCGGGCTGCGGCGCCTCAGCGCCCCATTTCGACCAAGCCGACGC
>CAZLYV010000016.1:0-7437 GCA_964563665.1 uncultured Acetobacteraceae bacterium
GAAGGCGGTGACATGGTCATGGGGCTCGCCAACGCCCCCGTGACGGTGATCGAGTACGCCTCATTGACCTGCTCGCACTGCGCGCGTTTCCATGAGAGTTCGCTTCCCCAGCTCAAGTCCAATTACGTCGACAAAGGATTGGTGAAGTTCGTATTCCGCGACTTCCCGCTGGACGCGCTGGCACTTCGCGGCGCCATGGTGGCGCGCTGCGCCGGTCCCGATCGTTACTTCGCCTTCCTCGACGCCATGTTCAAGCAGCAGAACACGTGGGCGCTCGCCGACCAGGGCGAGGCGATCAAGTCCCTGAAGCGGCTCGCTCGGCTTGGCGGCATGCCGGCAGAGACATTCGATGCCTGTCTTAACGACAAGGATATGGAGACCGCGGTCCTCAAGTCGCGGATTCGCGGCGAGCAGGAGTTCCAGGTGAATTCGACGCCGACCTTGATCATCAATGGTAAACCGTACCCGGGCGCGTTGCGATCCGAGGAGCTCGACAAGATTCTCCAGCCGCTGATCGGCAAGTCATGACTTTGGGCCGGTAGCCGACATGCAATTCATCAAGCTCCGTTTGTCCGGGTTCAAATCCTTCGTCGAAGCGACCGAGTTCGCGATCGAACCCGGCTTGACCGGAATCGTCGGTCCCAACGGCTGCGGCAAATCGAACCTGGTCGAGGCGATCCGCTGGGTGATGGGCGAGAACCGCGCCAAGCAGATGCGCGGCGGCGAGATGGACGACGTCATTTTCGCCGGCACCGTCAACCGACCGGCGCGCAACGTCGCCGAAGTCGGCCTGGTGCTCGATAACGCGGCGCGCAAGGCGCCGGCCGCCTACAACGATCTGGTCGAGATCGAGGTCGCACGGCGCATCGAGCGCAGCCAGGGTTCGTCGTATCGAATCGCCGGGCGCGAGGTCCGCGCCCGCGACGTGCAGCTGCTGTTCGCCGACGCCGCGACGGGCGCCCACTCTCCCGCCCTGGTGAGCCAAGGCCGCGTCGCGGCGATCATCGCGGCCAAGCCGATTGAGCGGCGCCAATTGCTCGAGGAAGCAGCCGGCATCACCGGACTTCATTCGCGCCGGCACGAAGCGGAGCTGAAGCTCAAGGCGGCGGAAGCCAATCTTGCGCGCCTCGATGACGTCATCGCGACCCTCGACGTCCAGTTCCAGGGCCTGAAAAAGCAGGCCCGCCAGGCGGCGCGTTATCGCAAGATGAGCGATCTCATTCGCCGGACCGAAGCATTGTTGCTGAACCTCCGGTGGAAGGACGCTTGCATCGAGCGCGACGCCGCGGCCGAGCGCCTCGCCGCAGCCGAGCGGATCGTGGCCGAGATCACCGGTCGCGCGGCGGTGGCGGCGACCCAGCTTGCCGACGCGCAAGCGCAGCTCCCGGATCTGCGCAAAGCGGAAGCGGGCGAAGCGGCCGGTCTTGCGCGCCTCGCGATCCAGCGCGATCAACTCGAAGCCGAAGAGCGGCGCCTATCGGACGCGCTCGGCGAGATCGCGGCGCGCCTCGCCAACCTTGCCGCGGATCGGGTGCGCGAGGAATCGCAGGCGGCCGACGCCAGGGCGGCGCTGGCGCGGCTGTCGGCCGAGCGCGCCGGCCTGGTCGCCGTCGAACGTAACGCCGGCGATGCGCGGCGCGATCTCGGGCTCGAGGTAGAGCGCGAGCGACGCCAGGTCGAGGCGCTTGACGCCGAGGTGGCGCGCGCAACCGAGGCGATCGCCGCCGCCGAGGCTGAACGCGCGGCGCTCGATCGGGAGATCGGCGAGCTCGTCCTGCGCGGGCAAACGCTTGGCGCGCGCCTCGTTGCAATCGAAGAGGAAAAGTCGGCGCGCGCCGCCGCCGCGGCCGAACGAAGAGCCTCGCGCCAAACGGCGCCCAAGGTTGCAACGGCGGAAGCCTCGCTGGCCAAGGCGCGCACTGCGGCCGAGCGCGCCGGGGCCGCCCGGCGCATGGCCGAGGAGGAGGAGAAGGGCGCACGCGAGCGCATGCGCGCGGCGGACGCTGATTTCGACCGTATCGAGGCCGAAATCGATGCCCTTGGCGCGGTGTTGGACGGCGCAGGTGGCGGCGAATTCACCCCTGTTCTCGACCACATGACGGTGACGCGCGGGTTTGAGACGGCGCTGGGCGCGGCACTTGGCGATGATCTTGCGGCCCCGCTCGATGCCGGTGCGCCGCTCCATTGGCGCCATCGCGCGCTAAACGGGCCGGCTCCGGCGCTACCCGCCGGTGCCCGGCCGCTCGCCGAATTCGTCAAGGCGCCGCCGGCGCTCGCCCGACGTCTGTCGCAAATCGGCGTGGTCGACGACGATGCGGCCGGCGCGCGGTTGGCTGCGGCGCTGGTCCAAGGACAGCGCCTGGTGAGCCGTGCCGGCGCTCTTTGGCGGTGGGACGGTTTCACCATCGCCGCCGGCACGCCGACGGCGGCCGCGACGCGGCTTGCGCAGCGCCGCCGCCGCGACGAGTTGCAGTCGCTTCGCGCGCGGGCCGCCGCCGAAGCCGAGGGAGCGCGATCGCGCGTCGCCAATGCCGAGATGGCCGCCCGCAAGGCCGTGGCCGAAGATCAGCGAACGCGCCAAACGGTCGACGCCGAAATGGCAGCGCTTGGCGCCGCGCGCGATGCCGATGGGGAGCAGGCCCAAGCGATTGCCGCCGACGCGGCGCGGCTCGGCTCGCTCGACGATCAAATCGAACAAACGCGTGCCGACCTCGCGCAGCACGAATCGCGGCTGGCTGCCACGCAGGCGCGGCTTGGCAAGATGCCCGACGGGAGCGCGGCGCGTGAAAAGCTCGCTGCCGACCGTGCCCGGCTTGGCGTCGCGCGCGCGCGCCTCGTCGATCTGCAGACCGCGCACGGACGCCTCACGCGCGAGGCGGAAGCGCGCGCGGCGCGATTGAGCGCGATCGCCGACGACGAATCGGCGTGGAGCGAGCGAATGGCGGGGGCCAAACGCCAGCTCGACGTCCTCGCGCTTCGTACAAGCCAAGCCGAGGCCGAGCGCGAGCGCCTCGCCGCCCGTCCAGCCGAAATCGCCGCCGAGCGAAGCGCGCTCATCGAGCGCCTCGAGGAAGCCGAGGCAAGGCGGCGCGCGGCGGCCGATCGCCTTGCCGAGGCCGAGCGCGCTGTCGCCGAGGCGGACCGGCGATTGAAGGGGATCGACGCCGAGTTGATGACCGTGCGCGAGGAGCGCGTGCGAGCCGAAGCGCTGCTCGCGCAAGCCGAACAGCGGGTCGATGAAATCGTCGTCCAGATCCGCGAGCGGCTCGACTGCGCGCCCGAGGAAACGCTCGCCGTGGGCGGTCTCGAGCACGAGGATGAGTTGCCGATGATGGCGCAGATCAGCGCCCGCCTCGATCGCCTGATCAAGGAGCGCGACACGATGGGGCCGGTCAATCTGCGCGCCGAACAGGAAGCGGCCGAGCTCGAGCAGCAGATCACCACGCTGAGGACCGAGAAGGACGATCTCACCCGCGCGATCGCGCGGCTTCGACACGGCATCGCCAGCCTCAACCGCGAGGGGCGCGAGCGACTGCTGGCCGCCTTTGCCAAGGTCAACAAGCATTTCCAGGATTTGTTCGTGCGGCTGTACGGCGGTGGACGCGCCCATCTCGCGCTCGCGACTCCACCGCCGCCGCCCGCGCCGGTCGTTGCCGCGGCTGCGGCCGATGGCGCGGCGCCCGCGGAACCAGCCGCAAGCGCAAGCGCGCCTGACGCCGAGAGCGATCCGCTCGAGGCCGGCCTCGAAGTGATGGCGAGCCCGCCGGGCAAGAAGCTGCAATCGCTCACCCTGCTCTCCGGCGGCGAGCAGGCGTTGACGGCGATTGCCCTGCTATTCGCGGTATTCCTCACCAACCCGGCGCCGATCTGCGTCTTGGACGAGGTCGATGCGCCGCTGGACGACGCCAATGTCGACCGTTTCTGCAGGCTCCTCGATGAGATCGCGCAGACGACGGGCACGCGCTTCATCCTCGTGACGCACCACCGCCTCACCATGGCGCGCATGCACCGGCTCTACGGGGTCACCATGGCGGAGCGCGGGATCTCGCAAATCGTCTCGGTCGACCTGCGCGGAGCGGCCCGCATGCGAGCCACAGCCTGAACGCTTAAGGTTCTGATCCTGCAGGTATTTCGATCCTTGACAGCGAGCCTTTGCGCTCCGTATGTTGCGCCGCGTTTAAGGGCGCCAACCGGGCCGCCGGGCGAGCCCATCGCGGGCGATCTGCCGATGGCCGACAAGGACTCTCCTGCGCCGCTCGACCAGCTGGGAGCCCGGATTCGCGAGGCCCGCAAGGTTGTTCGGCCGGCGAGCAGTCCGATCACTAGCCAGCGTCAGATGGGCCTTGCCTATCGGGTGCTGGTCGAAATGATCGCCGGTATCGGGGTCGGCGCCTTTCTCGGCTGGGTGCTCGACAACTGGTTGGGCACGTTGCCGCTGTTCATTGCGGTGTTGGTCGTCCTAGGCTTCGCCGCCGGCATGCTCAACGCCTACCGCGCCATCCGGCAGGCGGACGAAGGGCGGGAAAACGACGAATCCGGAAGTGGGCCATCGGGCCCGGCTGGAGAAGGATGAACGAGGTCGATCCGTGGCTGAACAGCATAGCCCCCTAGCGCAGTTCGAGATCCGGCGCCTCGTCCCGGCGCACATCGGTAATCTCGACGTCTCGTTCACGAATTCCTCGCTATTCATGGTCGTCATCGTCGTCCTGGTAACGACATTGATGGTGGCCTCGATGCGCGGCCGCGCCATAGTGCCGGGCCGCTGGCAGTCGATCGTCGAGCTCGGTTATGAGTTCATCGCCAACATGCTGCAGGAGAACGTCGGCAGCGCCGGACGGATGTATTTTCCGTTCGTTTTCACGTTGTTTATGTTCATCCTGTTCTCGAATCTCCTGGGCATGGTGCCGTATAGCTTCACGGTGACGAGCCACATCATCGTTACCTTTGCGCTGGCGTTCGTCGTGTTCCTCGGCGTGACCGTGATCGGCTTCGCGCGCCACGGCGCTCACTTTCTGAAGTTCTTCGTTCCGGCAGGCGTGCCGATGATTCTGCTGCCGCTCCTCGTGCCGATCGAGATTCTCTCGTATCTGATCCGGCCGGTAAGCCTGTCGGTCCGTCTTTTCGCCAACATGATGGCTGGCCACACGATGCTCAAGGTGTTCGCGGGTTTCGTGATTGCGCTCGGCGTGCTGGGCGGTTGGGCGCCGCTTGCCTTCGTCGTAGCGTTGACCGGTCTCGAGATCGGCATCGCGGTCCTCCAAGCTTATGTCTTCACCATCCTGACGTGCCTGTATCTCAACGACGCGGTCAACATGCATCACTGAGCCGGACGACATCGCACGACATCCCGGTTGATCGAATCGCAATTCCAGAAGGAAAGGACAAGACGACAATGGATCCAGCAGCGGCCAAGCTGATCGGCGCCGGCCTCGCCACCATCGCGCTCGCAGGCGTGGGCGTGGGAATCGGCAATATCTTCGGTAGCTTCGTATCGGCGGCAATTCGCAATCCGGCCGCCGCGCCGAAAGTTTTCGGCAACGTGCTGCTCGGCTTCGCGTTGACCGAGGCTATCGCGCTGTTCGCGCTGGTCATCGCGATGCTGATCCTGTTCGTGTTCTGACATCGAAGCTGGACGCGACGCCGGTCGCGTCCGAAGATCGCGAAGATGCCGCAGCTTCACTTTGTCGATTTTCCGCCGCAGCTCGTCTGGCTGGCGATCACTTTCGTCATCCTTTACCTGCTGATGGCGAAAGTGGCGCTGCCGCGGATTGCCGAGGTGCTGGAGACCCGGGCCGAGCGCATTCGCGACGACCTCGACAAGGCGGCGGCGCTCAAGAGCGATGCCGACCAGGCGCTGGCCGCTTACGAGAAGGTTCACGCCGAGGCGCGCGCGCAAGCCCTCGCAACGACCCGAGCCACGGTGGAGCGGCTTGCCGCGGCCGCGGCAGCCCGCCAGGCGGAACTCAACGCCGCGCTTTCCGCGCGGACCAAAGCGGCCGAAGTTCGCATCGTCGCGGCCACGGACAAGGCGGCGGGAGAGCTCAAGACGGTGGCCGCCGAGGCCGCGCGCGCCGCCGTCGAGCGGCTGGTCGGGCTTCGGATCTCCGCAAGCGACGCCGAACGGGCCGTCGACGCGGTAATCAAGGAGCGCGGCTGATGCTCGACGGCCCCGAATTCTGGGTATTGGTCGCCTTCGTCATCTTCGTGGCGCTGGTCTGGAAGCCGCTCGGACGAATGATCGTTGGCGCGCTCGACGACCGGACGGCGAAGATTCGGGCCGACCTCGAGCGCGCGGCGCAACTCCGCGAGGAGGCCCAGGAGCTGCTCGCGCAGTACGAGCGCAAGCACCGTGACGCGATGAAGGAAGCGGCGGAGATCGTCGCGTACGCCAAGACCGAGGCCGAGCGTTTCGCCCAACAGGCGCGAGGCGAACTCGAGGAATCGCTGACGCGGCGCGAGGAACTGGCGCTTCAGCACATCGCCGCCGAGGAAGCGCGCGCACTGGTCGCGGTGCGTGCGGCTACGGTCGATCTCGCCATCGCGGCGGCAAGCCGCCTCATCGCCGAGCGGCTCGATCCTCAGAAGGCCGACGCGCTGATCGACGAAGCGATCAAGCAGATTCCTGGAAAGTTGAACTGATCGCTGCGCCGCGCCGATGGTTGTGCCGCGCCACCTGTCGCGGCCCTCGTCGGAGTCTAACCCCGCGATAGGCTCAGATCGCGCAGTACGTTCACCTCTTCCATCGTCTCATCGAGCCGCGATTTGAGCACGTCGCCGATCGAGACGATGCCGGCGAGCTTGCCGTTGTCCATCACCGGCACGTGACGCACGCGGCGATCACTGATCACCGCCATGATATGCTTCACGCTGTCGTCCGGCCGGCAGGTGATGACCTCGCGTATCATCAGATCGGCGACGCGCGAACGATCCATCTGACCTTTGTGCCGGGCGAAGCCGTGGACGATGTCGCGCTCCGAGATGATGCCGGCGAGATGGCCGCTATCGTCCAAGACGATGAGCGCGCCGATGCCCTTGGCGGTCATCACGCCGGCCGCCATTTCGATGCTGGCGTAGGGACGGATGGTGACGAGATCGCTCCCTTTGCGGCGGAGAATATCGGCGATCTTCATGGGCGCCCTCCTCGCGGCAGTCGATCGACTTGAGCCGGGGCGGCGGGTTCAATTCCCGTCGTGGCGGCGGGGTCTCGCCCCGCCATTTCTCCTTCGGCTTTAGGATAGGCGCGCCGCTGTTCGGATACAACGGGCGTCGCCGGAATCATTCGGCCCTGAGGTAGCCCGCATGGCGGAGCGATCCGCCAAGCGCTCAGGCGGCGCTGAGCGCGCGGTCGACCGCCTTGGGATCGCGGGCAATGACCATCAGCAATATCCGCGCGGCCTTCTCCGGGCGGCGACGGCCCTGCTCCCAGTCGCGCACCGC
>CAZLYV010000016.1:7537-16372 GCA_964563665.1 uncultured Acetobacteraceae bacterium
TTGGCCAGCGCGCGCAGCGCGGCGATGAACAAATCGAGCGAATCGCGGCTCTCGGACTCGGTGGGCTCGATCAGCAGGGCGCCGTGAACGACCAGAGGGAAGTACATCGTCATCGGGTGGAAGCCCTCGTCGATCAGCGCCTTGGCGAAGTCGAGCGTGGTGACGCCGGTATCGGCGAGAAAGCGATCGTCGAACAGGCACTCGTGCATGCACGGGCCGTCGAACGACGGGGTCATGATGTCCTTGATCCTCGCCATGACATAGTTGGCGTTGAGCACCGCGTCGCCGGCCGCCGTCGCGAGCCCGTCGGCGCCGTGGCTCATCATGTAGGCGAGCGCGCGCACGAACATGCCCATCTGGCCGTTGAACCCCTTGAGCCGGCCAAATGGCTTTGCATCGCCCTCCTGCAGTTCGACGAGCCGAAAGCCGTCGCGGCCGTGGACCACGTAAGGAAGCGGCACGAAGGGCGCCAGCGCCGCGGAGAAGACGACCGGACCCGATCCCGGCCCGCCGCCGCCATGCGGCGTCGAAAATGTCTTGTGCAGGTTGATGTGCATCGCGTCGATACCGAGATCGGCCGGCCGGACGCGGCCCATGATGGCGTTGAAGTTGGCGCCATCGCAGTAGAAGTAGCCGCCGGCGCGATGGATGTCGTCGGCGATCTTGCGGATATCGGGTTCGAAGAGCCCGCAGGTGTTGGGGTTGGTGAGCATGAGAGCAGCGACATCGGGACCGAGCTTGGCCTCGAACGCGGCGAGATCGACCCGCCCGCGTGCGTTGGCGGGAATCGAGTCAACGCTAAATCCGCAGGCTGCCGCCGTCGCCGGATTGGTGCCGTGCGCCGATTCGGGGACCAGCACGCGGGTGCGCGTATTCTCGCCACGCGCGGTCAACGCCGCCTTGATCGCCACCATGCCGCAAAGTTCGCCATGCGCGCCCGCGCCCGGCGACATCGCCACCGCGGGCATCCCGGTCAGCGTCTTGAGCCAGCGCGCCAGCGTATCCATCAGTTCGAGCGCGCCTTGCACCGTCTTGATCGGCTGCAGGGGATGAAGATCGGCGAAGCCCGGCAGCCGCGCCAGTTTTTCGTTGAGGCGCGGATTGTGCTTCATCGTGCACGATCCCAACGGATAGAGCCCGCTGTCGATCGCATAATTTTTCTGCGACAGCCGGGTGAAGTGACGCACCACCTGCGGCTCGGAAAGACCCGGCAGGCCGATGGCGCCCATGCGCTTGAGGCCGCCCAGGCGCTCGCCAACGGCCGGAACCGGGCCGAAGTCGACGCCGCTGCGACCCGGTGCGCCCTGTTCGAAAATGAGCGGTTCCTCGAAGACGAGGCCGCGATGACCCGAATGGGTCGCGGCGGTTCCCGATGGGCCAGCGTCGGGGCGTGGGTTACGTCCTTGCGACTTGTCCATCACAGCACCTCGGCAAGCGAACGGGCGAAGAGGTCCATCTCGGCCTCGGTGTTGGTCTCGGTGGCCGCGACCAGCAGATGGGTAACAAGCTCCGGCCGGTCCGGCCACAGCCGGCCGCCGGGAACGCCGGCGAGCACGCCTCGCTCGACCAGGCGATCGGCGACATCGGCGGCCGGACGCGGCAGGCGCAGCGTGAATTCGTTGAAGAAGGCGTCGGTGAGCACCTCGACGCCCCTGATCGCGCCGAGCTTGCCGGCGAGTCTCACCGCTTGGGCGTGATTGATTGCCGCAAGCCGCGTGAATCCCGCCTCGCCCAACAGCGCCAAGTGGATGGTGAAGGCGAGCGCGCAGAGGCCCGAATTGGTGCAGATGTTCGAGGTCGCTTTCTCGCGCCTGATATGCTGCTCGCGCGTCGAGAGCGTGAGCACCCAGCCCCGCCGGCCGTCGACATCCACCGTCTCACCGGCGAGACGTCCCGGCATCTGGCGCACGTATTTGTCGCGGGTCGCGAACAAGCCGACATAAGGGCCGCCGAAATTCAGCGAATTGCCGAGCGACTGCCCCTCGGCGACGACGATATCCGCCCCCATCGCGCCGGGCGGGGTCACCAGGCCGAGCGAAACGGCTTCGGTCACGACGACGATCACCAGGGCGCCCATCTTGTGCGCCGCTGCGGCAAGGCCCGCGAAATCGGCAAGCGCGCCGAACACCGAGGGGTTCTGCACCACGACGCACGACGTGGTCGCATCGATCCGATCGGCCAGGTCCTCGCCGCCTCGGGGCTGCGGCGCTCTTGCATCGAGCGTGAAGCCGGCGAAGCGCGCGTATGTTTCGACGATCTCGCGATAATGCGGATGAAGTCCGCCCGCGAGCACCGCCTTGTTCCGGTGGGTGAGGCGGTTTGCCATCAGCACCGCCTCGACGCAAGCGGTGGCGCCGTCGTACATCGAGGCGTTCGCCACCTCCATGCCGGTGATGAGCGCGACCTGGGTCTGGAATTCGAACAGATATTGCAGCGTCCCTTGCGACACCTCGGGCTGATAAGGCGTGTAGGAAGTCAGAAACTCGCCGCGCTGGATCAGGTGATCGACCGCCGCCGGTACGTGATGCCGGTAAGCGCCGGCGCCGAGGAACGACGCCATCGCGCCGGCGTGCTGGTTTTTGCCCGCCATGGCGACAAGCGCGCGCTCGACCTCGAGCTCGGTCATGTGCGGGGCAAGATCGAGCGGTCGCGATATCCGGGCTTCGAGCGGCACGTCGCGAAACAGCGCATCGATCGAGGGCGCGCCGATTTCCTTCAGCATCGAACGTCGGTCGGCATCGGTGTGCGGCAGATAGCGCATGGTCGAGGTCTTCTCCCTATACCAGGCCGTCGACAAATTTTTTGTACGCCGCCTCGTCCATCAGATGAGCGATCTCGCCTTTGTCGGCGATCCTCAGCTTGAAGAACCAGCCGTCGCCCATCGGCGAGGCATTGACCAGGCCCGGGTTCGACGACAAGGCGTCGTTCGCCGCGACCACCTCGCCGCCGACGGGCGCGTATATCTCGCTCGCGGCCTTGACCGATTCGACGACGGCCGTCTCGCCGCCCTTGTTCACTTTCTTGCCGATGGCGGGCAACTCGACATAGACCACGTCGCCGAGCTGCTTTTGCGCGTAATCGGAGATGCCGATAACGCCGAAATCGCCCTCGATCCGGATCCACTCGTGTTCATTGGTAAAGCGGACTTCGTTCATCGCTGTTCCCCTGATGGGTTGTTCGAGATTCAGCCGCGGTAGTAGCGCCGCGGAACGAACGGCAGTTTCACGATCCGGGCCGGCCGCGGCACATCGCGTACGACGAGAAAAACCGGCGTACCTTCGGCGGCCGAGGCCGCCGCGACATAGCCCATCGCCACCGGCCCGCCGACCGTGGGTCCGAACCCGCCGCTCGTTATCTCGCCGATCGGCCGGCCGGCCGCATCGGTGACGGGCGTGTGCTCGCGCGCCGGCGCGCGGCCCTCGGGCAGGATGCCGATGCGGCGACGGCGCGGACCCTCGGCAAGCTGTCGGAGAATGACGTCTGCGCCGAGGAAACCCCCTTCGGCACGGCGCCGCTTGCCGATCGACCACACAAGCCCCGCCTCGACCGGCGTCGTTGTCGTGTCGATATCGTGACCGTAGAGGCACAGACCCGCCTCGAGCCGCAACGAGTCGCGGGCGCCCAAGCCGATCGGCTTCACTTCCGGTTGATCGAGCAGCAGAAGTGCCATCCCTTCGGCGTCGTCCTCGTCGATCGATAGCTCGAAGCCGTCCTCGCCCGTGTAGCCCGAGCGCGAGACCCAGACCGTGCTCCCGTCGATCTTCGCCTCGGTGAAGGTCATGAATTGCATGCGCTCGATGCCGGGTGACAGACGCGCCATGACGCGAGCGGCCTGTGGACCTTGCACGGCGAGCAGCGCGCGGTCGGCAATCAGCCGGGGACGCAAACGCCCCGGCGCGTGCAATTTGATGTGCGCCGCATCCTCGTTCTTGCAGGCGGCGTTGACGACCAGGAACAGGTGGTTGCCGCGATTGGTCGCCATCAGATCGTCGAGAATGCCGCCCGATTCGTTGGTCAGCTGGGTGTAACGGATGTGATCGGGTAGAAGGCCCTTGATGTCGCCGGGAACCAAGGTCTCGAGTAAAGCTGCGGCGTCGTCGCCGGCGACATACATCTGCCCCATGTGCGAGACATCGAACAGGCCCGCGGCGGCGCGCGCGTGGTTATGTTCGGCGATGATCCCGGATGGGTAGTGGACCGGCATGTCGTAACCGGCGAACGGCACCATCTTGGCGCCGAGCGCGACATGGAGCGCGTGGAGCGGCGTCTTGCGGAGAATTTCTGGGGCGGGATCGGCCACGGACGTTGAGGTCCTTTCATCCGGCGCGCCGCTGCCAAATGGTGCAGCTGCGCTGTGGGCGCGCGCGACCGACGGTCGGTCGACGCCGAGCGCGCCCCCTCTGTCCGGTGGACCTGAAAGATTCGCCTCGCCGCGAGGGGACTGCGCCCATCGCAGGCGACGGTTTACATCTTCGGTGAGGCGATCCGCCGGCAAGGGCCGGTTGAACGCCTGCTTTCCAGAGCTTATCCCCCTTGCGGTCCTTCTGCCTGAGAGTTTCCGGGGCGGTTGCTCCTTCGGCGCCGGCCTGAGGTTCCACGCGACGATCCGCGGAACCGGCCGGTCTCTCCCGCAAGGGAGGGCTTGTCGCCAAGCCTGCACCACCATAACTTGGCCGCCTCTCAAGTCAATCCCGGGCGGCGGGGCATCGAGACTGTCGCGCTAGCGCGGTTTGCGGCGCTCGTTCCAGTCGATGTCCTCGGGCGTCAATTGGAAGCCGACGAGAATCTCGTAGTTCAGAGCCTCCTGCGGCGAGGCGAGCGGGATGCGCGGCTCGAGCTCCTCGACTCGGGCGAGGGTGGTACGCGAATCGCGAAACTCGAATTCAACCACGAACCTCTCTTTAGCGACGATGTTTCGCTGCGGATCGGCGACGGCGACGAAATACTCGAACGACGCCTTGCGCGTCGTATCGGCGGGCCCGCGCGTTCCGCGTACCGCCACCTGAAGGTCGACGGTGACAGCGCGCCGGTCGTACTTGCACTGCACGAGCACATCGAAGAGCTCGCCCTCGAACCGGACGTCGGTCACATCGCGGCCCGGACCGTCGCGAAACTTGGTGATCGTGGCGAGATCGCTCACCACCGAGGCGCGCGGACAGGCGGGAGGCGGTTCCTTCGAACCGCACGCGGCCAGGACGAGACCGCCGGCGAACAACGCGAGCCAAACGCCGCGACGTTTTGCACAATGTCGACGCACCGAGATCGGGCTCAAGGCAAGCGCTTGTGCGTGCCGTCGCAAAACGGCTTTGTCGCCGTCTGCTTGCAACCGCAGAACCACAATTTTTTCGACTCGAGCGCGGTGTAGGCCACCGGCTGAAGGCCGAAGTTCAAGTGCGTACCGTCGCAGAACGGCTGGTTCTTGCTGCGTCCGCAGGCGCACCACCAGTATTGTTTGCCGGCGACGACATCGACGCCGTACGGCGCCTTTTGTGCGGGAATGGGATCGGCCATGCGCGATATTGCATCCATCAGGTTGTGATGCCCCAGATCGGGGCTTCCGTCGCACTGGGGCGCCGGGGTAATTTGGCCCGGTGCGATCTGGCAGCGACCGGTGGACTTTAGAGAAGAGGCAATGATTTCACAAGTTTGGCTCACGGGGTCAGCGGTCAATTCGGGACTTGGTCATGGTTAAGCAGGCCGGCCCGGCCCGGCGGCCGCTCACCATCCTGCTCGCCGCTCCCCGCGGCTTCTGCGCCGGGGTCGATCGGGCGATTTTGATTGTCGAGCGCGCGCTGGCGAAATTCGGGCCACCGGTCTATGTCCGCCATGAGATCGTCCACAACCGGTTCGTGGTCGAATCGCTCGCCGCCAAGGGGGCGGTATTCGTCGACGAACTCGACCAGGTACCCAATGGCGCGCCGGTGATCTTTTCGGCCCATGGCGTGCCCAAATCGGTGCCCGCCGAGGCCGAGCGCCGCAAACTCTTCTATCTCGACGCCACATGCCCGCTGGTCAGCAAGGTTCATCACGAGGCCGAGCAGCATTACGCCGATGGCCGCCAGATCGTCCTCATCGGCCATGCGGGCCATCCGGAGGTGATCGGAACCATGGGCCAGCTGCCCGCGGGCGCGGTCATTCTGGTCGAGAACGTGGCGCAGGCCGAGACCGTCCCGGTGCGCGACCCGGAAAATCTTGCCTACATCACGCAAACGACCCTCTCGGTCGACGATACCGCGGCGATTGTCGCCGCGCTCAAGGACCGCTTCCCCCGTATCGCCAGCCCCCGCAAAGAGGATATCTGCTATGCGACGACCAACCGGCAGGCGGCGGTAAAGGCGATCGCGCCGCAAATCGACGCCCTGCTGGTCGTCGGTGCGCCCAATTCGTCCAACTCGATGCGTCTCGTCGAGGTCGCGCGCGCGGCCGGGTGCCCGCGGGCCGAGCTCATCCGGCGCGCCGGCGACATCGACTGGCGGATGCTCGAGGGCGTGCGACGGCTTGGGATCACCGCCGGCGCCTCGGCGCCCGAGGTTCTTGTGAGCGAAGTGATCGAGGCTTGTCGCGTCCGCTTCGAGGTGCGCCTCGAGGAGGCGTCGTTCGTCACCGAGGACATGCATTTCAATCTGCCGCGCGCGCTCGCGGGTTGAACGGCCGGGCGTGCGCATGGCCGTCTATACCGAAGTCGACGACAACGAACTCGAGAAATTCGTTGCCCAGTATGACATCGGCACGGCGATGTCGTGCAAGGGCATCGCCGAGGGGGTCGAGAATTCCAACTACCTGCTGCAGACCGACCGCGCCACGTACATCCTGACGCTTTACGAAAAGCGGGTCGCCGAGGCCGATCTGCCGTTCTTTCTCGGCCTGATGGATCATCTCGCGCACCAAGGGATCGCCTGCGCCACGCCGGTTCATGCGCGCGACGGCAAGGCTTTGCGGCGGCTCGCCGGTCGCCCGGCCGCGATCGTCACCTTTCTCCAGGGCATGTGGCCGCGCCGGGCACAGACGACCCATTGCGCGCAAGTCGGCGAGGCCCTCGCCCGGCTTCATCTCGCCGGCGCATCGTTTCAGATGAAGCGGGCGAATGCGTTGTCGCTCGCCGGCTGGCGGACGCTGTTCGAGGGTTGCCGCGCCCGCGCGGATTCGGTCCGCAAGGGACTGACCGAAGAGCTGGCCGGCGAGCTCGACCATCTTGCCCGGCACTGGCCGGCCGATCTGCCGTCGGGCGTGATCCACGCCGATCTTTTTCCCGACAATGTGTTTTTCCTCGGCGATAAGCTTTCGGGAATGATCGACTTCTATTTTGCGTGCAACGATCTGCTCGTCTACGACCTGGCCATCTGCCTCAACGCCTGGTGCTTCGAGACCGACGGCAGCTTCAATGCGACCAAGGCGCGGCTGCTCGTCCGCCACTACGACAAGGTCCGTCACCTTGCGCCGGGCGAAATCGATGCGCTGCCGCTGCTTGCCCGTGGCAGCGCGATGCGCTTCCTGCTCACCCGACTTTATGACCTGCTGCACCATCCCAAGGGCGCGCTCGTAAAGCCGAAGGACCCGATCGAATACCTGAAGAAGCTGCGCTTCCATCGCCACGTCAAAAGCGCCGGTGCTTACGGCCTTTAGGGGATTCCGCCATGCGACAGACCGTTCGGTGGTTCGTTCTTGCCGCCGCCATCCTGGCGACCGGACCGGCTATGGCGCAAACGCCAGCGCCGGCTGCCGACGCCGGCCTCACCGTTCTGCGCCTGACCGAATCGGCCGAACGGATCGTGCGCCAGGACCTGTTGCGGGCGAGCCTGCGCGTCGAGCTTGCCGGGGCCGACCCGGCGCGCCTGCAGGCCGATATCAACTTACGGATGACCGATGCGCTCGCCCGCGCGAAGGGGGCAAGCGGGATCAAGGTCGAGACCGGCGGCTATTTCGTGCACGAGGACCGCCGCGGTCCACCGGCCCAGCGCTGGCGCGGCCAGCAGATGCTGACCCTTTCGGGCAAGGAGACGGCGCCGCTTCTAGCGCTTGCCGGCGATCTGCAGCAGGCGGGATTCGTCTTTTCGGGGCTCGGGTTCGAACTCGCGCCGGAGAGCGCGCGAGCGATGGAAGACGAACTCACCGCCGAAGCGCTGGCGCGGCTCCGCGCGCGGGCCGAGCGCGTCGCAACGGCGATGGATCTTGTCATTGTGCGCTATCGCGAGATTCGCCTTGGCCAAAGCGGACGACCGCCCCGGCCGCCGATTGCGAGGATGGCGATCGAGGCGCAAGCCGCGTCCGCGGCGCCGCCGGTGGCCGAGCCGGGCGAGACCAGCGTCAGCGTGACGCTCGAGGCGGACGTATTGCTCGGTTCGCGTCGGCCGTGAGCGGACGCGACGACGTCGTCGATCTCTTCACCGACGGGGCGTGCCGCGGCAATCCCGGGCCCGGCGGCTGGGGCGTCATCTTGCGCTGGCGTGGCGAAGAGCGCGAGCTATCGGGCGGCGAGCCGGCGACCACGAACAACCGGATGGAACTGACCGCCGCGATCCACGGGCTCGCGGCGCTCCGGCGCTCGGCGAGCGTGCGCGTCCATACCGACTCGCTGTACCTGCGCGACGGCATCACGCGCTGGATCAAGGATTGGAAACGCCGCGGCTGGAAGACCGCCGACAAGAAGCCGGTCAAGAACGTCGATCTATGGAAGATGCTCGAAGACGCGATCGCCGACCATGCCGTCGAGTGGCATTGGGTGCGCGGCCATGCCGGGCACCCCGAGAACGAACGAGCCGATGCGCTCGCTCGCCTGGCGATCGACCAGATGCTTCATGGCGAGGGCTGACGCGCGTCACCCGACGCGCGAACACG
>CAZLYV010000016.1:16472-19985 GCA_964563665.1 uncultured Acetobacteraceae bacterium
TTCGGCTCACAGCTGCTTGAGGATCGTTTCCGCGTTCGAGATTTCGAAGGCGCCGGGTTTCTCGAGATTGAAGTGCTTGACGACGCCGTTGTCGACCACCATCGAGAAGCGCCGCGAGCGAAGCCCGAGCCCGTAACCACTGCCGTCGAGCTCGAGGCCGGCGGCCTTGGTGAACTCGGCGTTGCCGTCGGCCAGCATCAGCACCTTGTCGCCGACATTCTGATCCTTGCCCCAGGCGTTCATCACGAACGCATCATTCACCGACAGGCAGGCGATCGTATCGACGCCCTTGGCCTTGATCGCATCGGCGTGCTGGACGAAGCCGGGCAGATGTTTGGCCGAGCAGGTCGGCGTGAACGCGCCGGGAAGCCCGAAAACCACCACTTTCTTTCCCTTGAAGATCTCGTCGGTGGTGATGTCCTTGATCCCCTCCTTGGTCATGGTTTTGATCTTGACCGAGGGGATATTGTCTCCAGACTTTATGGTCATTGGTCGTCCTTTCATCCTTCAGTGGGTACGGTCCGGCGCAAGCGCGACCCGAGGCCACGGGCAACGGCCGCGGGACGCAAATCTATAGCCTGCCGGCGGGAAGATTTCATCCCTCCCGGATGTATCGCGAAGACACGGTGTCTCACTCGGCCGCCGCGCGCGAAGTGGGCCGACCGCCGGCACGATCCAACGCCTCGAGCACGACATCGGCGGTCAAGATCTCGGGCAATGCGATGCCTGCCGGCGCGCCTGGACCATAGACGGCATAAAAAGGAATCCCATAGCGCCCGAAGCTCGCCAGATAGCTCGCGATCTTGTCGTCGGGCCGGGTCCAGTCGGCGCGTTGTGCCACGACCTTGTCGCCGGCGAGCCGCGCCGCCACTTCACCGCGGCCCAGGACCAGGCTCTTGTTCACCTGGCAGGTGATGCACCAATCGGCCGTCACATCGACGAACACGACCTGGCCCGCGCGCACCAGCCCGGATATTTCATCGAGCGCAAAGGGACGCCACGGACCATCGCTCGTTGCCGCCGATTGGCGATCGCCGGTCGGCGCGATGCCGACCCAGCCCGGCACGGTGAACGCGACGAGCGCGATCAATGCGAGCGCTGGTCCGCGAATCCACGTCTTTGGCGCTTCGGTCCGCCGCCCGAGCCACAGAACGCCAAGGCCGGCGATCATTAGGCCGCCGATCGACAATGCCCCCGTGCGGCCGATCTCAGCGGCCAGAATCGTCAGCAACCAGATCGCGGTGGCGATCAGCGCAAAGCCGAGCGCGCGCCGGAGCCGGATCATCCATGGTCCTGGACGCGGCAATCGGGTCGCGATCGCCGGGACCGCCGCGACGAGCACATAGGGCATCGCCAGCCCCAGTCCGAGCGCGCCGAACACGGCGAAGATCTCGGCCGGTCCGCGCGCGAGCGCAAATCCGACGGCCGTACCGAGAAACGGCGCGGAACACGGCGTGGCGAGCAAGGTGGCGAAGACGCCGGTCGCGAACGAGCCGGCGATGGTCGGTGGATTGTGCGACGGCGTGTCGACGATCGCCGCGTCGGCGAGCGCGTCGGGCAGACGGATGTGGAACCAATCCCACAGATTGGCCGCAAACAGAGCCACCAGCAGCACCATAAAGACAAGGAACGCCGGCTGCTGGAACTGGATGCCCCAGCCGACCGCCACGCCCGCCTGCTTGAGACCGGTGAGCACCCCCGCCAGCAACAGAAACGCGGCGAGAATGCCGGCGGCAGAGGCGACGAAGCTCGCGCGCACCCGTGCTGGCGACCCGCCGCCATGGCTCACCACGCCAAGCAGCTTCAGCGACAGAACCGGCAGCACGCAGGGCATCAGGTTGAGGATGAGGCCGCCCAAGACGGCGAGCGCGAGGATGCCGATGAAGCTTGCCGATGATGTCGAGCGCGACGGCGCGCCGGCGATGAGCCGCAGCGTCCGCTCGGCCGCGCGCGCGCCATCGACCAGGGTTAAGGTGACATCGCTGTTGGCGAGCGTGCTCTTGGGCGCGGCGCCTTCGCCGTGCAGCGGCAGCCGCAGCTCCGCCCGCGTGCCGCCGTCGCTCAGTCGTGCTTGCGCCCGACCGAAGCTCCAGCCGGCAGGCGCTTCGACGAATACGTCCGGCGTGCCGAACGGCGTCATCGCGCGTGCCTGGACGACGATGGCAGGCGACGCTCCGGCCCGCCATTCGGCGCTTTCGATCGCCAGGCCGGCCCCCGTCCCGTCGTCTGGCACCTGCGCGGCGAAACGGTTGATGAGATGGGCATGCGCGCTTGGGTTGGCCGGCCCGGCCGGCAGATCGAGCGCCAGTTCCGCCGTATAGGGGATGCAGATCTTTTCGCAGATCAGATAATCGACCTTGGCCCCGAGCGTCAGCGGCTCGCCTGGACGCGATACGCGCACATCGAGCGGAAACACGACCTCATCGCCGTAACCGAAACTATCGAGGCCGAACAGCTCGAAGCGGTGCGGCGCCGGCCAGCGCATCGTCACCGCGGCGACGTTCGCTGATCCGCTCCACTCGGGGCGCGGGGGAAATCCCGCGTCGCCCGGCGATCGCCAATAGGTCTTCCACCCCGGCGCCAGGCGAAACTCAAGCCCGAGTCGCAGCGTTTGCGCGCTACCGACGCTTGTGGTCGCGCCGATCAGTCGCACCCGTGCCTGGTCGGTCTCCGCCCATGGCGAGGCGGCCGGATCCGGCGCGCTCGCGGCGTGCGCCGTCCCGCCAAGGCCGGCAAGCAATACGACAACGAGGCCAACCAGCCGGAAATTTTTCTTACGACGCATTGGCTTAGAGGTAACCTCTCCACCCGGCCCGTGACGCTGGCAACAGCGCCAGCGGAATTCGCCGACGATCTCACCGTTATATAGGCATGACCGCCCGCCTCGCCCGCAAAATTACGTGAACATTTCCCCAGTCCCCGAACGGCTTAGCCCCTGCTAAACTTGTCTTAACCGCGCCGAAGTCATAGGTAAGAAGCGATGGCCAGCAAGACTCCGATATCGACTTACCTGTCGGGCCACCTCCTGATAGCGATGCCGCAGATGGACGATCCGCGCTTCCGGCGAAGCGTCATCTATATTTGCGCTCATAGCGCCGATGGCGCGATGGGCCTGATCGTCAACCGGCGGTTCGACGCCATCAGTTTTCCCGACCTGCTCGAGCAGCTCAACATCGAGGTCGGACCACGAACGCAGCAAATTCGCGTCCACTGCGGCGGTCCGGTCGAGACCGGGCGCGGGTTCGTATTGCACTCGGACGACTACGTGCGCGACGGCACGATGGTGGTAAAGGGGGGGTTCGCGCTCACCGCCACGATCGACATCTTGAAGGCGATCGCGACCGGCGAGGGGCCGCGCCAAAGCTTGTTGGCGCTCGGCTACGCCGGTTGGGCGCCGGGTCAGCTCGAATCCGAAATCACCGCCAACGGCTGGCTCGCCGTTCCCGCCGACGTGACGCTCGTCTTCGACCCCGATCTCGAGGCGAAGTGGTCGATGGCTCTCGCCAAGCTCGG
>CAZLYV010000017.1:0-19440 GCA_964563665.1 uncultured Acetobacteraceae bacterium
GCCTTCACCTGTTCGTTGGCGAGCAGTGCCGACCCGGTGTCGGCAAGCGCGATGCGGCCGGTCTCGATGACATAGCCGCGATCGGCGATGGCAAGCGCCGCCGTCGCATTCTGTTCGACCAGCAGGATCGTCGTGCCGCGATGGTTCAATGAGGCGATGACATCGAAGATTTCCTCGACCAGCTGCGGCGCGAGCCCCATGCTTGGCTCATCCAGAAGCAGAAGCCGTGGTCGGGCCATGAGCGCGCGCCCGATGGCCAGCATCTGCTGCTGGCCGCCCGAAAGAGTTCCGGCGGGGCTGTCACGGCGCTGATTCAGCATCGGGAACAAGCCGTAAATCTTCTCGAGATCTTGCGCGCTTTCCTCGGCCGGACGAGTGTAGGCGCCGAGCCGCAGATTGTCCTCGACGCTCAATGGTCCAAAGACTTGGCGACCTTCGGGCACCTGGGCGATGCCAAGCCGCACGCGCGTCTCGGCGGGAACGTCGGTGATCGAAGCTCCGGCGAACACGATGCTGCCGGCGCTTGCCGGCTGCACGCCCGAGATGGTTCGGAGCAACGTCGTTTTTCCCGCGCCGTTCGCGCCGACGAGCGCAACCAGCTCCCCCTCGCCCACCGAAAGATCAATTCCCTTGAGGGCCTGGATGCGCCCGTAATGGCTGGTGAGGCCGCGAATCTCAAGCATGGCGAGCGCGTCCTGATTTCGAACCGTCGGATCCAAGATATGCGGCGATAACATCGGGATTGGCGCGAATCGCGGCCGCGGTGCCCTCTGCCAGCTTGCGGCCGTAGTCGAGGACCAGGATGTGATCGGAGACGCCCATCACGAGCCGCATATTGTGCTCGACCAGAATGACGGTCACGCCGTCAGCCGCGATCTTGCGAATAAGTTGATCGATTTCGTGCGTCTCGGCGGGATTTAGGCCCGCGGCGGGCTCATCGAGCAGCAGCAGCTTGGGTTTGGCGGCGAGCGCACGGGCGATCTCGAGGCGTTTCAACGCGCCATACGGCATCGAGCTCGAATCGGCGTCGAGATAGCCGGCGAGCCCGACGTCGACCATGAGCGCCGCGCATTCCTCTGACCAGCGCCGTTCCTTGCGCGCGAATTGTCGCAGACGTAGCAGAGCCGAAACGAGCCGCGTATCGCTACGCAGATGGCAGCCGACCATGACGTTTTCGATCGCCGTCATGTTGAAGAATATTTGCAGATTCTGAAATGTGCGCGACACGCCGCGTTGGGCGAGCGCAAATGGCGCCATGCCCCCGACATCCTCGTCGTCGAGAAGAATGCGCCCGCTCGACGGTCGATAGACCCCGGTTACCAGGTTGAAGAGCGTCGTTTTTCCGGCGCCATTCGGTCCGATGATCGAATGAACCGCGCCGGCGTCGAGCGAGAAGGTAAGTTCATCGACCGCACGCACGCCGCCGAAATGCTTGCCGAGGTTTTCGACCCGCAGCAACATCAGCCGCGTCTCCGAAAGCGGGCAAACAGGCTCGGCACCAGCCCACGCGGCATGAAGATCATCGTTCCCATCAGCACCACGCCGTGAACGATGACCTCGTAATCCCTGAGCAGGGTCAAGAACTGCGGGAGCGTGGTGAGCACCGCGGCGCCGACCACGGCGCCGAAGGTCGAGGCCATGCCGCCGAAGACGACCATGGTCACGAGCTCGATCGAATGAAAGAATCCGACCTTTCCCGGCGTGATGAATCCCGAATAATGCGCGGTCAGGCTGCCGGCGACGCTCGCGATTACCGCAGAGATGACAAACACCTTTACCTTGTAGGCGCTGGTGTCGATGCCCATCACCTCGGCCGCGATTTCGGAGCCGTGGATAGCGCGCAGCGCGCGTCCCACCGGCGAGTCGATCAGATTGATTGCCAGCCATACGCTCGCCAGAAGCATTCCGCCGACCACCCAGTACCAGGCTTCCTCCCCGCGGAGCGCAAGACCAAAGCCGGAGAGCGGCGGAACGGACATGCCGTCGGGACCGCCGGTGATCCGATCCTCCGTGGTGATGACGATCGAGATGATGATGCCAAGGCCGAGCGTCGCCATCGCCAGATAGTGGCCCTTCAGCCTGAGGATCGGCCGGCCGATCACGAACGAAACCGCGCCGACCAGCACCGCGCCGGCCGCCAGTGCTGCAAGCGGCGGCCAGCCGTATCGGGCGGTGAGAATGGCGGAGCTGTAGGCGCCGAGGCCGAAGAAACCCGCGTGGCCCAGGCTGATTTGGCCGGCATAGCCGATCAGCAGGTTAAGGCCGACGCAGACGATTGCGTTGAGGCCGACGAGGATCGCGACGTCGTAGAAATAGCGATTGGGGAAGGTCAGCGGCAGAACGCCGATCACCACCGTCAATGCCAGCAGGCCCGCCCCGCGCGACGACAGCGGGGCAATCATACGCGCTCGGTCCCGCGCGTGCCGAACAGCCCGCTCGGCAGGAAGAAAAGCGTCAGCAGAATGACGACGAAGGCGATGGCGTCCTTATAGGCGGAAGAAATGTATCCGGCGCCAAGCGCCTCGACGATGCCGAGCAACAGACCTCCGGCGATCGCGCCCATGCCGTTGCCGAGTCCGCCGATGATCGCCGCGCAGAATCCCTTGAGGCCGATCATGATTCCAATGTCGAACGAGGTGAGCGTGATCGGCGCCGTCAGAATCCCGGCGATCGCGCCCAGCATCGCCGAAAGGCCATAGCTCAACATGAGGATGCGCCGCACGTTGATTCCGACGAGCTCCGCGGCCATCCGGTTATGGGCCGTGGCGAGCATCGCCTTGCCGAGCAACGTGCGGCCGAAGAAATAGCGGAGTGCAACGACGATCGCCACCGTCACGCCAAGAACCCACAGGCTCTGCGGAAGGATCGTGGCGCCGCCGATGACGATCGGCGCCTCGCCCGAGAACGGCGGAAGCGCGTGGAATTTCTTGTCCCAGATCACGGCTGCAAGGCCGCGGAGCGCGATCGAGCCGCCGATGGTGATGATGATCAATGTCACCACGGAGGTGTTTCGTACCGGTTCGACCGCGAACTTCTCGAGCGCGCAGCCGACGAGTCCGCCAAGCGCGACGGCAAGGAGGATGGCGAGCGGCATCGGCGCCCCGGCGGCGACCAGAAACACGGTCGTCATGCCGCCGATCATGACGAATTCACCTTGCGCGAAATTTATGACATGGCTCGAGTTGTAGATCAGCGAGAACCCGAGCCCCACCAGCGCGTAGGTCGCGCCAACGGTGACGCCGGAAAAAATGAACTGCAGGAATTCCGCCATGATCGCGCCAAATCGCACGCCGGGGCGCCGCCCGTCAAGGCGGCGCACCCACCCGCGACAACTTCGGCGATCAGTCGATCAGCGTCCAGTTGCCGTTGCGGATTTCCAGCATGCGGAAGGACGAGACATCGAGCCCCATATGGTCGGCGGGCGACATGTTGACGATGCCGCCGGTCCCGATATAGCCCTTGGTCTGCTCGATCGCGTCGCGGATCTTGGCTTTATCCACCGTACCCGCCCGCTTGATCGCGTCCACCGCGATGAACAAGCCGTCATAGGCGTGTCCGCCGAATGTCGACACTTCGCTTTTGACGCGCTGTTCATAGGCGCGCTTGTAGGCGACCGCCACCGGCTTCTGTTTGTCATTCTCAGGCAGGGCTTCGGCGACCAACAATGCGGCGGCCGGCAGCCTTACGCCCTCGGCCGCGGCGCCGGCGAGTTCGATGAACTGCTTGGATGCAACGCCGTGCGATTGGTAAAGCGGCACCGTCATGCCAAGTTGCCTGAAATTCTTGGTCACGATCGCCGGGCCCTGGCCAAAGCCTGGATTGATCACCGCCTGGATGCCCGGCGTGTTGCGGATCTTGGTGAGTTGCGCCGTCATATCGGTATCCTGCGCGCCGTAGGATTCGTCGGCGGCGATGTCGATGCCGTAGTTCTTGGCGACGGCGAGACATTCCTGGCGCATCGATCTGTCGAATCCGCCGGCGCCGGAGATCATGCCGATCTTGCTGGCGCCGCGCTTTTTCATATCGGCGAAAATGCGGTCGCACGCCATCCGATCGGTGTGCGGCGTCTTGAACACCCATTTCTTGACCGGCTCGACGATCACGACCGCGCCCGCCAAGGAGATGAATGGAATGCCCGCCTGCTCGACCAGCGGTACCACCGCCATGGTCGTGCCCGTCGTCGACCCGCCGACGATTACGTCCACCTTGTCCTGTTCGATAAGGCGCTTGGCGAATGTCCGCGCCTTCTCGGCGTCGCCGCCATCGTCGTAGAGGACCAGCTGCAGCTTGCGTCCCAACGCCCCTCCGGTGCGATTGATTTCTTCGATGTACATTTCGAGCGTTTTTGCCTCGGGGTCGCCGAGAAACGCCGCAGGGCCGGTCGCCGAGACGAACGAGCCGATCTTTATCGGCTCTTGCGCACCGGCAAATCCGCTCGCTGCCACCAGCATGGTGACGGCTGCGGCGGTTAGTCCAAAGCGATTCCAGTTCATGACGATTTCCTCCTGTCGTGTTGCTGGCGTTGATCGCGGATTCGGGGCCGTCCTTTAACCCACTTCTCACCCGCGCCTCCTCAGCCGCGGATCATTTTGGTGTCGGGTTTGGCGCAAATCATTGGACGAAATCAATCATTCGCCGCGGCAACGCCGGTGCGCAAGGTGTCGCGCGGCGTCGGGGCCTGACGCTGATAGCGACGCATCAGCTTGAGAAGCGTATCGAGCGTGATCGACCCCAAGGTCGCCGAGGCGATGTCATCGATTTCGTTCAGCACGACCCGCAACGCCGCGCCGATATCGGTGCTCTCGGCGGGATCGCGCTCGCGTTCTGCTTTATGGCTGACGTCCTCGAACATTTCAATCACGTCGTAGAGCGTCACGCGCTTGGCGTTGCCCGAGAAGCGATAGCCGCCGCCCACGCCGCGCACCGAATCGACGAGGCCGGCGCGACCGAGATCGCGCAAGACCTTCGCCAGATGATTGGTGGAGATGCCGTATCTGCCGGCGATCTCGGCCGCCGAAAGCTGGCGCGCGGGATCCGCGGCGAGTTCGAGCACCGCATAGAGGGCGAAACGCGAGGCTTTCTGCAGCTTCATGCCAACCTCTCGCCGGTTGGAATGTACCATCGCGCGTGTGAGCACCGGCCCGAGTGTTCAATCATCGATGTCCCTCTCGAGCTGGATGAAAGGGCCGGCCATCATTCCCTGACTGCGAAAGAACGCCATGATGAGATGATTGTCGCGCGCCAGCATCGTGCGGACCTTGGTCACGCCCGCTTCCCTGAACCTTGCGCAAACCGCGTCCATCAATTTGCTGCCGACATTCTGCAACCGAATTCCCGGACTGACGCCGATCGCGAAGACCCAACCGCAAGGTGGCGACCCGAACTCCCAGGCGCGTACCTCGCCAATGATGAATCCCACCACTTTCCCCTTGCTCTCGGCCACCAAGAAGAAGCGTGGACGGTTGGGTTGCATGTAGCGCGCATAAAGGTCGCGCCAGTAATCCGGTTTCGCGACCCCGGTGTGGAGCTCGTCGAGCGCGATCACCGCCATAAGATCGTCTGCCATGACCGGCCGCACGCAAAGCTTCTCGGCGGTCGTCGGCGGGCGCTCGATCACATTTTCGGTCGCCATTGCTTGACCCGCTGCTTGCAGTCGTCGCCGAGTGGCGGTTTCCGTCTACCGCTGGGTCGGCCGTACACCCGAATCGGGCGTCCGCATGCTTGACAGGATGGAGTGAAACTCGTAAAGTGTAAATAAGTAATTTAGTACCGATTTATGATAACGACGGCAGGCACTGGTTGAAGCTCGCCGCGCATGGAGAATGTTATGCCGACAGCCCAGGCTGCAGTTCCAATTGCGTCTGATAAGCCGCCGACGCGGGTGGATTTCCAGACAAATCCGGCCTCGTATCGTCATTGGAAGCTGCGGCTCGACGGGCCGGTCGCGACGCTTGCGCTCGACGTACAAGAGAACCAGGGAATCGTTCCCGGCTACAAACTCAAGCTCAACTCGTATGATCTCGGGGTCGATATCGAGCTATACGACGCGATCCAGCGGCTGCGCTTCGAGTACCCCGAAATCGGCGCGGTCATCGTCGCCTCCGATAAGGACAAGGTGTTTTGCGCTGGCGCCAACATCCCGATGCTTGCCCAGTCGACCCACGGCTGGAAGGTGAATTTCTGCAAGTTCACGAATGAAACGCGAAACTCGATCGAGGATGCGAGCCGGTTTTCGGGCCAACGCTATCTCTGCATGATCAACGGCACGGCGGCCGGCGGCGGCTACGAGCTCGCGCTCGCTACCGATTGCATCATCATGGCCGATGACGGCGCGACCGCGGTTTCGCTTCCCGAGGTGCCGCTGCTGGCCGTGCTGCCTGGCACCGGCGGCCTGACCCGACTGGTCGACAAGCGCAAGGTCCGCCGCGACCGCGCCGATTTTTTCTGCACGGTGAGCGAAGGCGTGCGCGGCAGCCGCGCCGTCGATTGGCGACTCGTCGACCAGGTGGTGCCGCGCTCGCGGCTCGGCGAGGCGACGCGCGAGCGCGCCCTGGCCCTTGCCGCCAGCTCCGACCGGCCGAGGAGCGCCAAGGGAGTTGCGCTCGCCCCGCTCAATCGCCGTTTCGAGGCGGACGGCGTCACCTACGACCATGTCGGCGTGGCGATCGATCGCAAGCGCGGCGTGGCGGAAATCACCCTCCACGGCCCGCGCGCCGAGCCGCCGCAGGATCTTCCGGCGATCCACCGCGCCGGCTGCGCCTTCTGGCCATTGGCGTTGGCGCGCGAGCTCGACGACGTCGTGCTCCATCTCCGCACCAACGAGCCGGATATTGGAACCTGGGTGCTGAAAAGCCGCGGCAGCTCCGACTGGGTCGCCGCCGCCGACGCGGCGTTGCTCGCGCATGCCGGCGACTGGCTGGTGCGCGAGATCACGCTCTATCTCAAGCGGGTCCTGAAGCGCCTCGACGTCACCTCGCGCAGCCTGATCGCGCTCGTCGAGCCGGGAAGCTGCTTTGCCGGCTCGCTGTTCGAAGTCGTTCTCGCCGCCGATCGCAGCTTCATGCTCGCCGGAACATTCGAGGGCGCGAATCTGCCGGCGCCGACGGTGCGCCTCACGCCGATGAATTTCGGTCCGCTGCCGATGTGCAATGACCTCACCAGGCTCGCCGTCCGTTTTCTCGGCGAGCCGGGCGGTGTTGACAACGCGAAGGCGGAGACCGGCAAGGATCTCGACGCCGGGCGGGCCGAGGCGCTCGGCCTGGTGACGTTCATCCCCGACGATATCGACTGGGAAGACGAGGTCCGTGTCGCGCTCGAGGAGCGCGCCAGCTTCTCTCCCGACTCGCTCACCGGAATGGAAGCGAACCTGCGCTTCGCGGGGCCAGAGACCATGGAATCGAAGATCTTTGCGCGTCTCTCCGCCTGGCAGAATTGGATATTCCAACGCCCGAATGCGGTCGGCGAGGTTGGCGCGCTGCGGCTCTATGGAACGGGACGGCAGGCCCAATTCAACAAGACGAGGGTGTAGGTGATATGACGGTCGATTACGCGGAAAAGATCCCGAACAACGTCAACCTCGCGGGCGACAAACGTCTGTTGCGTGCGCTCGAGGCGTGGCAGCCGCGCTATCTCGACTGGTGGCGCGAGATGGGGCCCGAGGGCGCCTTGACGCTCGACGTTTATCTGCGCACCGCGATCAGCGTCGATGCGCAAGGATGGGCCAATTTCGGCCACGTCAAGATGCCCGATTACCGCTGGGGCATCTTTCTCGCCAAGCCGGAGGCCGACCGCCGGATTCCATTCGGCGTCCACAAGGGCGAACCGGCATGGCAGGATATTCCGGGCGAGCACCGTGCCACGCTCCGCCGGCTGATCGTCACCCAAGGCGACACCGAGCCTGCGTCCGTCGAGCAGCAGCGCCAACTCGGCAAGACCTGCCCCTCGCTCTACGATCTTCGCAATCTGTTTCAGGTCAATGTCGAGGAAGGGCGCCATCTCTGGGCGATGGTCTATCTCTTGCACGCCCATTTCGGCCGCGATGGCCGCGAGGAGGCGGACGCGCTTCTCGAACGTCACTCGGGCGACCCCGACAAGCCGCGGATCCTCGGCGCGTTCAACGAGCGCACGCCCGACTGGCTGTCGTTCTTCATGTTCACTTTCTTCACCGATCGCGACGGCAAGTATCAACTCGCCTCGCTCGCCGAATCCGGGTTCGATCCGCTGGCGCGCACTTGCCGCTTCATGCTGACCGAGGAAGCGCATCACATGTTCGTGGGCGAGTCCGGCATCGCGCGGATCATCCAGCGCGCGTGCGAGATCATGCGCGAGCAAAAGAGCGACGATGTCCGCGCCTTCGGCGGCATCGATCTGCCGACGATCCAGAAATATCTCAACTTCCACTTCAGCGTCTCGTGCGACCTGTTCGGCCAGGAAATTTCGACCAACGCGGCGAATTACTACTCGATGGGCCTCAAGGGCCGGTTCGAGGAGACCAGGATCGGCGACGATCACGTCCTCAAGGACGCCGTCTATCGCGTCGCCGAGATCGCCGACAGTTCGCTCCGACTCGTCGACGCGCCGGCGCTGACCGCGCTCAATGAGCGGCTGCGCGACGATTACATCGCCGACTGCACGAAGGGAGTCGAGCGGTGGAACAAGGTGATCGAAAAGTTCGGCATCGACTTCAAATTCAAGCTGCCGCATCGGGTATTCCATCGCGCCATTGGCGCATTCACCGACATCAAGGCGTCGCCCGATGGTACGATCATCGATGGACCTGAGTGGACGCGCCGGCATCTGGATTGGCTGCCGAGCGACGAGGATCGCGTCTATGTCCAGTCGCTGATGAGCGGGGCGGTGACCGAGCCCGGCAAGATGGCGAGCTGGATCGCCCCGCCGGCGCGCGGCATCAACAACCAGCCGGTCGATTTCGCATACGTCCGATTCAGTTGAGCGGCGGCGCCGGCGTGAAGACCGGCCGTCGATGGGGGGATGAAGCGATAATGAACGACAACAGCGTCGCGATCGATCGATCGACCAAGCCAACCGGTCTCCGGTTCGCCCCGCGGTTCAATGTCGTCGTGCCATTCATCGACCGTCATCTGGCCGAGGGCCGCGCGACCAAGGCCGCCATCCGCACCGCCGAGGGCGAGGTGACGTATGGCGAGCTTGCCCAACGCGTGAGCCGCTGCGGCAACGGTCTGCTCGGCCTGGGCCTGCGCCCGGGCGAACGGCTGTTGATGGTGGTCAAGGACGCGCCGGAGTTCTTCTATCTCTTCTGGGGCGCGATCCGCGCGGGGATCGTGCCGGTGCCGCTCAACACGCTCCTGCGGCATGCCGACTATCAATACATGATCGACGATTCGGGGTGCGCCGCGCTGGTCTACTCGCCCGAATACGCCGGCGAGGTCGAGCCGGCGCTGACGGCGGCGTCGAACAAGCCGCGACGCATTCTTCAGACCCGCGGCCCAGGCGATACGATCGAGGCGCTGATCGCCAAGAGCGGATCGCAACTTGCGCCCGCCGCGACGGCGCCCGACGAAGACTGCTTCTGGCTGTACTCCTCCGGCTCGACGGGCCGCCCCAAGGGCGCCGTTCATCTGCATCGCGACATGGTGGTGACGAGCCAGCTCTACGGCGTTGATACGCTCGGCGTACGGGAAAATGACGTGTGCTATTCCGCCGCCAAGCTGTTCTTCGCTTACGGCCTTGGCAATGCGATGACGTTTCCGTTGTGGGTCGGGGCCACCGCGGTTCTCAATGATCAACGGCCGAGTCCGCCGGTGACATTCGAGGTCATCCAGCGCTTTCGCCCGACGCTCTATTTCGGCGTGCCGACGCTCTATGCGGCGCAGCTCCAGGCGCTCGAATCGCAGAAGCCCGACCTGTCGTCGATCCGCTATTGCGTCTCGGCCGGCGAGGCGTTGCCGGCCAACATCTTTCGACGCTGGAAGGAACTGACGGGGCTCATCGTTCTCGACGGCATCGGCTCGACGGAGGCGCTTCACATCTTCATCTCCAACCGCCCCGATGACGTGCGGCCCGGCGCGAGCGGCAAGCTTGTCGGCGGTTATCGCGCGCGCATCAAGGACGAGCATGCAAAAGAGGTGCAAGATGGCGAGAGCGGCCAGCTCTTCATCGCCGGCGATTCGACGGCCAGGTATTACTGGAACAACCCCGAGCGCACAGCCAAGACCATGGTCGAAGGCTGGCTCGACACCGGCGATACCTATTATCGCGACGCCGATGGCTACTATGTCTACTGCGGCCGCAGCGACGATATGCTCAAGGTCGGCGGCATCTGGTGCTCGCCCTTCGAAATCGAGGCGAAGCTGATCGAGCATCCCAAAGTGCTCGAGGCCGCGGTCGTCGGCCGGCCGGACAGCGATCGCCTGGTGAAACCCGAGGCCTACATCGTGCTCAAGAACTCGGCCGACGCCGGCGAGACGCTGAAGGATGAACTGCTCCAGACCTGCAAGACCGGCCTTGCGCCCTACAAATATCCACGCTGGATCAATTTCGTGCCCGAGTTGCCGAAAACCGCGACCGGCAAGATCCAGCGCTTCAAGCTTCGCAGCGTGTAGGCCCGCTTCGCGGCTTCGCGCCACCGTAGGGAGATTTCGCGCCACATGTCGCTTGTCCGTCAGCACCTGATCGACCCCGAGATCTGTATTCGCTGCAACACGTGCGAGGAAACGTGTCCGACTCATGCGATCACGCACGATTCGAACAACTACGTCGTAAAATTCGAGACCTGCAACTGGTGCGGGGACTGCTTCACGCCCTGCCCCACCGGCGCCATCAATGGCATCCGGATGGTTGCGCGCGCGTGGTCGATCGGCGATCAGTACACTTGGGACACGCTGCCCGGCGACGCCGAACCTGAGGGCGGCGCGTCCGCGGTGCCGGCCGAAGTCGAGCAGATCACCGCGATCGCCAGCGCCGGTACCGGCGGCAAGCTGGTGGCCCCGGCGAGCGCGCCCAAGGCGGTGATCAATCTGTTCACGCCTGATTCACCGGTGATCGCCACCGTGACCGGCAACATGCGTCTGACCGATCCGGGTGCCGCGAGCGACATCCGGCATGTCGTGCTCGACTTCGGCGCCACCGTGTTTCCCGTGGTCGAGGGCCAATCGATCGGCGTCATCCCGCCTGGCGCCGACGCCAACGGAAAGCCCCATTTCTTGCGCCTTTATTCTGTCGCCAGCCCGCGCGACGGCGAGCGTCCCGGCTTCAACAACCTCGCACTTACGGTGAAGCGTGTCGTGGTCGAGGAGAACGGGGTAACGCGGCGGGGTGTTGCTTCGAACTACGTCTGCGATCTTCAGCGCGGCGATCAGGTAAAGATCACCGGGCCTTACGGCACCACGTTCCTGATGCCGGATGCAGCCGATGCCAATCTGATCATGATCTGCACCGGAACCGGCTCGGCGCCGTTTCGCGGCATGACCGAGCGCCGGCGGCGACACATGATGGATGCTCCGGGCAAGATCCTGCTCTTTTTTGGCGCGCGGAGCCGCGGCGAGTTACCCTATTTCGGGCCGCTCATGAAGCTTCCCAAATCGTTGATCGACGTCGAGCTTGCGCTTTCGCGCGAGCCCGGCCTTGCCAAACGCTACGTCCAGGACGCAATGCGTGAACGCGCCGAGGACGTGGCGCGTCTGCTGCAAGACGCCAACACTTCCGTCTACATCTGCGGCCTCAAGGGAATGGAGGATGGATGTCGCGATTCGCTCGCTGAAATCTGCCATTCGCACGGAATGGAATGGGAAAAGCTGGCGCCGCGCCTGCGCGCCGACGGCCGCTTCCACGTCGAGACGTACTGACCGGAATTCGCCAGCGGGGACGTCAATGCACGACAAGCTTGTTACGCTCAAGGATGCGGTCGCGCGCTTGATCCGCGACGGCGATTCGGTGGTTCTCGGCGCCTGCCTCGAACCGGCGATCCCGTTTGCCGCCACGTTCGAGATCATCCGCCAGGGAAAAAAGGATCTGAACGTCATCGCCCCGATCTCGGACGCCTCGAGCGACATATTGATCGGCGCCGGCTGCGTTGCCGAAGTGACCGGCGCCTGGGTCGGCAACGTTTCCGGCGGTCTCGGGCACAATTACCGGCGCGCGGTCGAAAAGCACATCCCGCGGACCATCCGGGTCAACGATTACTCGAATTTCTCGCTCGGCATGGCGCTGCTCGCCGGCGCTTACGCGATGCCTTACGTGCCCGTGCGCTCGTTGCTCGGCTCCGACATTCTCAAGTCCAATCCGGCCTTGCGCGTGGCGATGAACCCGCTGCGATCCGATGGCGAGCCTCTCGTGCTGGTCCCGCCGATGCGGCCCGATGTCGTGGTGCTGCCGGTGCAGCGCGCCGATCGCTATGGCAACAGCCATTTCTGGGGCTCGACCGGCGTTTCGCAGGAAGCGGCGATGGCTGCCGACCGGGTGATCCTGCTCGCCGACGAGATCGTCGCGCCGGCGGTGATCGCTTCCGATCCCAACCGCGTCATGTACCCGGGCTTCCGCGTGGGCGCGGTCGTGCACGAGCCGGCGGCCCAGCATCCCTCGCCGATGACGGGCCTATGGCAGCGCGATAGCGCATTTTTCAGCGACTACCACGCGCGTTCGCGCGAGCGCGAAGGGTTCCTCGGGTGGCTCAAGGAGTGGGTGCTGGACATCCCCGACCATGGGGCGTACCGCGCCAAGCTGGGCCCGCGCCTCGACGCGCTCCGCATCAAGGGAACGCGGCTCGCGGCACCGGCGAATTTCGCGGCGGAGTGAGGGCGATGCACGATACCCGCCCCTACTCGACGCAGGAACTGATGATCATCGCCGCGGCGCGTGAGATCCGCGACGGCGAGGTCGTCTTTGTCGGCATGCGATTGCCGATCATGGCCTATGGCGTCGCACGGCTCACCCACGCTCCCAATGCGGTCGGTCTGTTCGAGTGCGGCATCGTCCGCTATGAGCCGGCCGGCGCGACGCTCTACACCATGGGCGACCCACCCAATCAGGCTGGCGCCGCGTGGCTGACCAGCACGTGCCATCTGATGGGCATGATGCAAGGTGGGCGGGTTGACATCGGCTTCATTGGCGGCGCCGAGATCGATCGTTTCGGCAACATCAACAGCTCCTATATCGGCGACTACCGCCGCCCGCAGGTGAAGCTCCCGGGGTCGGGCGGCGCCGCCGACATCGCCGCGATGTCCAAGCGCCTGCTGGCGATCATGAACCACGAGAAAAAGCGGCTGGTTCCAAGGGTAGGTTACATCACCTCGCCCGGTTTTCTCGATGGCGGATCGAGCCGCGCGCGCGCGGGGCTTGACCGTGGCGGCCCGGCAGCCGTCATCACCGATCTCGCCGTCCTTCGCCCGTTTGGCGTCGACGGCGAGCTCCATCTATCGACCTGGCATCCGGGCGCCACGCCCGACATGGTCCGCGAGCGGACCGGTTGGGACTTGAAGTCGATGCCCGACGCTGGCGAGACTCCGACGCCGAGCGCAATCGAACTCGACGCCCTGCATCGCATCGACAAGGACGGATTCTGGCGAGTCTAGAAACTGGAGATAAACAAGACCAAGCGGCTCTGAGGCTCATCGGAGACATTGGATCATCGATCAACCAGGCACGCCGCGGTCATGCGCGCAGCAACGAGGAAGTTACATCATGACGTTCATGTCATCATTCGCCACCTCGCGCCGCCGGCCGATCCTGCCACGGGCTGCACCATGGCCCGACCCCCGCCCCTTGATCGGCCTCATCCCAGATCACTCCAACGTTGGGCGTTCTTGCGCTATGCTTGCGCCGGGGTGAGCTGGGGCGAGGCGCGCCGCCGTCGCGGCCACGCGATGGAGACCGGGAGACACCGACGATGAAACCGACGCTTGCAGCCGGCATCACCACGACGCGGCGCGTCATCGTCGATCGTAACCGGACGATCGGATTCATGGGCGAACAGGGCCGCGTTTATGCAACGCCCGAGCTCGTGCGCGACATCGAGGTCACCTGCCGCGAGTTCCTGCTGCAGCATCTCGATCCGGGCGAGGATTCGGTCGGAACCCGGGTCGAGGTCGACCATCTTGCACCGACGCTTCTCGATATGTGGGTCGAGGTCACGGTGACGCTCGCCGAGCTCAAGGGCCGGCTGGTCACTTTCGATGCGACGGCCCGCGACGCAGTCGAACAGATCGCGCGCGCCAAGCACATCCGCTTCATCGTCGAGGTCGCCAAATCCCACCAGCGACTCCTCGCCAAGGCGGAGAAAGCCAAGGCAACTGCCTCGTGAGCACGCCGGTGAAAAAGAAGCTTGCGGTCTACTGCTACCAATGCGTGGCGGGGCCCGACCTGCTCAAGGTCGAAGTCGAGGATGGCGTCGCCACACGCATCGAGTCGAATTTCGACATATGCGGCGCGCATCCCGGCGGCGGGCGGGTCTGCGTCAAGGCCTACGGCCTGATCCAGAAGACCTACAACCCGGATCGCATTCGTCAGCCGATGAAGCGGACCAACCCGCGGAAGGGCCGCGAGCACGATCCGGGGTTCGTGCCGATTTCGTGGGACGAGGCGCTCGACATCGTGGCGAGCAAGCTCAACGAAATTCGTACCAAGGGACTTGCCGATGAATCGGGATATCCGCGCGTCGCGGCGAGCTTCGGCGGCGGCGGCACGCCCACCCAATACATGGGCACATTCCCCGCCCTTCTTTCGGCGTGGGGGCCGGTCGATTTCGGCTTTGGCGCCGGCCAAGGCGTGAAGTGCTACCACTCGGAGCACCTTTACGGCGAGCTGTGGCACCGCGCCTTCATCGTCTCGCCCGATACGCCGCGCTGCCGCTACATCATCTCCTGCGGGCAAAATGCCGAGGCGTCGGGCGGCGTTACCGGCGTGTGGCGCCATGCCGACGCGCGCGCGCGCGGATTGAAGCGGGTCCAAGTCGAGCCGCACCTCTCGATCGCCGGCGCGCTCGCCGCCGAATGGATTCCAATCAAGCCGAAAACCGACGCGGCGTTCCTCTTCGCGTTGATCAATCGCATTCTTCACGAACGAAAATGGCGCGAGGTCTGCGACGTGCCGTTTCTCGTCAACGACACGAACGCGCCCTACCTCGTCGGCCCGCACGGCTATTACCTGCGCGACGCCGCGAGCCGCAAGCCGCTGATCTGGGATCGCGCCGATGGCCGCGCCAAGCCGTACGACGGCCAAATCGGCGATGCCGCGGTGGAGGACGCCTATTCCTGCAGCGGGGTCGAGGTCGGGCCCGACGGCCAAATCTGGACGCACGATGCGCAAGCGGTCAAGCCCGCGTTCCAGCTTCTGATCGACCACATGGCGCCATACACGCCCGATTGGGCGGCCAAAGAGTGCGAGATCCCGGCGGAAAAGATCCGTCGTGTCGCCGATGAATACCTCGCCAACGCCTGCATCGGCGAGACCGTCGAGATCGAGGGCGTATGTCTGCCTTATCGGCCGGTCGCCGTCGTGCTCGGCAAGACGGTGAACAACGGCTGGGGCGGATATCCGTGCGTCTGGGCGCGCACGCTGCTGGCATCGCTCGTCGGCGCGCTCGAGGTGCCGGGAGGAACGCTGGGCACCAACGTGAAGCTCAATCGCCCGGCGAACAACCGATTGCTGTCGGCCGAACCGGGGCCGGACGGCTTCATGAATTATCCGTTCAACGAAACCTCGAAAGATGGCTGGCGACGTAATCCTGAAATCCGGAATGCGTTCAGCACGCTCGTGCCCCTCGCCGCGCATTCGCCGTGGTCGCCGGCGCTCGGCCCCGCGCACCTGCCATGGCTCTTCCAGCGCAAGCTCCCCGATCATTGGCCCAAGCAAACCAAACCCGATCTGTGGTTCTGCTACCGTACGAACCCCGCAATCTCGTCGTGGGATACGACCGAAGTGGCCAAGCGCGTCGCCGAATTCCCGTTCATCGTGGCGTTCGCCTACACCCACGACGAAACCAACCATATGGCCGATATCCTGCTGCCCGAGGCGACCGACCTCGAAAGTCTGCAGCTCATTCAGATCGGCGGCACAAAGTTCATCGAGCAGTTCTGGAAGCATGAAGGCTGGGCGGTCCGTCAACCGGTCGCCGACCCGGTCGTCGATGCGATGGACATGACCGATATCGCGACCAAGCTCGCCGAACGCACCGGCCTGCTCGACGCCTACAACGAAGCGATCAACCGGGGCGGCGCCGGATGCCCCCTCAAATCGAGCAAATTCGATTACAGCCTCGAGCCGGGACAGCCGCACGGGTGCGACGAGATCTGGGACCGCGTCGCCAAGGCGGCAAGCCACGAGCTTTCCGACGGCGCCGAAGTCCACGGCATCGACTGGTTCAAGGAGCACGGCTTCATGCTGAGGCCGTTCCCGGAGCTCGAGTGGTTCCTTTATCCCCGCCTCAAGAAACTGGGATTGCGCTTCGAGATGCCCTATCAGGAGCGCATCAAGCGTCACGGCGCCCAGCTTGCCAACCGGTTGCACGAGATCGGCGTCGAATGGTGGGACAAGCAGCTCGAGGAGTACGAGGCGCTCCCCGCTTACAAGGCGTTCCCCGACATTTTCATCAACTACGCGCGCGAGGTCGGTCGCGATCCGGCCGAATTCCCCTTTTGGGCGCTCACCGCGCGCAGCATGCAATATTCGTGGGGCGCCAATGTCGGCATCCCGCTGATCAATGAAGTGGCGCTCAACGTCGCCGGGCACAAGGGCGTCATCATCAATCGCAGCATGGCGCGACGGCTCGGCATTTCGGATGGCGATCCGGTGACGATCGAATCGGTGGTTGGCGAGACCCGCGGCCACGCGGTGCTCCGCGAGGGCATCCGGCCGGACACCGTCCTGATGATCGGCCAGTTCGATCACTGGGCGACGCCGTTCGCCAAGGAATTTCACCGCGCGAGCCTCAACAGCGTGACACCGCTCGCCCTCTCGCTGACCGACGCGACCGGCAGCGGTTCGGACGTGGTGCGGGTCAAGCTTATCAAGGGCGATGGGCCAAGGCGGGTGGCGTCATGAACGAGATGCCCCGCGCCGCGACGGTCGACAAACCCGACGAGCACTCGGCTTCGGGCGTAACGCCGCGCTGGGGCATGGTGATCGACGTCAACCGCTGCGTCGGCTGTCAGACCTGCGTCGCGGCCTGCAAGCACGCCAACGACACCACGCCGGGCGTGCAATGGCGGAGCGTCATCGACGTCGAGTACGGCCGCTTTCCGGACGTCGAGCGCCTTTTTCTCGTCGTTGGGTGCCAGCACTGCGAGGAGCCGCCTTGCGTACCTGTGTGTCCGACCGGCGCCACCACCAAGCGCGCCGACGGCCTGGTCACCATGGATTACGATCTTTGCATCGGCTGCGCCGCATGCGTCGTCGCCTGCCCCTACCAGGCCCGCACCCTGGAGCACGATGGCAAGAACTATTTCGGCGACCGCAGCACCGTTCAGGAGGAGAAAGTCGCGCATCCCGAGCGGCTCGGCGTGGCGCAAAAATGCACCTTCTGCAAGGAGCGCGTCGACGATGGCCTCGCGCACGGCCTCAAACCCGGGGTCGATCCCGAGGCGACGCCGGCCTGCGCTTCGTCGTGCATCGCCGAGGCGATCCAGTTCGGCGACCTCAATGATCCGGAAAGCAAGGTCGCGCGACTGGTGCGCGAGAAGAAAAGCTTCCGGATGCACGAGGAGCTCGGTACGCGCCCGGGCATCCACTATCTCTATGAAACGCCCGCCGTTCCCGGCCGCGATCCCACGCCCGAGGATTGCGACGATGAGGCGCTGGCCGACCCGGAGAATCCGCTGGTTGGCCCACGCCAGCGGTTTTGGGATTTCCGCGCCGCAGCCAACTTCATTTTCGGCGGCATGGGCGCAGGCCTCGCCGTCATCGCAGGCGTGCTCGACGTCACGACAGGGCTGACGAATTCGCTACTTGACGTTCTTTTCGTCGCCAGCGGCGCTTTGATCGCGACCGGCCTTGCCTTCGTATTCTTCAAGATCGGCCGCATGGCGCGTTTCCTCTATGCATTGCGCCGGCCGCAAAGCTCTTGGATGACCCGGGAAATTTACGCGGTCGCCGTCTTTTATCCGTCGCTTGCGCTCGATCTCTGGCGTCCCAATTCGAGCCTCCACGCGTTGGTCGTGTTGGCGGCCCTCGCCTTCCTCGTTTCCCAGGCTCGTATCCTGTTCGCAAGCAAGGGGATCCCGGCGTGGCGCGCGCCGCTCATTCCGTGGATGCTGGCGATAACCGGCCTCCTCGAGGGCGCGGGGCTTGCCGCGATGTTGTTCGTCTTCCTGCCTGTTCCCGGAACGCTGCGCAGCGTAGTTGCGGTCCTCGGCGTCGTGCTGTGTCTCGTAAACGCCGGCCTGTGGCATCGATACAGGACGACCGCGAAGGCATGCGGAATCATGCCGCTGGCGCGCCGCGAGATCGATGCCGTGTCGCCCGCTCTGCATCTTGCCGGCCACGCCCTTCCGGCAGTGTTGTTCGCCGCGGCATTTTTCGCCCCCGGCGCGGCCGGAACGCTCGCTCTTTTTGGTGCCGGGCTCGGCGCGGCCGCCGGCGGCATCTTGTGGAAAGTCGTCGTCATTCTCCGGGCGTCGTACCAGCAAGGGTTCGCGCTCGCGAAATTGCCGCGCCGCGGATCGGGATCCTATGCCGCGCCGCCGGCGTTTCCGGCCCTGGCAGGCGGTCGTTGAGGCCGATGGAGACGCAAGTCGCCAGGACTTGGCGCATCCAAAAGCGCAGGTGAGGGAGAGATTTCGCCATGAGCACCAAGAGCGCGTCACGCGTCGGCGAGCGCGTCGAACGCAAGACCGCGGCGCCCTACATGTTCCAGCCTGAGATCGAAACCATGCCGCGCGACAAGCTGGCCAAGCTCCAGCTCGGGCGGTTGAAGAAGAGCCTGGCGCACGCCTATGCGAACGTACCGCGCTACAAAGCCAAGTTCGATGCAGCCGGGGTCAAACCGGCGGATCTTACGACGCTCGACGATCTGCGGCGTTTTCCCTTCACGGTAAAGAACGATTTGCGCGACTGCTATCCGTTCGGTCTGTTCGCCGTGCCGCGCGAGCGGATGATCCGACTGCACGCCTCCTCCGGCACGACGGGCAAGCCGACCGTCGTCGGGTACACCGCGAACGATATCGCGCTGTGGTCCGATCTCATGGCGCGATCGATGGCGTGCGCCGGGATCCGGCCGGGCGATATCGTTCACAACGCTTACGGCTATGGGCTGTTCACCGGCGGACTTGGCGCGCATTACGGGGCCGAGCGGCTCGGCTGCACCGTCGTCCCGATGTCGGGCGGCAACACCGAGAAGCAGATCGTCCTCATCGCGGATTTCCACGCCAACGCGCTGTGCGCGACGCCGTCCTACGCGCTCAACATCGCCGAAGTGGCCGAGCGCGAGAAGGTCGACCTCAAAGGCGGCGCGCTCCGCATCGGCCTGTT
>CAZLYV010000018.1:0-2354 GCA_964563665.1 uncultured Acetobacteraceae bacterium
GTCGCCCAAGCCGCGGGATCGTCGATCACGCGGGCGACGATGCCGGGATCTTGCGTCGGGGCGGCCCACGACAGCGCCGCCGCGGCGAGCGCGGCGCCGATCATTCCGCAAGCAGCGCCGGCGAAGGCCAGGCGAGCGGCGTCATGCGCGAGCGCGCCGGCGATATACGCGTCGGAGGCGCCCATCAGATGGAGGAGCGCAACAGCGTCGCGCTGGGCGGCGAGGCGTGCGCGGGTGACCAGGACCACGGCAAGGCTGGCGACGAAGCCGACAGCCACAACCAGCGCCAGCGCGCCGCCGACGGCCAGCCGCGCAAGACGCACGAGCCCGCTTGTCCACTGACCATGATCATCGACGCGGGTTCCCGGCACGCTGGCCGCGAGCCTCGATTCGAGCTGGCGCGCATCGAGGCTGGCGCCCGACGTCAACGTTACGTCGATCAATTGCGGCAGCGGCAGATCGGCGGCGTCACCCTGGCGGCCAAGCCACGGCGCCAGAAGCTCGACCAGCCGCCGGCGGTCGATCGGCCGGGCGTCGGCGATGCCGGGTGTCGCGCGCAACAGATCGATGGCTGCGGTGAGCCGATCGCTCTCGCTACGGGTCCCCGTCGCGATCGTCCCTGCCGCTTCGAGGGGGGCGATTTCGACCGTGATCGTGCCGGAAAGCGCGCTTTGCCATCGCGAAGCGGTCCCGACGACCGCGAACGCCGCCGAGGCGGCAATTGCCGCGAGCAGCACCATCACGGCGACGATCCACGGCAAAGGCGCGCCGGTCTCGTCGCGGGCGAAGACATGACTGCGACGCCATCTGCCCCGTCGCCTGAAGGCGGTGTCCATCGCTGGCGCGTCCGCGTTCATGCGCGTGCCCTTGCTTCCTTCGGCGACAAGGCGCCCGCCTCGAGTCGCAGCGAGGGATAACGGAACCGGGCGACGAGATTGTCGTTGTGGGTGGCGATAATGATCGTGGTGCCGATTCGATTGAGCTCCTCGAACAGATGAAGCAACCGCAACGCCATCCGATCGTCGACATTGCCGGTCGGCTCGTCGGCGAGGAGGAGCTGCGGTCGCGTGACGACCGCGCGCGCGATCGCCACGCGTTGCTTTTGGCCGCCCGACAGGGTCGGCGGCTTGGCGTCGATCTGGTCGCCAAGGCCGACCCAGGCGAGGAGCTCGCGGACATTGGCCCGGACCTCGTCCTCGGGGCGGCCGGCGATCCGCAAGGGAAGGGCCACATTGTCGAGCGCCGAGAGATGATCGAGCAGCCGAAAATCCTGGAACACGACGCCGATCCGCCGGCGGAGCGTCGGAAGTTCGCCACGCGACAAGGCGTCGATGTCGCGACCGAACAGGCTGATGCGGCCCGAGGATGGCCGCTGCGCGAGATAGATCAGGCTCAGAAGCGAAGATTTTCCGGCGCCCGACGGGCCGGTGACGAATTGCAACGATCCGGGCGCGAGTTCAAACGAAATATCGCTGAGAGCGGTTGCTCCCGCGTCGTATCGCAAGCCCACCCTGTCAAATCGCACATCCACCGGAGCCGGACCCTCCGTCGGTGTTTAGAGCCTGCGCGCAACCACGACAACATTGCACGCGCGCCGGCACAGGGTCAAAGGCGTGCGCCAAACCCGGCGGTACTCAGGCGCGGCATTGCTTGTCAGGTGTGGAGCCACCGCCTATAAAACCGCCACTCATTCGATGCGCCCGGGAGTAATCGCAAGCAACTATGATTCTCGACTGCTCCAATTGCGGCGCACGGTTTGCCGTCGATCCCGCGGCGGTCGGCCCGGCCGGCCGCCGGGTGCGGTGCGGGCGCTGCCGCCATGAGTGGTGGGCGCGCGCCGCCACGCCGGCGCAAGCGCAGCCGGTCGATTTCAGCGCCGCCGAGCGGATCGAAGCGCGGCCAATTCCGCCCGGTTCCAATCTTCCGGCCTTGCGCGCTCAGCCGCGGCGCGACGGGCCGATTTTCGGCTGGTTGCTGCTGAGTCTGGTTTTCGGCGCAATTGCAATCATGGCGCTGGGTCGTGACGAAATAATGGCGCGATATCCCTGGACGCATACGCTCTACGCCCGGTTCGGATTCGCAACGCCGCCGCCGGGCGCCGGGCTCGTCATCGCCGAGGTCGAGCATTCGAGCGAAACCGACGCCGGCGCCGCCGTGCTGGTGATCGAAGGCAACATCGTCAACCTCACGCGCTTCGTGCGCGACGTGCCGAGGCTCCGCGCCGCACTCCTCGACGACAACGATCTGGAGATCTACAGCTGGACTTTCCGACCCGACGAGCCACGCCTCGAAGCGGGCGATCGTGCGACGTTCCGCAGCGCGATTCGCCCGCCCGAACGGGCGTTTGCGCGCGT
>CAZLYV010000018.1:2454-8099 GCA_964563665.1 uncultured Acetobacteraceae bacterium
GGGTCGGACTAGAATTGCTTCAGAAGCCGCTCGATGTAATCGCGCTCGATATTCGGGCGGAAACGTTCGCCCGCACGACGCAGAAGTTCGTCGAGAATCTCGCGTGAACGCTGCAGCTCCATCTCGTCCGGGATTTTGACGTCGCGGCCGTCGAGCCCGCCAAGGCCGGACAGCGGCCGGCCCGCCGGATCGCGATCCTGCGACATTCGCGGATCGGTCTCCTCGGCGCCGTCCTCGCCGGGGTCCTGGCCGAAGCGGTCGGCGAGCTGCTGCGAGAGTTCCCGCGCCCCGGCGCGGAGCTGGTCGAGCGCGTCCATCTGGGGCCGCAGCGCGCGGCTGGGGGCGCCGCGCGCAAGAGCTTCGGCCGCCTCGCGCATCGAGCGCTCGGCGCGGCCGAAGGCGCCCGGAATGTCGCCCAGCGACTCGCCCATCCGCCGCATGAACTCGCCCAGCGCGCGGCGCAAGGAGTCCTGATCGGCGCCGTCGCCCTCGTCATCGCCCATCTCGCCCTGTCCCTGCATTCCCGGCGATTGCTGTCCCTGCTGCCCCTGTTGTCCCTGTTGCCCCGGCCGCCCGCGCTGGGCGCGACGGAAGGTACGGTCGGTGAGGCCCTGCTGGCGTTGCATGAGATCCTGCAGCCCGCGAAGCATCTGCTGCGCCTCGCTGCCGCCGGGCTGGGACGCCGACCTCGCCGTCCCTGCGCGCAGGTTCTCGAGAATTTCCTGCAGCCGCGCGAGGAGTTCGCGCGCCGCGTCCCGGGCGCCGGTGCGCGAGAGCTGGCGGGCCTGGTCGAGCAGCCGCTGCAAATCATTGCGCTCGATCCGCATCGCGTTGCGGTCGATCGGCTGCAGCTGGCGATCCTGCGGCTGGCGCATCGCCTGCTCGATCATCGCCTCGAGGTAGCGGTCGATCGCCTGCTGCAGCTGCTGGATCAGCTTCTCGATCTCGGCATCGGGCGCCTGGTTGGCGAGCGCATCCTGGAGCCGCTGCTGCAGCGCGCGCAATTCGCGCTCGACCAGCGACAGCTTGCCGTCCTCGATGCGCAGCGCGGTGTCCCACAGCAGCGCCTGCACCGAATCGATCGCCGCCGCCGAGGGGTCGCGGGCAAGACGGGCCGAGCCGATCTTGAGCCCGAGAAAAACCACCGAGTCTTCGTGATAATGCGTCGGCACGCCGGCGATCGCCATCAACGCGCGGCTGACCACCGCGCGACTGGACGGATCGCTGACCAACGCCTTGCGCTGGTCGATGATCGCGCGGGCCACCGGGTGCTGGAAGATGCGCTCGGGCAGCACCATCGCGAAATCCTCCGACGTACCGGTCTGACCCAACGCATCGGTCGCCCGAAGCTGGATACGGACCGGCAGACCAGCCCAGGGATGGGCCGTCAGGTCGTGGAAGCTGGCGCCTTTCGCCTCCTTGAGGCGTGTGCCGGCCAGCGGCAAGGCGAGGTCCAGCGTCTTGTCCTCGACCCCCGGCGGCAATTCGGCCCGTCGGATGGTTGCCGCGACGCCGATCAGGCCATAATCGTCCTTTGCCTCGTAAGCGACGCGCAACGCCACGCGATGGGTGCGCGCGGGCGCCGCGGGAAAAGCGATAGTGGGCGGCAGATCGGGAATGATACGCAACCGCCAGGCGCCGAGCGTAGCGCCGCCCTGCTCGACCGATATGCGGCTTCCTGCGGCAAGCGTCGAGGACAAGCGGTAGCTCTTGGCGTCGATCGCGCCGAAGGGCGTCGCCTGACCGTCCACCATGAGCTTCGGCAGACCATAGCCGCCCGAGACCTGCGCCAGCAGCACGCTTCCCGTCGGGACGGCAATCTCGTTCGGTTGGCTGGCGTCGAGGCGCGGCAAAACCGGCGGGAGACCGGTGTAGGTCGGCGGCGTGATCCAGAGATCGAGAATGCCTTGCGGCGTGCTCGCGCCGGCAACGCCCGGGGTGAGCGCCCGCTCGATCCGGAGCCACGTCGTTGGCCCGGCGATGACGGCGCCCACGACAAGTGCCAGAAAAAGCCCCGCGCGCAACGCCCACGGATCGCGAGCCGGCAAACCGGGCGCCGGCCAGCCGACGCGAATCGCGCCGAGCGCCGCCCGGAGACGCGCGCGATGCGCCTGCCACAACGCGCCGGTGAGCGGATCGCTGCGGCCGCTTTCGGTGAGTTTGTCGTCGAGCGTGGCGAGCGGTCGATGCGCCAGCCCGCTCGCCGTTTCAAGACGCCGGCGGCCAGCGGCGAGGTTGGGCAGACGAAACGATTTTCGCGCGCGAAATAAGGTAACCAGGAATGCGATCACCAGGATCGCCAACAGAACCACGTGCAGCCACGATGGAAGCCGCGGCAATACGTCGAACAGGGCCGCCGCAAGGAAAAGACCGACTACGCCGACCGTCGGCCACAGCGCCGGCCACACGCGCTCCCACGCCAGCGCCAGCCGCGCCAAGGTCAAGCGCCGGCCGAGAAGTTCGTGCCAAGCCTTGTTCAGGTCGGAACGATTCGTCATCCCGCAGTCTCCGACTCCCGCGAACCGGTTACCAGTTTGCCCGAGGACCGCGCCTCGGTCCATCGCGCGATGGACCCTTGTAGCAAGACCGAAAATGGGAACGCAGTCTTAACGCTCACGGCGTCCGGCGGCCGTTTTGCCGATAAGCCAGGGCGGCAGCCGGTCGAGCGCGATCAACTCTTGGTGGGTCTGACGCGGCCGAACGACGGCAAAGCGGCCGCCGTCGACCAATACCTCGGCGGCGAGCGGCCGGGCGTTGTAGGTGGATGACATGACGGCGCCGTAGGCTCCGGCGGCCCCGATCGCCAGCAGATCCCCTTGGGCGAGCGGCGGCAGCGCACGGGCGACGGCCAGCACGTCGCCGGTCTCGCACACTGGTCCGACGACGTCGACCGTCACCGGCTTTACGCCGCGCCGCGGCGCCTGGACCGTCCAAATGGGGTGATAGGCATCATAAAGCGTGGGACGAATGAGATCGTTCATCGCCGCATCGACGATCGCGAAATGCTTCGCCACGCCGTGCTTCATGTAGATGATCCGGGTCAGCAATATGCCCGCCTCGGCGACGAGATAGCGCCCCGGCTCCAAGACCAGCTCGATCCCGAGACCGTCGAGCGCTTTGCGAACCACGGCGGCGTATTGGTCGAGATCGACCGGCTTTGCCTGGTCATGGACCACGCCGAGTCCGCCGCCAAAATCGAGTCGTCGCAGTTTATGGCCGCCCGCGATCAGGCGGCGCGCGAGATCGGCCAGGCGTGTAAAGGCGGCGCGGAACGGGCCCACGGAGATCAGCTGCGAGCCGATATGGACCGCAAGCCCCTCGAGCTTTATCCCCGGCAGCGCGGCGGCAAGATCGGCGATCGCGCCGGCGCGCGCGATCTCGATGCCGAACTTGTTTTCGGTCTTTCCGGTGGTGATCTTGGCGTGCGTCTTTGCATCGACGTCGGGATTGACCCTGAGCGAGACCGGCGCGCGGCGGCCCATTTCGTGCGCGATCTTCGCGAGAAGGCGAAGCTCGGGCTCGGATTCGACGTTGAACTGCAAAATCCCGGCCGCGAGCGCGGCGCGCATCTCGCCCGCCGTCTTGCCGACGCCGGCAAAGACGATTTTGCGCGGCGGAACGCCGGCGGCCAGTGCCCGCTTGAGTTCGCCCTCCGAGGTGATATCCGCGCCGGCGCCGAGCCGCGCCAGCGTCGCAATCACCGCCTGGTTGCCGTTCGCCTTGAGGGCGTAGCAGATCGTTGCCGGCAAGCCGGCGAACGCTTTGCTGTAGGCGCGATAGCGGGCGCTGATTGCGGCGGTCGAATAGACGAAGACCGGCGTGCCGATTTCGCTCGCGATCCGCTCGAGGGCCACGTCCTCGACATGGAGCGCGCCGTCGCGGTAGGCGAATTCAGCTTGCCGCCCGGGTTCACGCATCGTCACGGATCCGGATCACTCGGACGGGTAGGTGCGGGGCGACTTCGGATCGACGTCCTCGGGGCGCTCGAGGCGGCCCCGGCGCCCGCAGGCGGCAAGCAACAGCAGCGGCGCGATCAGCGCGATCATGCCAAAGGCGGCTCGCCGCCTTGTCGGCGAACTGCGGTCGGCATCCAGCGCCGAGGCCGATGGTCGGGATGTTGGCGACGTGGGGCTCATGGATGAATCAGTATCAGCTTCGGCCTGCACGTACAAAGTCGGCATTCGACGCCGCCAGGTTCACAAATACCGCCGGCGCGCGGCACGCGCGGCGCGCCGCACATTGGCCGGGGCCGTGCCGCCGAAGCTTTTGCGGCTGGCGACCGAGCGATCGACTCCAAGCACGCCCATTACGTCCCGCGTAAAGCGGCGGTCGATCGAGCGTAAATCGGCCAGCGAGAGTTGGTCGAGAGCGACGCTCTTGGCCTCGGCCAGGCGCACGACGCGCCCGGCCACCTGATGCGCCAGGCGGAACGGCAGCCCCGCCATACGCACCAGCCAATCGGCGAGGTCGGTCGCGTTGGAGTAGCCGGCGGACGCCGCCTTGCGCATCGCCTTGGTGTCGAGCGCGAGTTCGTCGATCATGCCGGCCATCGCCGCGAGGCCGAGCTCGAGCGTGTCGACGGCGTCGAACACCTTGTCCTTGTCCTCCTGCATATCCTTCGAATAGGCGAGCGGCAGCGCCTTCATGACCGCGACGAGAGCGACAAGCGCGCCCAACAGCCGGCCCACCTTGGCCCGCACCAACTCGGCCGCATCGGGGTTGCGCTTCTGGGGCATGATCGAACTGCCGGTCGAGAAGGCATCGGGCAGCCGGGCGAAACCGAACTGCGGCGTGGTCCAGATCACCAGCTCCTCGGCGAGGCGCGAGAGATGGACACCGCAGAACGTCGCCGCGGCGAGGAATTCGAGCGCGAAATCGCGATCGGCGACGGCGTCGAGGGAATTGGCGCTTGGCCGGTCGAAGCCGAGCGCCGTTGCGGTCAGTTTGCGGTCGATCGGAAACGAGGTACCGGCGAGCGCGGCGGCGCCCAGCGGACATTCGTTCAAGCGTTTGCGGCAGTCGGCAAGACGGCCGCGGTCGCGCCCCAGCATCTCGACATAGGCGAGGAAATAATGGCCAAGCGTCACCGGCTGGGCCGGCTGCAGGTGGGTGAACCCGGGCATGACCGCCGCGGCATGGCGCTCCGCCTGGTCGATGAGCGCCCGCTGGAGCGCGCGAATCCGGCCATCCAGCAGATCGATCGCGTCGCGCAGCCACAGGCGCAAATCGGTCGCCACCTGGTCGTTGCGCGAGCGCGCGGTATGGAGGCGGCCGGCCGGCGCGCCGATAAGCTGGGACAGGCGCGCCTCGATGTTCATGTGGATGTCCTCGAGGGCGACTTGGAAGCGAAACCGCCCGGACTCGATCTCGACTTGAATGCGATCCAGACCGCGCAGGATCTTGCGCCCATCGCGTGGCGAGATGATCTTCTGTCTGACCAGCATCGCCGCATGCGCCTTTGAGCCGAGGATGTCTTGCGCGTATAAACGCCGGTCGATATCGATCGAGGCGTTGATCCGGCGCATCAGCTTGCCCGGGCCGGCGGAAAAACGACCGCCCCACAGCCGATTGGCGGCCGGGCGATTGGCGCGCGACGCACTATTCTTCCTGTGGCGTGTGGCCGGCATGACGGGCAAATTGGACCT
>CAZLYV010000018.1:8199-19121 GCA_964563665.1 uncultured Acetobacteraceae bacterium
TGCTCAATTACTGGGCGACGTGGTGCGGCCCGTGCGTCGAGGAAATGCCGGCGCTCGAGCGTCTTCAGGCGCGTCTTGGCGGCGCCGATTTCACCGTGCTCGCGGTTTCGGTCGATCGTCAGGGCGCCGAGGTGGTCAAGCCGTTCGTCGATGGGCTTGGTCTGAAACAGCTTCCGATCGTGCTCGATCGCCGCGGAGTGAGCATGCACGACGTCGGCGTCCGTGGGCTGCCCACCACATTGCTGATCGACCGCGAGGGCCGCGAGATCGGCCGGATCGAGGGCGCCGCGGCCTGGGATTCGCGACAGGCCGAGGCGCTGATCCGCTTCTATCTCGCCGTCAGGCCGGCCGATCCGGCAGCCTCGCCGGCCAAGCGCGCGACCGGAAGCTGATCCTAGCGCCGCCAAACGGCTCCAGCTTCCCGCCATACGTGAATGGTCGACATCGGCGTGCGCACTGGACGCCGCCGGCGTGGATCGGCCGTTTCGCCCATCAATTCCCCGTGAACCAGACGGCGCGGGTGTACCCGGTGACGCGTTTCACGTGCATTTGATGCCGGCCCAAATCTCGGCGGGCCATAATCCCTCCTCAGCCAGACTTTAGAACGAGGGAGACGAAATAATGCGATTGCCGATTCTTACCGCGGCGGCCCTGACGCTTGGGCTTGCCGCGATGGCCGGGGACGCCAATGCCGCCGGCCAGCGGGTCAAAGTCTCGGGCGAGATCATCGACAGCTTCTGCGCCATCTCAGGGATCATGTACGGCTTCGGCACGGCGCATCACCAATGCGCGGTGTGGTGCGCGGTCGGCGGCGTTCCGGTCGGAATCATGGGCGACGACGGCAAGGCTTATTTGATTCTCAAGGTCGAGGCCGACAGCACGAACGTCAAGCCGGCAAAGCTGCTCGACATCCAGACCGCGCACGTGACGGTCGATGCCGAGCTGCATGTGCGCGACGGCGTGAATTACCTGTTGGTCGACAAGATCGTCGCCAATGACGGGATCAAGAACCTGACGCATAAAGAGCACGGCATCGTGCCGTTCGGGGAGTGACGCCATGTTGAAGCGATTTATTCTCGCGGCCTCGACGGCCTTCGTATTCAGCCTTGGCGGGCCGGCGTTTGCCGCCGAAAGCTGGGGGCTCGAGGGCGAGAAGGAGGCGGTGATCGAGGGCAAGGTGGTCGATGTGCTGTGCGAGTTGACCAAGGATTGTCCGCAGCAATGCGGCGCCGGCAAGCGTCAGCTCGGCCTTAAAACGGCGAAGAACGAACTGGTGATCGTGGGCAAGGACACCGTTGCCTTTGGCGGGGCGACTCTCGATCTTCTACCCTTCTGCGGCAAGGACGTGGTCGCTGATGGCTTGTTCACCGGGCGCTTCGCCACCAAGATGTACGTGATTCAGAGCGTCAAGGCGAAGGGCGCCAAGGATTTCACCGAAGCCAATGCGTTCATTGGCCACTGGGCGAAGGCGAACAAGGTGAAGCCGGACGGCGACGAGGCCGACGAGTGGTTCCGCCACGACGCGACGGTCAAGAAGACGCTTGCCAAGGGCGGCAAGCTCGGCGTTCCCGAGTAAGGATCGGGCGCAAGAGTCGCCGCAATGCGGAGCGTGCCGGTAATCGGGCTGATCGCGGGGCTGGTCTTGGCCAGCCCCGCTTTCGCTCACGGCACGCAGGGCGCGCGCGACAGCGGCGGAAAAACGGCGATCGTTGTCCAGCCGCCGGCGGTGCCGAGCGGCAAGACCGAGGTGGTGCCGGCGGACCTCGGGCCGCTGCCGGGCTTCGGCGGACCGTTCGAGCTCGTCGACCAGGACGGGGTGCGGCGCACCGAGCGCGACTTCCACGGCCGTTTCATGCTGGTGATGTTCGGCTTCACCGAGTGCATCGATGTCTGCCCGCTCGAGCTGCAGGCGATGACGCAGGCGATGGATTTACTGGGCCCCGATGCCGACCGGCTCGTACCGGTCTTCATCACCGTCGACCCTCGAGCCGACACGCCGGCGCGGCTCAAGGCGTATCTTGCCGATTTCCATCCGGCGATCGTCGGCCTCACCGGCACCGCCGATCAGTTGAACGCAACGCTCAAGGTCTACCGGGCGCAGGTCGCGCGACTCAACGATGCGTCGAGCGCGGCGACCAAGCAGAACAAGTTCGGCCACACCTCGTTCATGTACCTGATGGGACCGGACGGCGGATTCCGCTCGCTGTTTCTGGTCAACCCATCGCCCGATGACATCGCCGGCCGGCTGCGTAAATATCTCGCCGCGTCTTGATCAAGCGGAAAGCGGGACCGCGCGCCACCAAGCGGGATGGTCGTCGCGATCGCGGGCGAAAGCCAGCGTCGCTCCGCCGAGGGTCAGCGCGTTGGAACCGGCTTCGGTCCCGAATAGTCGTAGAAGCCGCGATTGGCCTTGCGGCCGAGCCACCCGGCCTCGACGTATTTCACCAGAAGCGGGCAGGGACGGTACTTCGAGTCGGCGAGCCCGTCGTAGAGCACGTGCATCACCGCGAGGCAGGTGTCGAGGCCGATGAAGTCGGCAAGCTCGAGCGGTCCCATCGGATGGTGCGCGCCGAGCTTCATCGCGGTGTCGATCGATTCGACATTGCCGACGCCTTCGTAGAGCGTATAGACGGCCTCGTTGATCATCGGCAGCAGGATGCGGTTGACGATGAAGGCGGGGAAATCCTCCGCCATCGCCGACGTCTTGCCGAGCTTGACGGCGAGTTCGCGAATCGTCTGGAAGGTTTCTTCGGCCGTCGCGATGCCACGGATGAGTTCCACCAGCTCCATCACCGGCACCGGATTCATGAAGTGCATGCCCATGAATTTCGCCGGCCGGTCGGTGGCCGAGGCGAGCCGGGTGATCGAGATCGACGAGGTATTCGTGGCGATGATCGCGTCGGGCCGTACCACCGCGCATACCTTCTTGAGGATTTCGCGCTTGATCGCCTCGTTTTCGGTCGCCGCCTCGATCACGAGATCGCAGTCCTTGAACATCGCGTAATCGGTGCCGGTGGCGATGCGCTTCAGCCCTGCATCGCGATCCGCGGCCGAAACCCTGTTCTTGGCGACCTGGCGGTCGAGGTTGGCGGTGATCGTCGCGATCGCCTTGACGAGCAAATCCTGGTTCACGTCCAAAAGCCGGACGCTGTGCCCGGTCATGGCGCAGACATGGGCGATTCCGTTGCCCATCTGGCCGGCGCCGACGACGCCGATGGTCTTGATCATGGATGCCTCTTCGTTTGACAGCGCGCTCGGCGGCCGCGGTTCATGTCCGCGACGGCAGGGCGGCGGTTAGTTCGGGAACGATCTTGAACAGGTCGCCGACGATCCCGTAATCGGCGATCTGGAAGATCGGCGCTTCCTCGTCCTTGTTGATGGCGACGATGACCTTCGAATCCTTCATGCCGGCGAGATGCTGGATCGCTCCCGATATGCCGACGGCGATATAGAGGTCGGGCGCCACGATCTTGCCGGTTTGGCCCACCTGGTAGTCGTTGGGCACGAATCCCGCATCGACCGCGGCGCGCGACGCGCCGACCGCGGCGCCAAGCTTGTCGGCGAGCGCCTCCAGTAGCCGGAAGTTTTCGCCCGACTGCATGCCGCGCCCGCCGGAGACGACGATACGCGCCGAGGTGAGCTCGGGACGCTCGGACTTCGACAGCTCCTGGCGGATGAATTTCGATAAGCCGGCGTCGGTTGCTTCGGTGATGGCCTCGATGGTGGCGTTGCCGCCCTCCGTCGCGGCGGCCGCAAAGGCCGTGCCGCGCACGGTGATGACCTTGATCGGGTCCTTCGACCTCATGGTCGCCAATGCGTTCCCGGCGTAGATCGGACGCACGAAGGTGTCGGCGCCCGCGATCGCGACGACGTCGGAGATTTGCGCCACGTCGAGCAATGCCGCCACCCGCGGCATCACGTTCTTGCCAAAAGTGGTCGTTGGCGCCAGCAAATGGCTGTACCCCGAGGCGAGCTTGGCGATGAGCGGGGCCACGTTCTCGGCAAGACCGTGCGCATAGACCGGATTATCCGCAACGCGCACCTTGGACACATCGGCGATCCTCGCCGCCGCCTCGGCAGCCGGGCGGCAATTGACCCCGGCGACCAGCACGTCGACGCTACCGCCAAGCATCTTTGCCGCGACGACGGCATGCAGGGTCGCCGGTTTGATGGCGGCATTGTCGTGCTCGGCGACGACCAGGACAGCCATGTCAGATCACCTTTGCTTCGTTTGTGAGCTTATCGATCAGCTCGGCGATGTCCTTCACCTTGACGCCCGATTTGCGCTTCGCCGGTTCGTCGACGGTGAGCGTGATGAGGCGCGGGCTCGCATCGACTCCGAGCGCGTCGGGCGTCAGCGTCTCGATCGGCTTCTTTTTCGCCTTCATGATGTTGGGGAGCGAGGCGTAGCGCGGCTCGTTCAGCCGCAGGTCGGTGGTGACGACCGCCGGCAGCTTGAGCTCCAGCGTTTCAAGCCCGCCGTCGACCTCGCGGGTGACTTCGATCGTCTCGGCGGACGGATTGATCTTCGAGGCGAAGGTGCCCTGCGGCCAGCCGAGCAATGCCGCCAGCATCTGTCCCGTCTGGTTGCAGTCGTCGTCGATCGCCTGCTTTCCCAGAATGACGAGGCGGGGATTTTCCTTGGCGATGATCGCCTTCATCAGCTTGGCGACGGCCAACGGCTGCAACTCGGCATCGGTCTGAACCAGGATGCCGCGATCCGCCCCCATGGCGAGCGCCGTGCGAATCGTCTCCTGGCACTGCGCCGGGCCCATCGACACCGCCACGATCTCGCTCGCGACGCCTTTTTCCTTAAGCCGGATCGCCTCCTCGACGCCGATCTCGTCAAACGGGTTCATCGACATCTTGACGTTAGCCGTCTCGACGCCAGTCTTGTCGGCCTTGACCCGGATCTTGACGTTGTAGTCGACGACCCGCTTGACGGCGACCAGGACTTTCATCGGACCCCTTCGACTGCCACGAGGACGCTTCCGGCCGGCGCAAAAAGGGGCGAACCAAGGCCGGCGCCGGCTGCCCCAAACGGCCGTCAATTCGCGGCGTCAGGCCGATTTTCGGCTCTTTTTGCGGGTGCGAACATAGGGCGGTGACAATTCGATGTCAACGCGACGCCCGGACGTCCTCACCGGTTGGCGCCGGGGGTCCACAGGACGTCCTTGGCGCCGTTTTCATTGAGGTGGCGGGCCATGACAAAGAGGTGGTCGGACAGCCGGTTCAGGTAGACGACAGCGAGCGGGTTGACCGGCTCCTTGGCGGCGAGTTTGCTCGCCAGGCGTTCCGCCCGCCGGGTCACCGTCCGCGCCAGATGCAGATGCGCCGCGGCCGGCGTTCCGCCCGGCAGCACGAACGAATCGAGCGGCTTCAGGGTGGCATTCATCGCGTCGATTTCGCGCTCGAGCCGATCGATTTGCGCCTGGACGATGCGCAAGCTCTTGTCGTTTTCGCCCGCCGTGCCGGGACGGCACAAATCGGCGCCAAGATCGAAGAGATCGTTCTGGATCCGCGCCAGCATCGCATCAGGCTCGCCGGAACTATCGAGGCGGACGAGCCCGATCGTCGCATTGGCCTCATCGACGGTGCCAAAAGTGGCGACGCGCAGAGCATGCTTGGGCACGCGCGCGCCGTCGCCAAGCGACGTCTGCCCCTTGTCGCCGCCGCGCGTGTAAATGCGGGTAAGACGGACCATGACTCCGACCCTCGCGGTCTTCGCGCTTAAAGGGCGCGGGTGATCAAAAAGTAAACCACGATCAAGGCGATCGCCGCGCCCTGCGAGATGACCCGCAGGCGCATCAGGCGGTTTCCCCAGCGCTGGTTGAAGGCGCCGCCGCGAACCATGGTGAAGAGCCCGGCAAACAGGACCGCGACGACGGCGAAAAGCGCCGTGCCGATGAGGTAGGGAAAAACCGCCGCCACGATCTGCATGACAACGATAATAGGCCGCCCGGCTTCACTCGCCAGCGGCAATTCATCACTCGAGCGTGAAGCGTACGTCGCGCCGCGCCTTGGCGAGGTCGCGGAACAACCTCACGAGCGCATCGAAATCGGCCCCGAGCTTCACGCGCGCGGCGGCATGGTTGCGCCAGACGATGCAAAACGGCCCGCGCATCTCGGTCATCAGCACGTCCCAAAGCGCATCGAGATTGCGGCCTGTCTCGTGGGGAAGGCCGAGCTCGGCGACGAGGCGGTCGCGCACGGCGCCGATGTCGGCGAGCGAAGCGTCGAGGACCGCCGTCCTGGTTGGCGTCGCTTCATTCATGGCGGCACCGCGCGGAAGGTTTCGTAGTGGTCGAGCGTGACATGGATCAGCCCGTCGCTCGACCACACAAGGCGACGGATTCCCCGTCGGCCGCAGGCAAAGTCGAGATCGGCCTCGCGCCAAATCCGGCCGGGCGCGGCGGGCAGCCGGCCCTCGCGATTGCCGAACCGGTCGCCGCCGATGGCCTTCCCCGGCGCCACGCGGCATAGATCATCGCCCGGCCGCCAGCCGAGTCGTTCGGCCGCTGCTCTGGTCACATAGTGTGCCGGCAGTCGGCGGGTGGTCCGAAGACTGGTCGCGGTCTCGACGAATCCCGCGACGTCGTGGAGCCCCGCCTCGCGCGCAAACATCGCCAGCCGGCCGTCTTGCGGGTCGCGCGCCGGCGCTTCGCCAGCGATGGCGAGCAGAGCGACCAAGCCAAAAATAATTCGGCCGGAGCGGCGCATCCGGGTCCTCACAGCGAATTGAGTTGCGATGCTAATGGCGAGCCCTGACTTTGGCGAGCGACTGCTCGCTTCTGGCCATTGTCGGAGCCGGGGGAACGAATTCAGGAGGACCCAACGCACCATGTCCGTCAAGCCACGCACCCGTATGCCCTCGGTCGAATTTTCGCTGCTCGAAGGCGGCGCATTCAGGCTCGCCGACGCTCACCCGAAGAATTTCACCATGCTGGTGGTCTACCGCGGTCTGCACTGCCCGATCTGCAAGGGTTACCTGGGCGATCTCAACGCCAAGATCGACAAATTCGCCGAAAAAGGCACCGACGTCGTCGTGGTCTCCAGCGACAGCCGCGAACGGGTCGAGCAGGCGAAGAAGGATTGGGGCCTCGACAAGCTCAAGATGGGCTACGGCCTCGACCTCGATGCCGGTCGCCAGCTCGGGCTTTTCGTGTCGAGCGCGATCCGCGACGGCGAGCCGCCGCAATTCCTCGAGCCGGGCCTGTTCGTCGTGCGGCCCGACGGCACGCTCTATTGTTCGTCGGTCCAGACCATGCCGTTCGCCCGCGCCAAGTTCGACGACATCCTGATGGCGATCGATTTCGTCGTCGCGCGGAATTATCCGGCGCGCGGCGAGGCGTGACGAGGAGCTTCGCTGGTTAGCTTTGGCACGGCGGCTACGCCGCCGTTCGCCGCGGTCGAACCTCGGCGGCGACGCGGGTTCCAAAGCGCGCCCGCGCGACCTCGAGGTCGTGAAACGCCTGCATGTTCATCCACCACTCAGGGGATGTCGCGAAAAATCTTGCAAGGCGTAGCGCGGTCTCGCCAGTGATCACGCGCCGGCCGCGAACGATCTCGCTGATTCGCGGAGCGGGCAAGCCGGTCGCCCGGGAAAGCGCGTACTGGCTGAGGCCCATCGGCTCGAGAAAGTCGTGCAGCAAAATTTCGCCGGGATGGACTAGGGTTAGACGGCGACGTCTGCTGCCCCGAATGAACATCTGCGATGGTTTTAATGTCGCGCGCATGATTGGTGTTCATGATCGTTGAGCGGTCATCTCCCTCGGTCAAGCGAAACTAGTTTCGCCCCGAGAGCAACCCGCGCGCGATGACCTGGGCCTGGATCTCGGCCGCGCCCTCGAAGATGTTGAGAATGCGGGCGTCGACCAGCACGCGGCTCACCGGATATTCCTCGGCGTAACCGTTGCCGCCATGAATCTGCACCGCGTTGTCGGCGGCGGCCCATGCCGTGCGCGCGGCGATGAGCTTCGCCATGCCGGCCTCGATGTCGCAGCGCCGGCCGCTGTCTTTCTCGCGCGCGGCGAACCAAGTGAGCTGGCGGGCGATCATCGTTTCGACCGCCATCCAGCCGATTTTGCCCGAGACGCGCGGGAAAGCGGCGATCGGCTTGCCGAACTGGCGGCGGTCGCGCGCGTAAGACAGCGCCAGCTCGAGCGCGCATTGCGCCACGCCGACCGCGCGCGCCGCGGTCTGGATGCGCGCCGATTCGAACGTCGCCATGAGCTGGCGAAAGCCCTGGCCTTCAACCCCGCCCAACAAATTCCCGGCCGGCACCGGAAAACCGTCGAAGGCGATCTCGTATTCCTTCATGCCGCGATAGCCGAGCACGCGGATCTCGCCCCCCGACATGCCGACCGCCGGAAACGGGTCCTTTTCGGTGCCGCGCGGCTTCTCGGCCAGGAACATCGACAGGCCGTCATGGTCGCGCGTCGTCGGGTCGGTGCGCACGAGCAGCGTCATCAAATCGCTGCGTGCGCCATGCGTGATCCAGGTCTTCGCGCCGGTGATCCGATAGAGGTCCCCCTCGCGTACCGCGCGGGTCTTGAGGGCGGCCAAATCGGAGCCGGTGTCCGGCTCGGTGAACACGGCCGTGGGCAGGCATGCGCCGCTGGCGATCCGTGGCAGGAACTTCTCCTTTTGCGCCGGCGTGCCGCCGAGACGAATGAGCTCGGCCGCGATCTCGGAGCGCGTGGCGAGCGAGCCCGCGGCGAGCGAGGCGCGCGACAATGTTTCGGTCACGACGCACATCGCCACCTTGCCGAGCCCGAGCCCGCCGAACTCCTCGGGGACCGTCAGCCCGAAGACTCCGAGCTCCGACATTTCCGCGACGATTTCGAGCGGGATGAGCGCGTCGCGGCGATGCCAGTCTTGCGCCCCCGGCGCGATTTTCGCCGCGGCGAAGCGTTGAAACTGGTCGGCGATCATGCCGAGAGTGGGATCGTCCAGGCCCGGTTCGCCGGTATCGGCCGCTTGCATGAGCTCGGCGATCCGCGCGCGGACCTCATCGCTGTTGCCCTGGTTGATCGCCTGCGCCACGGCGGGGACGGCGATAAATGCCGTGGCCGCGCCGGCGATGCCAAGATCGACCGGGCGCACGATCTCGCCTTGCGCCATCGCGATGCCGCCGGCGAGCTGGGCGAGATATTCCCCGAACGCCGCCTGCAAGATGAGCCGCTCGCGCTCGCCGAACTTTCCCGCGCCATCCAGCCGCCCCGCCCATCCGAGCATCTGACGCAGAGCCGCGACGTAGGTCGCCATCCAGGCAAATCCGTGGGCAGCGAACTGATGCCGCTCCATGCCGGCAGCATCGACTCTGCCGGCGGGCGCCACGCGCTTGGTAAGCGCGCTCTTCGCCGTGGCGAGCAGGGATTCGGCCGCAACCAGCGCCTCGGCGCACCGTGCGAGAATGACATCGAGCATGGACGGAGGATTACGTTGTCGCGCTGCCGCACCTATTGCGTGGGCGGCCATCCCATGTCAATGGCGGTGGTTGACCGCCAGCCGTGCCATGTGGCAAATATGTACAACTTCCTGTCCAAGAGGCCATTGATGACGGTCGTTACCTATTCCGAAGCACGAAACCGGCTGAAGCATTTGTGCGACCAGGTGCGGCGAAGCCGCAAGCCGACGCGCATTCATCGCCGTGGCGGAGACGTCATCGTGCTCGCGGCCGAGGACTGGGACGCGATCCAGGAGACGCTTCATATCGCGTCGATCCCGGGTGCGCGAACCCGGATCAGGAAGGCGCGCGACTTCAAGACATTGAGTCCGGTGACGCGCGATGCGCTCGAAAAACTGATCCGGCGCTAGAATCCCGCTTGGCCGGGACGCGCCCGCCGATGCTAAAGCCCGCCTTCTCGCGCGAGGCGCGCCGGCAATTGGCGCGGCTCGCCAAACGGCAGCCGGATCTGCTTGACCGCGTCGTCGAGGTCGTATCGCATATCGTACATGAGCCGTTTCGCGGATTGCACAAGCCGGAACCGCTGGTCGGCGATCTCGCCGGTTGGTGGTCCGTACGGTTGAATCAGCGGGACCGGTTGATCTACCGCGTCGAAAGCGATCGTCTGCTGATCGCGTCGATCGAAGGCCATTACGGCGATCACTAATCGGGAGCCATGTCCTTCCTCGATCGCATCGCCGAGTGCAACGCCCATGACCTTTCGCGCTTCCGGCCGTTCGTCGTCGCCGGTACGCGCGTGGGCTGGATCCGGCACGCGCTCGCGCGGCGGCTCGCCGCATTTGGCGACGTCTTCGATGTGGCCGAGGATGCCGTTGTCCTCGCCCCGGCGCTTGAGGATTTCACGGCGCGGAGCGAGGCGGTCGATCGCGTGGTTCGCCGACTCGTGGCCGAGGGGGTCGTGACCGGCGTGCGCGACGAGCCGTACCCGGTGACGACCACGTTCGGCGCACCGCCGCTTCTTCAGATGGAGCGGGCGGCGATCCCGCATTTCGGCGTGCGCGCCTATGGCGTCCACATGAACGGCTATGTGCGGCGCGCGGATGGGCTCCACATGTGGATCGCGCGGCGCGCCAGCGACAAGCCGACCTATCCCGGCATGCTCGACAATACCGTCGCCGGCGGTCAACCGATCGGGCTTGGCCTGTTCGAAAACCTGATCAAGGAGTGCGAGGAGGAGGCCGGCATTCCCGCCGAACTCGCCGGCCACGCGGTCGCGGTGGGCGCGATCACCTATTGCGTCGAAGCCGCCGACGGGCTCAAGCCGGACGTCCAGTTCTGTTATGATCTCGAACTGCCCGGAGATTTTACGCCGGTCAATCGCGACGGCGAAATCCAGGAATTTTTTCTCTGGCCGATCGACAAGGTGGCGACGGTGGTCCGCGACACCCGCGAATTCAAATTCAACTGCAATTTGGTGATCATCGATTTTCTCGTCCGCCACGGCGTGATTCCG
>CAZLYV010000019.1:0-6212 GCA_964563665.1 uncultured Acetobacteraceae bacterium
ACGCCTGGGTAATCCGTCACCTGCCCGACAATCCCTACACCGTGCCCGAGTTCACGGCCGAGCACCGTTGGACGATGGAGAAGGACGCCCAGGTGTGGCGGCCGAAGGGTCTTCCGCCCGATGCCTGACGCGAGCACGGCAAACCGCCGGTTCGACTTCATCGCGCTCGGCCGCGCCGCCGTCGATCTCTATGGCGAGCAGGTCGGTGGCCGGCTCGAGGACATGTCGAGCTTCGCCAAGTACCTCGGCGGTTGTCCGGCAAATATTTCCGTAGGCGCCGCGCGGCTCGGGCTCAAACCGGCGATGTTGACCCGCGTCGGCGACGAGCACATGGGCCGATTCGTGCGCGAGACCCTCGCCGCCGAGGGCGTCGACGTGAGCCACGTCAAGACCGATCCCGCGCGGCTGACCGGGCTGGTGATTCTCGGCATCCGCGACCCGGACACGTTTCCGCTCATATTTTATCGCGAGAACTGCGCCGACATGGCGGTGTCGCCGGAGGATTTTGCGCCCGAGTTCATCGCATCGGCGAAGGCTCTGGTGGTGACGGGTACCCATTTCTCCACCGCGCATGTCGATCGCACGAGCCGCACCGCGATGCGCCATGCAAGCGAAGCCGGAACCAAGATCGTACTCGACATCGACTATCGCCCGGTCCTCTGGGGCCTGACCGGACACGGGGCTGGCGAGCAACGCTTCGTCGCATCCAATAACGTGACGCAGCACCTGCAGTCGATCGTGCCGGCGTGCGATCTCATCGTCGGCACCGAGGAAGAAATCCATATCGCCGGCGGCTCGAGCGATACGCTCGCGGCGCTGCGACGCTTACGCGAAATCACGCGCGCGACCCTGGTGGTCAAACGCGGCCCCCAAGGTTGCGTGGTTTTTACCGGCGCGATTCCAAATCGCATCGAGGACGGCATCGCCGGCGTAGGCTTCCCGGTCGAAGTCTATAACGTGCTCGGCGCCGGCGACGGCTTCATGGCGGGGCTGCTGCGCGGCTGGCTGACCGGGGCCGACTGGTCGACCAATTGCACCTACGCCAATGCCTGCGGCGCGCTGGTCGTTTCGCGACACGGCTGCGCCCCGGCGATGCCGAGTTGGACCGAGCTCACCGATTACCTCGCGCGCGCCAAGACGTTGCGCCAGGTGCATGCGGATGCCCGGATCGCTTACCTTCATCGCGTCACCACCGGCCGCCAAGCATGGCCGCAGATCTGCGCGCTTGCGTTCGACCATCGCGCCCAATTCGAGAAGCTCGCCCGCGCGCGCGGCGCGCCCGATGGATCGATCGGCCGCTTCAAGGCGCTCATCGGCAAGGCAGTACGAGCCGGCGCCGGGAACCTTCCCGGAGCGGGCGCGATCATCGACGATCGCTTCGGGCGCGATACGCTTAATGCGCTTTCGGGAACCGGCTTATGGCTGGCACGACCAGTCGAGCGGCCGGGCGCCGTGCCGCTCGAATTCGAGGGCGGACCCGATCCGGCGCTGACCTTGCGAACCTGGCCGGCCGAGCATGTGGCGAAGTGCCTCGTTACCTATCACCCGGACGACCCGCCCGCTTTACGCGAAACCCAGGAGACGCGGGTCGCCGCGCTCTTCCGGGCCTGTGTCGGCACCGGACACGAGCTGTTGCTGGAGGTGATCGCGCCGACGCAGGCAGGCGATCCGGCCGATGCGCTCGTCCGGGCCATCTCGCGTTTCTATGACCTCGGCATTCAGCCCGATTGGTGGAAGTTGCCGCCGCTATCGTCCGAGTCCGAGTGGCGGGCGATCGCTACGACGATCCGCGCGCGCGATCCGCATTGCCGGGGCTTCCTGGTGCTCGGGATCGACGCCGGCGAGGCCGGGTTGGCGAAGGCGTTTGCGGCGGTCGGCGACGAACCGCTCGCCCGCGGCTTTGCCGTCGGCCGTCATATATTCTGGGATGTGGCCGAAGCCTGGTTCGCGGGTAATATCGACGATCGGGCGGCCGTCGCCGCCATTTCACGAAACTACACGCGCGTCATCGACCTCTGGCGCGCGCGTCGGAGCACCAAGGAGACCGTCGCATGACTGCCACGCTGCATCACTACGTCAATGGCGCTCGGACTTCCGGTACGAGCGGCCGGTTCGGCGATGTCTACAATCCCGCGACCGGCGAGCTTGCGGCACGCGTTCCATTTGCCGCCGCCTCCGAGGTCGGGGCCGCGATTGCCGCCGCCGCCGCGGCGTTGCCGGCCTGGGCGGCCACGCCGCCGCTCCAGCGCGCGCGGGTGATGTTCCGCTTCAAGGAAATGGTCGAGCGAAACATGGACGAGCTGGCGCGGCTCATCACGTCCGAGCACGGCAAGATCCTCTCCGACGCCAAGGGATCGATCACGCGCGGTCTCGAAGTCGTCGAGTTCGCCTGCGGCATCCCGCACCTGCTCAAGGGCGAGTTCACCGAAGGCGTCGGGCGCGGAATCGATTCGTGGTCGGTCCGCCAGCCGCTCGGCGTTTGCGCCGGCATCTCGCCGTTCAACTTCCCGGCGATGGTGCCGATGTGGATGTTCCCGCTCGCCATCGCCTGCGGCAATACATTCGTGATGAAGCCGTCGGAAAAGGATCCGTCATGCCCGCTTCGGCTGGCCGAACTTTTTAGCGAAGCGGGGCTTCCGGCCGGCGTGTTGAACATCGTCAACGGCGACAAGGAAGCGGTCGATGCGCTTCTCGCCGACCCGCGCGTACAGGCGGTGAGCTTCGTCGGCTCGACGCCGATCGCCGAATACATCTATCGCACCGGAACGTCCGCGGGTAAGCGGGTCCAGGCGCTGGGCGGGGCCAAGAATCACATGGTGGTGATGCCCGATGCCGACCTCGAGCAGGCAACCGACGCGCTGATGGGCGCCGCTTACGGCTCGGCCGGCGAGCGCTGCATGGCAATTTCGGTTGCGGTCGCCGTGGGCAAGGCGGGCGATGCGCTGATCGAGCGCCTGAGCCCTCGCGTGCGCAAGCTCAAGGTCGGACCGGGCACCGATCCCGAGGCGGAGATGGGGCCGCTCGTCACCAAGGCGCATTTCGACAAGGTCCGTTCGTACGTCGATCTCGGCGTCAAAGAAGGCGCCAAGCTGGTGGTCGACGGGCGTGGCCTCAAGCTGCAGGGCTACGAAAAGGGCTATTTCCTTGGCGGATGTTTGTTCGACGAGGTGCAGCCCGCGATGCGGATCTACAAGGAGGAAATATTCGGGCCGGTGCTCGCGGTCGTCCGCGCCGCCGACTTCAATGGCGCCCTCAAGCTGGTCAACGACCACGAATTCGGCAACGGCACGGCGATCTTCACGCGCGACGGCGACGCCGCGCGCGAATTCGCCAATCAAGCGAAAATCGGCATGGTCGGCATCAACGTGCCGATCCCGGTGCCCCTTGCCTTTCACAGCTTCGGCGGCTGGAAGCGTTCGATGTTCGGCGACATCCACATGCACGGGCCGGAGGGCGTTCGCTTCTACACCAAGCTGAAGACGATGACCGCCCGCTGGCCGACCGGCATCCGCGCCGGCGCCGAGTTCGTCATGCCGACGATGACTTAAGCAAAGTGAAGGGTCGCGACGTGACGAACATGGGAAAACGCGGGCTCGAGCGGAGGTACCTTGCCGCATGCGCGGTCGCGCGCGAGGCCGGTGAACTTGCGCGCCGGCGCTATCAAAATCGCGCCGAAATCGGGCTCAAATTCAAAGGGCCGCAAGATTACCTCACCGCGGCCGACGGCGAGGTCGAGCGCCTCGTCGTCGCACGGCTCGGCGAAGCGTTTCCGGACGATACCTTCTTCGGCGAGGAAGGCGGCGGCCATTTCAGTCCGCAAGTGTGGGTGATCGATCCGATCGACGGCACCGCCAATTTCGCCCGCGGTATCCCGCATTTCTGCATCTCGATCGCCTTCGTGCGCGAGGGCGAGACGGTGTTGGGCACGATCTACGACCCGATGGCCGACGAGCTGTTCACGGCGCGGCGCGGCGGGGGCGCGCTCCTCAATAGCAATCCGATGAAGGTGAGCGACACCAGCGATCTTTCGCGCGCGGTGATCGAGCTCGGCTGGTCGACCCGTCGGCCGGCGGTCGCCTATCTTGAGGCGCTTGGCCGCATCATTGCGGCGGGCAGCAGCTTCCGACGCTCGGGCTCCGGTGCGCTTGGGCTCGCTTACGTCGCCGATGGGCGGCAGGATGGATATTGCGAGCTGCATATCAACTCGTGGGACGCGCTTGCCGGATTGCTGATGGTGCAGGAGGCCGGCGGCTGGACCAACGATTTTCTGGCCAATGACGGATTGGCCCAGGGCAATCCGGTCATTGCCGCGGCGCCCGGGATAAAGGATGCTCTGGCAATGGTCACAGGTATCGGTCAAGAGTGAGCGTTCGACCGCCGTTTCGGGCGAAGGCTCGGGCGCGGTCGATCAGCAATCAAAGTGAAAGGGAGGAATGACATGCACGGCATAATCGACTTACGGCGGATCGTACTCGCGGCGGCCAGCCTTGCCGCCATCATCGCCTTCGCGCCAGGCCATGCGCGGGCGCAAGGCAATCTCGTCCTCTATTGCACGCCCGAGGAGCAATGGTGCCGCGCCGTCGTCACGGCGTTCGAGAAGGAGACGGGCATCAAGGTCGCGATGACCCGTAAGAGCTCGGGTGAAAATTATGCCCAGATCAAGGCGGAAGCGTCGAACCCCCGGGGCGATGTGTGGTTCGGGGGGACCGGCGATCCGCATCTTCAGGCGGCCGAGGAGGATTTGACGATTCCCTACAAGTCGCCGCTGATGGGGCAACTTTACGATTGGGCCGTGCAGCAGGCCGAGCAGGCGAAGTTCAAGACCGTCGGTGTCTACGCCGGTGCGCTCGGCTTCGGCTACAATGAGGAATTGTTAAAGAAGCGCGGACTCGCCGCACTGAAGTGCTGGGCCGATCTGCTCGATCCCAAGCTCAAGGACGACGTGCAGGTGGCCGATCCGAATTCGTCTGGAACGTCATACACGCTGCTCGCCACCATGGTGCAGATCATGGGCGAGGACAAAGGGTTCGACTATCTGAAGAAGCTGCACAAGAACATCAACCAGTACACCAAGTCGGGCGCCGCACCCGCCAAGGCGGCGGCGCTGGGCGAGACGCTGGCCGGCATTACTTTCATGCACGACATGGTGACGATGGCGGCCGGCGGCGCGCCGATCAAGGTCGTGGCGCCGTGCGAGGGGACGGGCTACGAAATCGGCTCGATGAGCATCGTCAAGGGCGCCCGCAACCTTGAAAACGCCAAGAAGTTCTATGACTGGGCGCTCACCCCTGCCGCGCAGAAGCTTGCCGCCGAGAACAAATCGTTCCAGCTACCCTCGAACAAAAACACGCCGGTACCACCGGAATCACCCAAATTCGCCGACATCAAGTTGATAGCCTACGACTTCGCAAAGTATGGCTCGTCGGACGAGCGCAAGCGGTTGCTGTCGAAGTGGGACAACGAGGTGAAGAACCTGCCGAAGTGACGCTCGACGCCTTCGGGCGACGCCGTCAACGATGACACGGACTGCCGCCCTCTGGCTGATGTTCGGCTGGATCGCCTATGCGATTCTGCCGTGGTACGGGCTCGAGGGCGGCAATTTCTTTACTCTCGGTTGGCTTGCCGGCTACCCGCAGCAGGCGACTGCCGGCGGGCTGCTTCAGGGGCTGGTATTCGATCGCTGGTGGCTTCTACCCCCGGCAGCGGCGCTCGCCCTGCCGCTCGCCGCCCTCGGGCGCTCCCGCGACGATCCACGTGCGGCGAGCCTGTTGGTGAGCGCCGGGATTCTTGGCTTCGCCTTTTTTTTCGCGCAGGGCTTCGCCATCGACCATCGGGGCTGGGCCTACCCGTGGCTTGCCGATCTGCTTGGCGCACCCGGCCCAAAGCAGGCGGGCATGGGATACGGCGCGCTTGCCACCGCGGCGGCGTTTCTGATGCTGCTTAGCTATGGCCTTGCAGCGAAGGGATTTTGCCGCGGCGACGCTTTTGTGACCGGCTCGGTCGCCACGGTCATCGCGCTCATCGCGATTTTCGTTTTCTTCCCGATCATCCAGGTCCTGGCGAGTGCATTCCGCGACAACGCGGGCAATATTTCGATTAAGGAGTTCGTGGGCAAATTCTTCGACCAGTCGGTCTGGGGACTCGATTGCGTTTACTCCAGTCTGCGTTGCGGCGTGGCGTGGAATACGTTGTTCCTCGCCGTCGTCGTCGGA
>CAZLYV010000019.1:6312-17957 GCA_964563665.1 uncultured Acetobacteraceae bacterium
CTGGTCCTGATCGGAGTGGTCCAGGGAATCAGTCCGTCGCTCGAAGAGGCCGCGCAGACGCTCCGTGCTAGCCGCTGGACCACTTTCTCTACCGTCTCGTGGCCGCTGATGCGCCCCGGCGTCGCCAACGCCTTCCTGCTCGGCTTCGTCGAGAGCATGGCCGATTTCGGAAATCCCCTGGTGCTTGCCGGAAACTACGAGGTACTGGCGACCAAGATCTTCTTCGCCGTCGTGGGCGCGGCGCACGACCAGGGGCGCGCCGCGGTGCTGGCGATCATCCTGCTCGGCTTCACATTGAGCGCCTTCTATGCCCAGCATCGCTGGCTCGGAAAGCGCGTCTATACCACGGTGACCGGCAAGGGCGATGCTGGCTTGCCGGCGCCGCTTCCCGGCGGCCTCAAATGGTTGTGCTATGGAACCGCCATCCCCTGGGCTCTGCTCACGCTGGTGATCTACGCGATGATTCTGTTTGGCGGCTTCGTCAAGATAGTCGGCCGGGATCACGGGTTTACGCTGGCCCATTACTTGACCGGATTTTCGGTTGAGCGCACCGCAAATGGTTTGCATTTCACCGGGGCGGCGTGGGATTCGTTCTGGACGACGCTCTATATTTCCGCCGTCTCGGCGCCGCTCACCGCCACGGTCGGGTTGCTCACGGCTTACCTGCTGACCCGCCAGCGCTTCGCCGGCCAGCGCAGCTTCGAATTCGGCACCATGCTGAGCTTCGCGATTCCGGGAACGGTGATCGGCGTCAGCTACATCCTCGCCTTCAACGTACCGCCGATCGAACTCACCGGGACCGGCATCATCCTCATCATCTGTTTCGTCTTCCGCAATATGCCGGTCGGCGTGCGCGCCGGCATCGCCACCTTGAGCCAGATCGACAAGAGCCTGGATGAAGCCTCGCTGACCTTGGGCGCAGGCTCGTTCACCACGGTCCGCCGCGTGGTGCTGCCGCTGTTGCGGCCCGCCCTTGTCGCCGCCCTCGTCTACAGCTTCGTGCGCGCCATGACGGCGGTGAGCGCGGTCATCTTCCTGGTGACCGCCGAATACAACATGGCGACGGCCTACATCGTCGGCCGGGTCGAGAACGGCGAATACGGACTCGCCATCGCCTACTCGTCGGTCCTCATCGTCGTCATGCTTTTTGCGATCCTGTTCATCCAGGTCGCGGTTGGCGAACGGCGCTTGGGCCGCCGCACCGCGGGCGGCGAGCTCAGCCTGCAAGGCGCGGGATAAGGCCCCTTGTCATAATCATTCGAATACGAGGAACACGCCATGCCAACGCACCGACCATTCGCCACCGCCCTCGCCGCTTCTCTCTCGGCCGCCGTGCTCGGCGCCGTCCCGACGGCCGCCCGCGCGCAGGGGCAGCTCATCGTCTATTGCAGCGTGTTGGTCGATTGGTGCAACTTGATGGCGACCGAATTCGAGCGGGCAAGCGGCGTCAAGGTGACGATCTTGCAAAAAGGCTCGGGTGAAACCTTCGCCCAAATTCGCGCCGAGGCGACCAATCCACGCGGCGACATCTGGTGGGGCGGTACGGGCGATCCGCATTTGCAAGCCGCCGAGGCCGGGTTCAGCGAGGAATACCGCTCGTCCAGCGTTACGCAGCTCCACCCCTGGGCGCAGCGTCAGGCGCAGCAATCGGGCTACCGCACGGTCGGCATCTACGCCGGTGCGCTCGGCTTCGCTTACAACACCGAGCAGCTCGCGGCCAAGAAGCTCGCGGCGCCACGCTGTTGGTCCGACCTCATCACGCCGCCCTACCGAGATGAGGTTCAGATGTCGAACCCCGCCTCCTCGGGCACCGCCTATACCGCGGTCGCCACGCTGACCCAGCTCATGGGCGAGGATCAGGCCTTCGCCTATCTGAAGAAACTCCACCAGAATATCAGCCAGTATACCCGCTCAGGACCAGCGCCGGCGCGCAACGCGGCGCGCGGCGAGACGGCGGTTGGAATCATGTTTCTCCACGACGCGGTTGCCGAGGCGATCGAGGGTTTTCCTCTCAAGGTCGCGGCGCCTTGCGAGGGCACCGGCTACGAGATCGGCTCGATGAGCATCATCAAGGGCGCGCGCAACCTCGATAACGCGAAGAAATGGTACGAATTTGCGCTATCGCCCGCGGGCCAAAACACCGGCGCCCGCGCCAAGTCGTATCAGGTGCCCTCGAATGTCAATGCAAGCGTACCGCCGCAGGCGCCGAAGCTTTCCGAGATCAAGCTGATCGACTACGACTTCGCGAAATACGGCGCATCCGCCGAGCGCAAACGGCTGATCGAGCGCTGGGAGAAGGAAGTCGGAAGCCAACCGAAATAGAAACCGGACGTTAGGGGGATCGCGACGTCATGGCGAAGAATGGACCGGCCTCGGTTGAATTTCGTGCCGTCACCAAGCGCTACGGGACCGTTACGGCGGTAGACGCCGTCAGCTTCACCATCGAGCCCGGCGCGCTGGTGACCCTGCTCGGACCCTCGGGCTGCGGCAAGACGACGACTCTACGGCTTATCGCCGGTCTCGAAATTGCGAGCGAGGGACAGATCCTGATTGGTGGGCGCGACGTGACCCGACTTTCCGCCGCCGAGCGCGACGTCTCGATGGTTTTCCAGTCCTATGCCCTCTTCCCGCACATGACGGTGATCGAGAACGTGGCGTATGGGCCGAGCGTGAGCGGCATGGGGAAGGCGGCGGCGCATGCGATCGCGCGCGAAAAGCTTGCGCTCATCGGGCTCAAGGGGTTCGACGAACGTCTGCCATCGGAACTGTCGGGCGGCCAGCAACAGCGGGTCGCGGTGGCGCGCGCCCTTGTCCTCGAGCCGCAGGTTTTGCTGTTCGACGAGCCGCTTTCCAATCTCGACGCCAAGCTTCGCCGCAAGGTGCGCGAGGACATTCGCGAGCTGCAGCGCAAGCTCAACCTGACGGTGGCCTATGTGACCCACGACCAGCAGGAGGCGCTCGCCGTATCCGATCGCATCATCGTCATGTCGAACGCGGCGATCGCACAGAGCGGCGCTCCTCGCGAGCTTTACGAGCATCCGGCGAATCTGTTCGTCGCCGACTTCATTGGCGACGCCAATCTGGTGACGGCGGAGCTTGGGCCCGCCGCCGGAGAACGGGCGCCGGTGAAGATTGGCGAGATGACGATCGAGCTTCCCCATCGCCAAATGCCGCCCGGCGAAGTCACGGTCGCGATCCGGCCCGAATCGCTTGTGATCGAAGTCGAACCGACAAACCTGCCGGCGATCGCCGCCGCGATTGTCAAAGCGGCCTACCTCGGAACGCACATGGAGTACACGCTGTCCACCCGACTGGGTGAATTATTTGTCGTCGATCGCGCGATTATGCGGCCGCTGACCCCGGGAACCCGGGTCTGGTTGCGGCTGGCGGATCATGGCGTAACGGTGGTTCCGAAGAACAGCGACACCTGATGTGGTCGGCGGGAAGCCCGTGAGCTTCTCGCACACGCGATCGATTACAACGCCGCCTGGCGCAATCGGCTCGCCGCAAGCTCACCCGCCTGTTCGAGGATCGGGTAGGCGACCGAAGTGAGATGCGAGTTGATGCGCTTCAGGTCGCGCAGGATGTCGAGATGCAACGAGCTCGTTTCGATGCTCTCGATCCTGCCGCTCCTCAGGCGCTCGAGATGCCGCTCGCCGGCTTGTCGCTCGCGATCCCGGAACTGCACCTTTTCTTCGAGCAGCTGGCGCGCCATCTTGACGTCGCCGGCGATGAACACGGCGAGCGAGAGCTTGAGGTTGCTTAGCACCTGGCCGTGCATCTCGGCGATCTCGCGGAACCCCTCATCCGAGAAGCGCAGTCGGTTTCTTAGTTTCTTCACCGCGAGCTCGATCAGGTTCTTGTCGATGATATCGCCGACGTGCTCGAGGTTGGTGGTGAAGGCGATGATCTCCATGCAGCGGCGGCTGTCGGTCTCGCCCAGCGCCTCGCGGCTTACCTGCGTCAGGTACAGCTTGATCGCTTCGTGAAGCTTGTCGACGATATCATCCTGCCGGCAGACCTCCTCGGCGAGCTTGCGATCGTCGGTCTCGAAGACACGTAGGGTTTCGCGCAGCATGCGCTCGAGCGTATCGCCCATGCGCAAGGTCTCACGCGCCGCGGCGGCGAGGGCCAACGCCGGGGATTCGATCGCCGCGGAATCGAGATAGCGCGGCTTCGATGGATCCTCGACCACGTCGGACGCCGGCAGAACCTTCTCGATAAAACGCGCGATCGGGCGGACGAACGGAAGGAAAATGACCGCGAGTACGAGATTGAAGCCAGTGTGGAAATTCGCCACCTGCCGGCCGGCGTCGGCGGCAAGCGCGCCAAGCCACGGCTGAACCGTGGCCAGGAGCGGCAGCGCGATCAGGCAGCCGATGAGGCGGAATGCAAGGTTGCCGAGCGTCACCCGGCGCGCCCCAATATCGCCGTGCCAGGTCGCCATCACCGCCGGCATGGCGCCGCCGAGATTGGCGCCCAGCGCCATCGTCAGCGCCAGCCCAATCGGCACGACCCCAATCCCGGCGAGCGAGATCAGCAGCAGGATCACGGCGAGGCTCGAGTGCGCTAGCCAGGTGAGCCCCGCGGCAAGCAGCAGCGCCAGCATTGGCTCGCCGGCGATCCCGGAAACGATCTCCTGCACGATGCTCGATTCGCGGATCGGCGCGGAGGCCTCGACGATCAGTTGAAGCGCAAGCAGCATCAGCCCGATTCCGATCACCGCGCGGCCAAGATCGCGCCGACGCGTGGCGCTGCCGGTCGAGAATGCCATGACGCCAATGATGATGAGCAGCGGCGACGCTATGCCGAGATTGAACGACAGTACCTGCGCCACGAGCGACGTGCCGACATCGGCGCCAAGCATGACGGCAAGCGCCGGCGCCGTCGCCATCAGCCCGCGTTCGGCGAACGATGCGGTCATCAGCACGGTTGCGGTGCTGCTTTGCAGAATGCCGGTGACGCCGAGTCCGGCGGCGAACGCGCTCAGCGATCGGCGCATGCCGATGCCGATGTAATGGCGCAGGTCGCCGCCATAGGCGCGCATGACGCCGGTTCGCACCATGCGCAAGCCCCACAGCAGGAGCGCCACGCCCCCGAATAGATGAATCAGAACAACCGTCGCAGAGATGGCCAAGCGCTCCGCAAGTGGGCGGGTCTTATCGAAGCGGGATCAATCCCCGCCGAACGGGTCCGCGCCCGCGTGCTAACCCACTGTCACAATTCCGTAATGAAGCGATTCGAATAATGAACCCGTGGTGCGGAATTTCAAGCAAAAACAGCGGCCGACGAGCCCGCGATCACCAGCGGGTCCGCGCGATCTCTTGAAGCCTTCGCAATCACAGCCCGGCCCTCTGCGCCAGCGGTCGCAGGTAGTCGTGACCCATACGCGCATAGGTGAGCGGATGCGCCTGGGCTGGATCTTGCTCGGCCTCGACCACCAGCCAGCCGTCGTATCGGTGCGACTTGAGCACGGGAAGCAGCGAGGCGTAATCGATGCATCCGTCTCCGGGAACGGTGAACACGCCGGCGAGAACGGCATCGAGAAAGCTCCACTTGCCCGCTCTGGCAGTCGCCAGCGCGTCCGCCCGCACGTCCTTGCAATGGACGTGCGCAATTCGCGGACCGTGCCGCTCAGCCAGCGCCACCGGATCGCCGCCGGCGTATGCGAGGTGGCCGGTGTCGAGCAGCAAGCCCACCTCCGGCCCCGTCGCCGCCATCAGGTGGCCGATCTCCTCTTCGGTCTCGATCACCGTTCCCATGTGGTGATGATAGGCCAGCCGAACGCCATGCCGCAGCGTATGGCGCGCGACTTCGGTCATCCGGTCGCCAAGCCGCTTCCAGTCGTCGGCGCGAAGCCGGGGACGATAGCTGAGGCTCGTCTTGCGTTCGCCATGCACCGAACCGGTCACCTCGGCGAAAACCATCGCCTGGCATCCCATCGCCGCGAGCAGGTCCAGGTGCGGCTCCATCGACTCGATTTCTTCGCGCGCAGTTTGGGCCAGCAGCTTCGCCCCGTACCAGCCCGATGCGAGCGCCAAGTCATGGCGCGCCAGAATCGGACGCAGCGTATCCGCCCGCCGGGGGAACTTGTTGCCAAGCTCGACGCCGTCGTAGCCGGCCTGCTTCGCTTCGCTCAGGCAGACTTCGAGCGGCGTATCGCCGCCAAGCTCCGGCATATCGTCGTTGGTCCAGGTGAGCGGATTGATCGCCAGGCGAACCGCCATCGCTAGCCCCCCAGGCGCTGCGCCCGGCGCGCGCGCTCGTAGGCGGTGCGGGCGCGGCGTTGGGCGCGGCTGCGCGGCCTGTCGGTGACCGCGACGTCCCACCACGCTCCGCCTTCCGGCGTCGAAATGGTCGGATCGGTGTCGATGACGATGACGTGGGTCTTCTTCGACCGGCGGGCTCGCGCCAACGCCGTATCGAGCTCGCCGATTCCGCCGACCTTCTCGGCGATCGCGCCGAGGCTCCGGGCATGCTGAGCAAAATCGACCCATGGGGCGCGTGGCGAAATCAGATTGTTGAACGGGGCGCCGCCGCTGGCCTGCTGCAGGCGGCTGATGCAGCCAAAACCACGGTTGTCGAGCACGACGATGATGAGCTTTTGGCCGAGCGCCACGGAGGTGGCGATCTCCGAGTTCATCATCAGGTAGCTTCCATCGCCGACCAGCACGTAGACCTCGCGCTCGGGCGCGGCCAGCTTTGCGCCAAGCCCGCCGGCGATTTCGTAGCCCATGCACGAATAGCCGTATTCCACGTGATAGGCCGTGCTGTCGCCGGCCCGCCAAAGTTTGTGAAGCTCGCCCGGAAGGCCGCCCGCCGCGCATACCATGATGCTGCGCCGCCCGGCGGCGCGGTTGACCGCGCCAAGCACCTGGGCGTCGCTCGGCAGCACGTTGTTGCCGGGCGGCGCCGTCACCCGGTCGACGACCCTCTGCCAGGCGCGTATGCGCCGTTGCGCCCCGGCAATCCAGCCGCGCGAGCCGCGCCAGCGCCCAAGCGCGCCGTCCAACGCCGCGAGCCCGGCGCGCGCATCGGCGACCAGAGCGAGCGCGCCGTGCTTGCCGGCATCGAAGCCGGCGACATTGAGGCCGATCACCGTGACCGCCGGGTTTCGCAAGAGCGCGCGCGAGCCCGAGGCGAAATCGCCAAGCCGGGTTCCGACCGCAAGCACCAAATCGGCTTCGGCGGCGAGAGCATTCGCCGCGCTCGATCCGGTGACCCCGATCGCGCCCACATTTGCCGGATGGTCCCAGGCGAGACTGCCTTTGCCGGCTTGTGTCTCCGAAACGGGAATGCTGCGTTTGAGCGCGAAATCGGCGAGCCGATCCTCGGCCAGCGCGTACTTGACGCCGCCGCCGGCGATGATCAGCGGCCGGCGCGAAGCTTTGAGCGCGGCCGCCGCCTGAGCGAGCTGGTTGCCGTCGGGCTCGGGTCGGCGCAGCCGATGCACCCGCGGGCGGAAAAACGCGCGCGGGTAATCATAGCTTTCCGCCTGGACGTCCTGCGGCAGCGCGAGCACGACCGGTCCGCACTCGGCCGGGTCGGTGAGTACGCGCAGCGCGTGGGGCAGGCTGGCCAGAAGCTGCTCGGGGCGCGTCAGCCGATCCCAGAAGCGCGAGACCGGGCGGAAACAATCGTTGGCTGAGACAGTGGCGTCGCTAAAATCCTCGACCTGCTGCAAAACCGGGTCGGGGCGTCGGCTGGCAAAGATATCGCCAGGCAGCAGCAAGAGCGGCAGCCGGTTGAGATGTGCAACCGCCGCCGCGGTCACCATGTTGGTGGCGCCCGGACCGATCGACGTCGTACACGCCATCATCCGGCGCCGCGCCCACGTCTTGGCAAACGCGATCGCCGCGTGGGCCATCGCCTGCTCGTTATGCGCGCGCATCGTCGGCAGTACGCGGCGCGCCGCGTGTAGCGCCGGCCCAAGGCCCACCACGTTGCCGTGGCCGAAGATCGCGAATACCCCACCGAATAATGGCAGCGTTCGTCCGCCGATATCGACCTGTTGGACCGAGAGATATCGGACCAGGGCCTCGGCCATGGTCAAGCGAACTGAAGCCATCGGCGGATCCTTCCCCTGCAGCCGGTGCGGTTGATTTTCGGCCGGCTCGGCCGTCACCGGCGTGGTGCGTTTTCGGTCGACACGACGGTGCGCCGGTCGATCAAAACCTTATCACGCGCTCGGCGGTATTTTGTAGGGGTGTGGGTGGGGAGGCGCTGCTACGAGGGCTCAACCCGCGGTACGCTTGAGGGTTGTCGCGTTCGCGCCAAAGCGGCGCATCAGCAGGGCGATCGTGCCGCCCGTCGCGGCATAGAACAGGAGCTGTACCCCGGACGGCCGCTCGATATATCCGACCAGGGTGTGCAGGATCTGCCCGATCAAGCTTTCCTCGGAAAGCCAGTGCGACGTATCCCAGATCTCCTCGCCAAGAGTCGGGAGAAATCCGGCGGCGGCGAGCAGCCCCGCGGCATTCGCCGCCAATCCGCTCGCCAACAGCACCACGATCAGGCTGGTCACGGCAAAAAGATGTCGCATGGGAATGCTGACGAGCCCGAAGTAAACGACCGTGCCGACCCCACAGCCGAGCGCGAGGCCGATCGCGGCGCCGGCCATCATGGTTACCAGACCGTGATTCTCCGCAAGAGCAATTCCATACAGGAACAGTACGGTCTCCGATCCTTCGCGGAGCACCGCCGCCGCGACCACGACGCCAAGCGTGATGATCGACCGCGTGCCCGCGCGCACCGCGTCGCCGACGAGCCGCATATCGCTCGCCATCTCGCGGCCGCTGCGCGCCATCCAGACATTGTGCCAGCCGAGCATCGCCACGGCGATGAGCAGGATCGTGGCATTAAGGATTTCCTGCCCGAAGCCCGAGGCGGCGCCGGTGATCGCGCCGGCGAAGCTTGCGACCAGCAAAGCCCCCAACGCGCCCACGACGCCACCTGCGCCAACCACCAGGCCGCGTCCCGGCACGCCACGCGACGCCGCGAGCACGATGCCAATGATCAGCGCCGCTTCAAGTACCTCGCGAAAAACGATGATGCCGGCAGCAAGCATGGGATTCGCTACTTGGCGATGAGCGCACCCTTGGCGGTGCTCTCATGATATTCGCCATAGAAGGTATATTTGCCGGGCTTGAGCGGTCCAACAAGTATCGTCGCTTCCGCCCCGCCGGGGATCACCTTCTCGCGGCGCAGCGACTTGCTTTCGAACTCTTCCGGCGTCTTGTCCATGTTCTTGACCACGAGCTTGATCTGCTGACCCGCCGGAACCTCGACTTCCTGCGGCGTGAAACGATGATCCTTGATGGTCAGGGTTACCACAACCGGGTCCGCAGCCTGGGCGAGGGTGGCGATCACCAGCCCAAGACCTGCTAAACCATATACCGCGAACCTTCTCGAAATATTCATATTATTGAGCCCCTTACTCATTGCCTGGTGGTTTCGCAAATCGATTCTTTCTGGGTGCGAAGCGGACACTATTGTAAATGAGAATTAATCGCAACTGCAAAATTGTCGCAGCCCACGCCCACGGCCTATGCCCGCCTTCCCGTCGCCGCCCCGGCGTTTCGCCTCGTCGGAAGGTCGCCGCAGCAGCGTGGAAACGGCCGCGCTGCCTTCGAAAATGCATTGACGGAACAAGTCACTTTGCCGATTCATGGCCGGCATCTTGAACTCGCGTGTTCGCCGGCCCGATGTCATCGGGCGCGGCACTCACATCTCGAGGCGACAATGATCAATTTTGCCCAGTTCGGCGCCGGTCGCATCGGCGCCATTCACGCCAAGAACGTCGCCGCCGATGGAAATGCGCGGCTGCGCTATATCGTCGACGTCAATCCGGCCGCCGCCAAGGCGCTTGCCGAAAAATACGGCGCCACCGCGGCCGATACGCGCGTCGCGCTCGCCGATCCGGCGGTGCACGCGGTGATAATCGCCTCCTCGACCGACACGCACGCCGACCTCGCAATCGCAGCGGCGCGCGCCGGCAAGGCGATTTTCTGCGAAAAACCGATCGACCTGTCGTTGAAGCGGGTCGATACCTGCCTCGCCGTTGTAAAAAAGGCCGGCGTTCCGATGTTCGTCGGTTTCAACCGGCGCTTCGACCCCAGCTTCCAGGCGCTTCATGCGCGTCTCGAGGCGGGCGAGATCGGCGCGGTCGAACAGGTGATCATCAGCAGCCGCGATCCCGGCCTGCCGCCGCTCGAATACATCAAAGTCTCGGGCGGCCAGTTTCGCGATATGACGATTCACGATTTCGACATGGCGCGCTGGCTGCTCGGCGAGGAGCCCATCGAGGTCTACGCGCTTGGCAGTTGCCTGGTCGATCCGGCGCTCGCCAAGCTCGGCGATATCGATTCAACGATGATCGTCATGCGCACCGCGTCCGGGAAGCTGTGCCACATCAACAACAGCCGGCGCGCGAGCTACGGCTATGACCAGCGGATCGAGGTACATGGTTCGAAGGGCCGCCTGATCGCCGGCAACCGCACGCCGACGACGGTCGAGATCGCCAACGACAAAGCCGTCAGCACCGATAAGCCGCTCCATTTCTTCCTCGAGCGATATGCCGAGGCGTACCGCGCCGAGTTGGCAGCTTTCGTCGACGCGCTGGTCAAGCGCAAGCCGATGCCGGTTGGGCCCGAGGATGGCCGCCAGGCGCTGGTGCTTGCCGAGGCCGCGGTCAAATCATGGAAGACCGGCCGGCCGGTACGACTTGGGCCACGCGGCTGATATTACCCGATGAGCGACATTCGTCTCGATGGCAAGGTCGTCCTCGTCACCGGCGGCACGCAAGGCGCGGGGGAGGCGATTGCGCGTGCCGCGGCCGCCTCGGGTGCCGCGGGACTGGCGATTACCGGCCGCAACGTGACGCGGGGCGAGCGGGTGGCGAGAGAGATTTCGGCGCAAGGCTGCCCTACCCTGTTCATCGCGGCCGAGCTCGGCGACCCGGCTCAATGCCGCAAGATCGTTGCGGACGCCGCGCGGCGCTTCACGCATATCGACGGCCTCGTCAACGCGGCCGGATTGACCGATCGTGGAACGATCGACGACACCTCGGTCGAGCTTTGGGATCGTTTGTTCGCGGTGAACGTCCGGGCTCCATTCATCCTCACCCAGGAGGTGGTCAGGCGGCTCAAAGCGGCCAAGCGGCCGGGCAGCATCGTCAATATCGTCACCTTCTCGAGCCACGGCGGACAACCATTCCTCACCGCGTATGCGGCGTCGAAGGGTGCGCTTGCGGTACTGACCAAAAACAACGCCCACGCGCTTCGTTTCGATCGCATCCGCGTGAACGGCATCAACATCGGTTGGATGGATACGCCCGGGGAGCACGCGACCCAGCAACGCGATGGCAAACCGGCCGATTGGCTGCGGCGCGCCGAGGCTGCCCAACCCTTCGGCCGGCTTCTCAAGCCGAACGACGCGGCGACGCTTACAGTCTACTTGCTGAGCGATGCCGCCGAACCGATGACCGGCGCGGTTATCGATTTCGATCAAAACGTGATGGGCGCCTACGACTGACCGACGCGCAATCTAACGCCCTCGATCACGTTGCGTTTGGCCACGATTTTCGGTCTCGTGAGAATCATTTGCGCTCTGATGCGTCGGCCTTGACTGCCCGTGATTGGCTCTCC
>CAZLYV010000020.1:0-6103 GCA_964563665.1 uncultured Acetobacteraceae bacterium
CGGGCGATCAACCCCTTCGCGCAATACGGTTTTTGAGCCCGGTTGCGGGCGGCGACGGGCGCGGCTACAAGTGCCACGGAACCCGATGCCGTCGCCGCAACCCGCCGTCGAATTCGAGCTTCGTGATCTCGCCGCAACCGAGAGCCTTGCCCGCGCGCTGGCGCTTCGTGCGCGAAGAAGCGACGTCATCGCGCTTCATGGCGCGCTTGGTCTCGGCAAGACGACCTTCGCCCGCGCCTTCATCCGCGGTCGGGCCGGCGGAGAGGCGGTGCGGGAAGTTCCAAGCCCCACCTTTACCCTGGTGCAGACCTACGATCTCCCGGGCTGCCCGGTCTGGCACTTCGACCTCTACCGGCTCACCGACCCCGAGGAGACCTGGGAGCTCGGCATCGAGGAGGCGTTCGCCGAGGCGATCTCGCTCATCGAATGGCCCGAGCGGCTCGGTCGCCATCTGCCTGATCGCCGCCTCGATGTCGAATTTCTTGCCGGCGCCTCGCCGGATGGGCGCCGTGTCCGGCTGTCGGGCGGCGGCGAGTGGCCTCGCCGGCTGGCTGGGCTGAACGCTCATGCGTGAGCCACAGCCGATCCCGGCTCAAGTCGAGCGCGCGGCCACGATCGCGGCGTTCCTCGCCGACGCCGGCTGGGCCGGCGCCACGCCGCGGCCGCTTGCCGGCGATGCTTCGTTTCGTAAATATTTTCGCCTCATCCACGGCGCGCGGCGCGCGGTGCTGATGGATGCGCCGCCATCGATCGAGAACGTGCGGGCGTTCGCCACCGTTGCACGGCACCTCAGAGCGCTTGGCTACAGCGCGCCCGACGTGCTCGCCGAAGACCTGGAACACGGGCTCCTGCTGCTCGAGGATTTGGGCGACGACACCTACACGCGCCGCCTCGCCGCGGGCGACGACGAACCCGCCCTCTTTCGGCGCGCGGTCGATCTGCTGATCGATCTGCACCGCAATTCGCGGGCGGTTTGCGTTGCCGTACCGCCCTACGATGATGCGCGATTGCTCGCCGAGGCGGCGCTGTTTACCGACTGGTACCTGCCAGCGATCACCGGACGGCCGACGGCGAACGCCTCGCGCGCCGAATATCTGGCGCAGTGGCAGGAGGCGTTCACGATCGCCCGCGCCGTTCCCACGACGCTCGTGCTGCGCGACTACCACATCGACAACTTGATGTCGCTGCCCGCGCGCAGCGGGATCGCCGCCTGTGGGCTCCTGGATTTTCAGGACGCCGTGATCGGCCCCGTCGCCTACGATCTTGTCTCGCTCATCGAGGACGCCCGGCGCGACATGGCGCCGCAGCTCGGCGAGACGATGATCTCGCGTTATCTCGCGGCCTTCCCGCGCCTCGATCCGCAGCGGTTCCGCGCCGCCTATTGCGCACTCGGTGCGCAGCGCAACGCCAAGATCATCGGCATCTTTACCCGCCTCATGGCGCGCGACGGCAAGCCGCAATATCTCGCTCACATCGCGCGCGTCTGGCGGCTGCTCGAGGGCGATCTCGCGCACCCATCGCTTGGCCGTCTGCGGGCATGGTTCGAGCGCAACGTCGCGCCAGCATCACGCGTCGTTCCCCGGGCAACGGCCGCCACATGACGACGCAGGCTGGATCGCGCATGCCGCCCGCTCCGCGCGTCGCCATGGTGCTTGCCGCCGGCCTTGGCAAGCGCATGCGTCCCTACACCGAAACGCTGCCCAAGCCGCTGGTCCGGGTCGCCGGCCGTGCGCTGATCGATCGCGTACTCGATCGCTTCGAAGCGATCGGCGTCGAGCGCGTCGCGGTCAACGTCCACCATCATCGCGCCAAGATGGAGGCCCATCTTGCGGCGCGCATTGGGCCGCCGATCGTGCTCTCGCCGGAATCCGAACTGCTCGAGACCGGCGGCGGCGTGGCGAATGCGCTGCCGCTGCTTGGGGCCGACCCTTTTTATGTCGCCAACGCCGATAATTTGTGGCTCGACGGCCGCACGCCGGCGCTTCTGCGCCTGGCGAGCGCGTGGGACGATTCAAAAATGGACGCGCTCCTGCTGCTCAATTCCGGCGCGACCGCCTTTGGCTATGACGGGCTGGGCGACTTCTTTCTGGACCCGCTGGGGCGCATGCGGCGGCGCAGGGGCGGCGAGGTGGCGCCGTTCGTCTACGCCGGAGTCAATATTCTCCATCCGCGCCTCGTGCGCGACATTCCTTCGCCGGCTTTCTCGCTCAACTTGCTGTGGGATCGCGCGCAAGGCGAAGGTCGGCTGTGGGGAATCGTGCACGATGGGCAGTGGTTTCACGTCGGTACCCCCGATGGCCTCGCCGTCGCCGAGGCCGAACTGGGGCCGCCACGTCCGCGCGCAGCCTCCCGATGACCATGCACGACCCGACTGGGGGGGCGGCCGGTGAGAATGCGCGCGCGCCGCGCATTTATACGATCGCCCCGGATGCGCCGTTCCTCGACACGCTGGCGACGGGGATCCGTGGCCGCATCGGCGATGAGCCGCTTGCATTATCACGAGTGAGCGTGTTTCTGCCGACGCGTCGCGCGTGCCGGGCGCTTGGCGATGCGTTCTTGCGCGAAGCCGCGGGCAAGCCGCTCCTTCTGCCGCGGTTGCGGCCGCTGGGCGATGTTGACGACGACGAGCTGATGCTGCTCGCCGACGAAACGACCGGCGCCGCGCTTGACCTGCCGCCGGCGATCCCGGAGCTGCGCCGCCGGCTGATGCTGTCGCGTGCCATCCTCGGCGCAGGCGCCGGCGTGGGCGAGCGCGGCCTCGAGCAGGCGATCGAGCTTGCGGGCGAACTCGCACGCTTGCTCGATCAAGTGGAGACCGAGCGATTGTCGTTCGATGGGTTGGAATCGCTCGCACCCGAGGAGCACTCCCAACATTGGCAGCGGACGCTCACTCTTCTTTCTCTGCTCACCACGCGCTGGCCCCGCGTGCTCGGCCAAGAAGGCGCGATCGGCCCGGCCGATCGACGCAATCGCACGCTGGATGCGTTGGCCGCGGAGTGGCGTGAACGCCCGCCCGACGATCCGATCTTCGCCGCCGGTTCGACCGGCTCGATCCCGGCCACCGCGGCTCTCTTGGGCGTGGTCGCCGGTTTGCCCAACGGCGCGGTCGTGCTTCCCGGGCTCGACCGCGATCTCGACGACGAGTCGTGGCGGGAACTCGACGAAACGCATCCGCAATACGGCCTCTCCCAGCTTCTTTTGCGGCTTGGCGTCGATCGAAGCGAGGTCCGCGACTGGCCCGCAGGCGCCAAACCGCCGGGGCGCTTTGCCAGGACCTCGGCACGGGCGCGGCTCATCGCCGAGGCGATGCGCCCGGCGGCGACGACCCATCGCTGGCGCGACGGAATCGTGGCATCGCGTGGCGCGCTCAAGGGTCTCATCCGGATCGATTGCCCGCATCCCCAGGCCGAGGCGGCGACGATCGCGCTTGTCATGCGTGATGCGCTCCAGACGCCCGGCCGCACCGCCGCGCTGGTGACGCCGGACCGCGGCCTCGCCCGCCGCGTCGCGGCCGAACTCGGCCGCTTCGATATCGCCGTCGATGATTCCGCGGGGCGGCCGCTCGCCGATACGCCGCCCGGCGTTTTTCTCCGTCTGGTCGCCGAAATGGTGGTGGCGCGCATGGCCCCCATCGCGCTGCTCGCCTGCCTCAAACATCCGCTCGCATCGGGGGGCCGGGCGCCTGGCGAGTTTCGCGCGCGCGCGCGGCGGCTCGAAATTGCCGCACTGCGCGGGCCACGCCCGGCGCCCGGGTTCGAAGGGATCATCGCCGCCCTCGCGGCGCGCCCCGAGAAAAAGCGTGACCCCGAGCTTGTCGCCTGGGCCGACGAGTTGGGCGCCTGGGCGGCGCCGTTGGCGCGGGCAATCGAGCGTGGCGGACGCCCGAGCGAACTATTGCGCGCGCATGTCGATCTTGCCGAACGGCTTGGCAGCAGCGATACGCAAGCCGGAGCGGCGCGGCTGTGGGCGGGCGATGCCGGTGAAGCGGCGGCGGAATTCGTCGCCGAGCTTGCCCGCGCGTCGGCCGATTTTCCGGCGATCGACGGTCGGACCTATCCGGGATTCCTTGCCGCGTGTTTTGGCGGGCGGGTCGTACGAGCGCGCTATGGCCGCCATCCCCGGCTGGCGATTCTGGGGTTGCTCGAAGCGCGGCTCATCCAGGCCGACGTCATGATTCTGGGCGGCCTCAACGAGGGAACCTGGCCGCCCGAGCCGGCGGCCGATCCATGGCTGTCGCGCCCGATGCGAAAAGCCTTCGGCCTGCCGGCGCCGGAGCGGCGGATCGGCCTCTCGGCGCACGATTTCGCCCAAGCCTGCGCGGCCCCGCAAATCGTCCTTACGCGCTCGACGCGGGTCGAGGGAACGCCCACCGTCCCGTCGCGCTGGCTGCTGCGGCTCGACACGGTTCTCGCGGCGGCTGGAGCCAAGCAGAAGATCGCACCGCCGGCAGATCTCGTATTCTGGCGGCAATCGCTCGACCGGGTGAAGCCGCTGCCGGGCGCCTCGGCGCCGGCGCCGCGGCCGCCGGTTTCGGCGCGGCCCAACCGCCTTTCGGTGACCGAAATCGAAACCTGGCGGCGCGATCCTTACGCGATTTATGCACGGCACATCCTGGGGCTGAAGGCGCTCGATCCGATCGACGCCGATCCCGGCGCGGCCGAGCGCGGTATCTTCATCCATGCCGCCCTTGCCGAGTTCGTGCGGCGCTACCCCGACGCGCTGCCGGCGGATCCCGAGTCCCGGCTGATCGAAATCGGTCGCCGACATTTCGGCGCCGCGCTGGCACGGCCCACGGTGTGGGCCTTCTGGTGGCCGCGCTTTATCGCCGTCGCGCGCTGGTTCGTCGCCAACGAGCGCACGCGGCGCGCCCATGCCCGACCGTTGGTCACCGAGGGCAGCGGCGAACTGGTGATCGAGCGGCCCGGTGGCCCATTCACGCTCCGCGCACGCGCCGACCGCATCGACCGGCTCGATGACCAGACGCTGGCGATCATCGACTACAAGACCGGGTCGCTTCCCGATAAGCGCGACGTGTTGCTTGGATTCTCGCCCCAGCTCCCGCTCGAGGCGGCGATGGCGCGTACCGGCGGCTTTGCGGGCGTGGCCGCGGCGCCCGTGTCGCAGCTCCGCTACTGGCGTTTGTCGGGTGGCGATCCGCCTGGCGAAGAGTTGGCGCTCGATCAGGCGAAGCTTCGCGGCAATGAACCGTTTCCCGATTCCGTGACGCTCGCCGATGCGGCACTCGCCGGGCTCGAGCGGTTGATCGACCGTTTCCGCGATCCAGCAACACCCTATCGCGCGCGGCCGTGGCCCGATTACGCGCCGCGCTACAGCGACTATGTCCATCTCGCGCGAGTCAAGGAATGGTCCGCGGCGGGAGACGACGAGTGAGCGAGACGCTGGTCGCACCCGAAATGCAACGCCGCGCGGCCGACCCGACCTCATCGATCTGGGTCGCGGCTTCGGCCGGTACCGGCAAGACCAAGGTGCTGATCGATCGCGTGCTCAATCTGCTGCTTGCCGGCGCGCCGCCGCAGCGGCTCTTGTGTCTCACCTTCACCAAGGCCGCCGCCAAGGAGATGGCGATCCGGCTTACCGACCGCCTGAGCGAGTGGGCGATCAAGGACGACGACAGGCTCTCGGCGGAGTTGCAAGCGTTGGGCGGCGCCCGGCCGAACGCCGATCGCCTCGCCGAGGCGCGTCGACTCTTCGCCCGCGTGCTGGATGCGCCGGGCGGGCTCAAGATCGACACCATTCACGCCTTCTGCCAGTCGCTTCTGCGCCGATTCCCGCTCGAGGCGGGGCTGCCGCCGCATTTCCGGGTGCTCGACGAGCGCGGGGCCGCCGAGCTGATGGCCGAGGCGCGCGACGACGTTCTCACCCGCGCGCGCGATGACGCCGACGGACCGCTTGCCAGGGCGCTCGGCGTGATCAGCGGAGAAGTGAACGAGCAGGGCTTCGCCGATCTCATGGCCGAGCTGACGCGCGAGCGGGCGCGTCTGGCGCGAGCGCTTGCCGAGCACCGCGGCGAGGCGCGACTGATCGAGGCCCTGCGGGCGCGGCTCGGCCTCGCGCCGGGCGACACCGCCGAGGGCATCCGCGC
>CAZLYV010000020.1:6203-17863 GCA_964563665.1 uncultured Acetobacteraceae bacterium
GGTCGAACGGCTGAAGGCGGCGCGCAACGCCGTGGCGAGCGCGGCGCTGGTGCATTTTGGCGCGGCGCTGATCGATGCCTACGACAAAGCCAAGCTCGCGCGCGCCGCCCTCGATTACGACGATCTGATTCTGGCCACGCGCGATTTGCTCCGTCGCCCGGGCATCGCGCCCTGGGTGCTCTTCAAGCTCGACGGCGGTCTCGATCACATTTTAATCGACGAGGCGCAAGACACCAATCCCGAGCAATGGGAAGTGATCGAGGCGCTGGCCGAAGAGTTCTTCACCGGCGCGGGCGCCCGCGAGGTCGAGCGCACCGTGTTTGCGGTCGGCGACGCCAAGCAATCGATCTTCAGTTTTCAGCGCGCCGATCCGGTCGCCTTCGTGCGCATGCGCGACCATTTTGAGCGACGGGCAAAGGCGGCGGCGAAGGGTTGGGACACGGTGCCCCTCACGCTCTCCTTCCGTTCGACCGGCGCGATCCTCGATGCGGTCGATGCGGTTTTCGCCCAGGCCCGCGCACACGCGGGCGTGGCGCTCGATGGCGCGCCGATCAGCCACGACAGTCATCGGCGCGGCGAAGCCGGGCTGGTCGAGCTGTGGCCGCCGGTCGCTGCGCCCGCTGCGGAGACGCCTGAACCGTGGGCGGTTCCCATCGCACAGGCCGATGCCGGGACGCCACGCCAGACGCTTGCGCGCATTATCGCCCGCACGATCGCCGGCTGGGTCTCTCGGGGCGAAACGCTCGAGTCCAAAGGCCGGCCGATCCGGCCGAGCGACGTATTGATTCTCGTCCGTCGCCGCAACAGCCTCGTCGAGGAGCTGGTGCGCGCGCTCAAGCAGGTGGAGATCGACGTCGCCGGCGTCGATCGCATGGTGCTCTCCCGGCAGCTCGCGATCATGGACCTGGTGGCGCTCGGCCGGTTCCTCCTGCTGCCCGAGGATGACCTCACGCTGGCGACGGTGCTCAAGGGACCGCTGTTCAATCTGACCGAGGAACAGCTTTTTACGCTGGCCCATGGGCGTGAGGGCGCATTATGGCGCGAATTGCGCCGCCGGCAAGACGAGGATGCGGACTTTGCTGCCGCGCATGAAGAACTCGCCGACCTGTTGAAGGGCGTCGATTTCACGCCGCCCTACGAGCTGTTCAGCGATCTTCTGGCTCGGCGCGGCGGAAGGCGGCGGATCATCCGCCGTCTCGGGCTGGAGGCGGACGATCCGCTCGACGAGTTCCTTGCCGCGGCATTGGCGTTCGAGCGCGCCCATCCGCCCTCGCTCGAGGGATTCCTTCACTGGCTCGAAGCCGGCGAGCAGGAGATCAAGCGCGACATGGAAGCGGCATCGCGCGACGAAGTGCGGATCATGACCGTTCACGGCGCCAAGGGGCTCCAGGCGCCGATTGTCATCGTGCCGGACACGCTGCAGGTTCCAACCCGCGGGCCCCGGCTCCTGTGGCAAGACGGCTTGCCGCTGTGGTCGCCGCACGCCGCCGCCGATGACCCGCTCGCCGCCGGGGCCCGCGCCCAATCGCGTGGTGCGCGCGAGGCCGAGTATCGGCGGCTTCTCTACGTCGCGCTCACGCGCGCCCAGGACCGCCTTTATATTTGCGGCTATGAAACCGGTCGCGAAGCGCCCGCGGGAAGCTGGTATCACCTGATCGAACCGGCGCTGCGCCAGATCGCCAAGCCGATCATCTTCGACACGCCTGAAGGTCTCAAGGGCGAAGGGCTGCGGCTCGACTGTTCGCAGGAAAAGCCGGTGAAACCGGAGCCTGAAACGGCCGCCTCCGCCGCCAGCGCCAAAGGCGTGCTTCCATCGTGGTGGAACCGACCGCCGCCACAGGAGCCGGCGCCGGCGCGCCCGCTGGTGCCCTCGGCGGCCGTGGCCACCGAGCCCGCGGTGCGCTCGCCGTTCGGCCCGGACGACGGCGCGCGCTTCAAGCGCGGCTTGCTCATCCATCGTCTCCTGCAGACTTTGCCGGACCTGCCGCGCCGCCGACGAAAAGCCGCCGCCAAGCGTTTCCTTGCCCGCAAGATCCACGCGCTCTCCGCCCAATCGGCGGCCGAGATCGCTCGCGAGACGCTCGCCGTGCTCGATCAGCCGGGCTTCGGCGCCCTCTTTGGTGCAGGTAGCATCGCCGAGGCGCCGATCGTCGGACTGGTCGGGGGACGGGCAATCTCCGGCCAGATCGATCGCCTGGTGGTGAGCGACGAGGAGGTGCTGATCGTCGACTACAAGACCAACCGCCCGCCGCCCACCGAGATTGCCGACGTTCCGCCGCTCTATCTCGCGCAAATGGCGGCGTATCGCGCGGCCCTTCAACCGATTTACCCCGGGCGTCGCATACGCTGTGCGCTGCTGTGGACGGACGGCCCGCGCCTTATGGAGCTGCCCCGCGAACTTCTCGACGCGAGCGCGCCAATGGTTGGTTAGTGAATTGAAATCATTCTAATAATAAAAAGATCACCAACCTTTGCCTAGGCCGCTTGACCGCCTTCGTGGGCGGCCCTTAGACTCGCCGCCGCCGAGGGCGAGACCGCGGTCGCCCGTGGCGTCGATGGTGGATTTCGCAACCTACTTGGCAGAGGTTTCATGATCACGTCAAAGATCACCGACGAATCCTTCGAGGCCGACGTCCTCAAGGCGAGCGACCCCGTTCTGGTGGATTTCTGGGCGGAGTGGTGCGGGCCCTGCAAGCAGATCGCGCCCGCGCTCGAGGATTTGGCGCGCGACATGGCCGGCAAGGTGCGCGTGGCGAAGATCAACATCGACGAGAATCCGGCGACGCCCACCAAGTACGGGGTGCGCGGCATCCCGACGCTGATGCTGTTCAAGAGCGGCCAGGTGGCGGCGACCAAGATCGGCTCGCTCCCTAAGAGCAAGCTTTACGAATGGGTGCAGTCGGTCCTCTGATCGGCTCGGCATCGGCCAATCCGGTCGCGCTCGACCGGCAAGATCCTTCCGATCAAAGGCGGGGGCGTCAGCCATTATCGGCGAGTACGCGGCCGGCGAGGTAAAGCGACCCGCAGATCAGAATCCGCACCGGGCCGGCGGCGCGCCGGGCGAGACCGGCGATCGCCGCCTCGACGCTTGATGCGGTGGCAACGTCGCTAAAGCCCCGGGCGCGCGCCGCCGCGGCGACGTCTTCCGCCGGCAGCGCCAGAGGTTCATCGGGGATCGTCACCGCGACCACGCGCCGGACATGGGGTTTGAGCGGCCCAAGAAACGAGCCGGGCGTCTTGGTCGACAGCATGCCAAAAACGAGATCGAGAGGCTTGTCGTCGGCAATCCGGCTCGCCCAGTCTGCGAGCGCCTCGCCGGCGGCGTCGTTGTGCCCGCCATCGAGGAACAGCTCGGAATTTTTAGGCAGCCGCGCGACGAGCGGCCCACGATGGAGCCGTTGCAGACGAGCCGGCCACTCGACTTGTGTCAGACCTTCGCGGATGTGAGCGGCGCTCGTCGCGATGGCGGCGAAGTTTTCGAGCACCGCGAGCGCCAAGCCGGCGTTGTCGCACTGATGGCGACCGGGAAGGGCGGGCATCGGTAAATCGAGCGCGCGGCGGCCGTCATAGCGAAACCCCTTTGGCGTCGGCGTGATGCGCCATTCGGCGCCATAGCGATAGAGGGGCGCACCGACCGTACGCGCCTGGCGGGCGATCGCCTCGGCCGCCTCGGGCGCTTGCGGAGCGATCGCGGCGGTCACGTCTTGCTTGAGGATGCCGGCCTTCTCGCCGGCGATTTCGCCGAGCGAACGGCCAAGATACTGCATGTGGTCGAACGAGACGGGCGCGATGGCGCTGACGGTCGGCCGGCGCACCAAATTGGTCGCATCGAGCCGCCCGCCCATGCCGACCTCGAGCAGCACGGCGTCGGCTTGCGTGCGCGCGAAGGCGACGAACGCGGCGGCCGTCGTCACCTCGAAAAAAGTGATCGGGCGTCCGGCGTTCACCCGCTCCACCTCTTCGAGTACCGCCGCAAGGTCGTCCTCGCCGATCAGGCGGCCGGCAAGCCGGATGCGCTCGTTGAAGCGCACCAGATGGGGCGAAGTGTAGACATGGACGCGCGCGCCCGCCGCCTCGAGGATCGCGCGCAAGAAGGCGAGGGTCGATCCCTTGCCGTTGGTTCCCGCGACGTGGATTGTTGGCGGCAGCCGATCCTGCGGATCGCCGAGATCGGCCATCAGGCGGCGGACGCGGTCGAGCGAGAGGTCGATCGCCTTCGGGTGCAAGACCTTCAGGCGATCGAGGATCGGATCGGCGCTCAGCTTGGCGATTTCCCTTGCGGCGCGCGCTCTCGCGCCGGTATCTCGAGCGCGGTCTGCGGCATCGCCAGCACCTCGGCGACGGGCGCCGGGGCCATCAGAAGATTGAGGATACGAACGAGCGTTTCGCGCAGCTTGTGGCGCGGAACCACGATGTCGACCATGCCGTGATCGCGCAAATATTCGGCGCGCTGGAAGCCCGGCGGCAGCTTCTCGCGGATGGTTTCCTCGATCACGCGTGCGCCGGCAAAGCCGATGACCGCGCCAGGCTCGGCGAGCGCGATATCGCCCAGCATGGCGAACGAGGCCGAAACGCCGCCGGTCGTCGGATCGGTGAGCACGACGATGAAAGGCAGGCCCGCCTCCTTCACCTCCTCGACCGCGATCACGGTACGCGGAAGCTGCATCAGCGAGAGGATGCCCTCTTGCATGCGAGCGCCACCCGAGGCGGGCACGGCGACCAGGGCGGCCAACTGCAGGACGGCGAGCTTGCCCGCCGCCACCAGCGCCTCGCCGGCGGCGATACCCATCGACCCGCCGAGAAAGTCGAAGTCGAAGACCGCGACGACCGCGGGCAACCCGCCGATGCGGCCATGGGCGACGATGACCGCATCGCTTTCGCCGGTTTTCTCGCGCGCGTTCTTGAGCCGCTCGTTGTAGCGCTTGCGATCGCGGAAGCGCAGCGGATCGGTGGGCGTCTTGGGGAGCTCGATGCGGGTCGAGACACCGTCGTCGAACAGCATCTCGAGCCGCCGCTTGGCGGCAAGCCGCATGTGGTGGCCGCAATGCGGGCAGACGCGGAAATTCGCCTCGAGATCGCGGTGAAAGATCATCTTGGCGCACTGCGGACACTTGTCCCACAAATTGTCGGGGACGTCGGTCTTGCGTACGAGCGCGCGGATCTTCGGTCGGACGTAATTGGTGAGCCAGTTCATCGGACGCTCTCCCTCAACCCCGCGGTGGCGGCGGCCTGCGGTCGCGCCGTGCGCACCGCACGCCCAAGCTCGCGCACGCGCGCCAGTACATCCTCGACCAAACCGGGCTTCGGCTGGCCTTTCGCATCCACCCGCTCGGCGATCATCTGGACGAGCGCCGAGCCGACCACCGCCGCATCGGCCGAGCGTGCGATCTCGGCCGCCTGTTCCGGCGTCTTGATGCCGAAGCCGGCCGCGATCGGCAGGCGGGTGGTCTTGCGAATCCGGGCGATCTCGCGTGCAACCTCTTGTGTCACCGCTAGCCTTGTGCCGGTGACGCCGAGCACGGAGACGTAATAGATGAACCCGCCGGCGCCATCGAGCACGGCGGGAAGCCGCGCGTCGTCCGTGGTCGGCGTGGCGAGCCGCACCACGTCGATCCCGGCGGCGTGGGCGAGCGGCCGCAGCTCGTGGTCCTCCTCGGGCGGCAGGTCGACGACGATCAATCCGTCGACGCACGCCTCGCGCGCGCGGGCGATGAAACGCTCGGGCCCCATGCGATAGATCGGATTGTAGTAGCCCATCAGGACGATGGGCGTCGCCTGGTCCGCCTTGCGTAGCTCGCTCACCAGCGCGAGCGTCCGGGCGAGCGTCTGGCCGGCCTTGAGCGCACGCAAACCCGCCGCCTGGATCGCCGGGCCGTCGGCCATCGGATCGGAAAACGGCATGCCGATTTCAATCACGTCGACTCCGGCGGCCGGCAGCCCGCGAATGAGTGCGAGCGAGGTGTCGTAATCGGGATCCCCCGCCATCAGGAACGTGATCAGCCCGCCGCGCCCCTCGGCACGCAGCTTGGCGAAGCGCGCGGCGATGCGCGAAGGCGGCGAACTCATAATTTCACCCCGAGCGCGTTCGCCACGGTGAAGACATCCTTGTCGCCGCGTCCGCAGAGATTCATGACGATAATATGGTCACGCGGCAGTTTGGGGGCGATGCGCGCCACGTGGGCGAGCGCGTGCGCCGGCTCGAGCGCGGGAAGGATGCCCTCGAACTTGGCGCACAGCTTGAATGCTTCGAGCGCCTCGGCATCGGTGGCCGAGACATAAGTCACGCGCTTCATGTCGTGAAGCCAGGCATGCTCGGGACCGATGCCCGGATAATCGAGACCGGCCGAGATCGAATGGGCTTCCTCGATCTGGCCGTCGGCATTCTGCAAAAGATACGTGCGGTTACCGTGCAGCACGCCGGGCAATCCGCCGGCAAGCGAAGCCGCGTGTTTGCCGCTGTCGAGACCGAGCCCCGCCGCTTCGACGGCGTGCATGGCGACGCCGGTATCGTCGAGGAAAGGATGGAAGAGACCGATGGCGTTCGACCCGCCGCCAATACAGGCAACCAGCGTATCGGGCAGCCGCCCCTCGGCGGCGGTGATCTGCTCGCGGGTTTCGCGGCCGATCACCGACTGGAAATCGCGCACCATGGCCGGATAGGGATGGGGACCAGCGACGGTGCCGATCAGATAATAGGTGGTATCCACGTTGGCGACCCAGTCGCGCAAGGCCTCGTTCATCGCATCCTTGAGCGTCGCCGAGCCGGCGGTGACCGGCTTCACCTCGGCGCCGAGCAGCTTCATGCGGAAGACGTTGGGCGCCTGGCGCTCGATGTCGATCGTGCCCATGTAGATCGTGCACGGCAGGTCGAACAGCGCGCACACGGTCGCGGTGGCGACGCCATGCTGGCCGGCGCCGGTCTCGGCGATGATCCGCCGCTTGCGCATTCGGCACGCGAGCAGAATCTGGCCCATGCAGTTGTTGATCTTGTGGGCGCCGGTGTGGTTGAGCTCGTCGCGCTTGAAATAGAGCTTGGCGCCGCCGAAATGCCGCGTCAGCCGTTCGGCAAAATAGAGCGGGCTCGGGCGGCCGACATAGTGCGCGAGGTAATAGTCGAGCTCGCGCTGAAAATCGGCATCGGCCTTGGCCTTGGCGTAGGCGCGCTCGACCTCGAGGATGAGCGGCATCAGCGTCTCGGCGACGTAGCGTCCGCCGTAGATGCCGAAATGCCCACGCTCGTCGGGCCCGGTGCGATAGCTGTTGAGCGGTTGCATGTGACGGCGCGGCCACCGGCTGTTAGGGGGCTCACGGTTATAAACCACCGAGGCATCGAGACACAGTGTTTCTTGGTCAGTTGTTCGCCTGACGCGGTCGCGGGTACGGTCGATATGCTATTGAAACTTCGTCCCTATTTTCCTACCGCGGCGAGGAAGGCGCGAATCTTTTCCGGGTCCTTGTGGCCGGGACGGTCCTCGACGCCGGACGAAACATCGACCGCCGGGGCGCCCGAGATACGGATCGCCTCGGCGACGTTTTCAGGCGTGAGTCCGCCCGACAGCATCCACGGCAAGGGAAAACTGCGGCCGGCCAGGAGCTGCCAATCGAAGGCAAGCGCGTTTCCGCCGGGCAGCGCGCCCGGCCGGTCGGGTGGACGGGCGTCGAACAGCAGACGATCGCAGATCTCGAAATATGCCGTCGCGGTCTCGACGTCCGCCGCCTCGCGGATCGCAATCGCTTTCATCACCGGCAATCCGAACCGGCGGCGAATTTCGGTGACGCGCGCCGGCGTCTCGCGTCCGTGCAGTTGGATGATGTCGGGATCGAAGCCGGCGAGAATTGCGTCGAGCGCCGCATCATCGGGGTCGACCACGAGCGCTACCCGGCGCATCGCGGGCATCAGTGCGGCGGCGATCGCGCGCGCCTGCGCCGGCGTCACGTTGCGCGGCGAGGGCGGATAGAAGACGAAGCCGGCATACTCGGCGCGCGCGGCGGCGCGGGCCGTCTCGGGCGTGGTCAGGCCGCAGATTTTTACCTGAACGGGCGTCATTCGAAATACGTGCGCCCGATCATCCCGCAGCGGCGATTTCGCGCGCGATGCGCTCGAGCGCCGCGGCCGGATCATCGCTCTGGGTGATCGGCCGCCCGATCACCAGGTAATCGGCGCCGCACGCGACCGCCTCGGCAGGCGTCACGATTCGTTTGTGGTCATTGCTGAGGGCCCAGGTCGGCCGGATGCCGGGCACCACGAGCAGAAAATCGCGCCCGCATTCGCCACGCAGCGCCGCGACCTCGCGGGCCGAGCACACCACGCCATCGAGGCCTGATTTCTGCGCCAGTGCGGCAAGCCGCTTTGCCTGATCGGCGACCGGACCGCGCTGGCCCAGCGCCGACAAGTCGCCATCGTCGAGGCTGGTCAGCACGGTGATACCGAGAAGGCGCGGACGCGACGAGCCGGCCGCCTTCGCGGAATCGGCGGCTGCGCGCATCATCGCCTCGCCGCCCGAGGCGTGGATGGTGAGGAATCGCGAGCCCAGCAGACAGGCCGAGCGTACGCCGCCGGCGACCGTATTTGGAATGTCATGGAGTTTCAGATCGAGGAACAGCGGCACCGGACCGGCGACCGCGCGAACGCCTTGCGGTCCGTTGGCGACGAAGAACTCGAGCCCGAGCTTGATCCCGCCGGCTCGCGCCCGCAGGCGGGCGACGTCGGCGTGCGCGTCGGCGAGGCTCATCTTGTCGATGGCGACGAAGATCCGCTGAACCGGATCCATTTGCGCAGGCGTGGCGGTCATCGGACGACTCCAGCTTGGGCCGGCCCTTTTTCTATCACAATAAGCGGGCGTGCGGCTGCGCCGAGCGCAGCTGCGATGATCCAGCCGACCGCGCAGGCCAGTTCCTGCGCCGGCGCCGTCACGGCAAGGTCCGCTCGAAGACAAGCGCGGCGGCGGCGAGATCCTCGAGCGCCGTACCGACCGATTTGAACAGCGTGATCTGATTGTAGAAGCTACGCCCCGGAACGCGGCCTTGCGCCAGTTCGGCGAGATCGCCGGCGATCGATTTCTCGCCGATCACGCCCAGCGTCATGGGCTGGACGATGTCGCCGGCTTCCCTCAGCGCGCCGTCGTAGGTGTCGACGTAGACCCGCGCACGCTCGATCGCCGAATCGTCCGCCTCGCGCATCTCGGGCGTGAAACCGCCGACGAGATCGACATGCTGTCCCGGCTGCAGCCATTCGCCGTGGATGAGCGGCTCCTTCGTGAGCGTGGCGCATGAAATGATATCGGCGCCGCGCGCGGCTCCGGCAAGATCGCGCGTCGCGCGACAGGTCAGCCGGCGGCCGGTGAGATTGTGGGCGAGGCGCTCGGCTTTTTCCGCCGTGCGGCCCCAGATCAGCACCTCGCGGATCGGCCGGACCTGGGCATGGGCGAGTATGAGATGGGGTGCGAGCGCGCCTGTACCGACCATGAGAAGGCGGTTTGCATCGGCCCGCGCGAGATAACCGGCGGCGAGCGCGGAGGCGCAAGCGGTGCGGCGAAGTGTGAGCATCCGTCCGTCGATCAACGCCAGCGGCTCGCCGGTCCGCGCCGAGAGGAGCGCGTAGGCCGCCATGACCGACGGCAGGTTCCGCTCGGCGTTGTCGGGGAATACGGTGACCAGCTTGACGCCGATGTAGCGGTTGTCTTGCCACGCCGGCATCAGAAGCAGCGTGGCGCTCTGGCCACCCGGGCGCTCGATCGTGTGATGATGGCGCGCCGGCACGACGCAGCCGACACGAAACATCTGCCGGAGCTGCTCGACGAGCAGCTCGGTCCCGAGCTCCGCCTCGACCTCGCTGGCGCTGATCACCCGCAAGGCGACGCGGTTCCTCGAAGACGTCTCATGGGGACGACCGCGAGGCTGGCGGCCCCGACGGCGGCGTGGTCGCCGGCGTCGTGCCGGCGGCGGGGCGAGACAACGACTCGACCCGCGTCTGAAGACTCGCATAGTCGCGGGCCAGGGCGTCGGCCCGTCGCCGCTCGGCCCGCGCGCGGGCCCGGGTGCCGGCCGCCGACCACCAGGCGATGATGGCGCCAAGGATGAATCCGATATAGGTCGCGCCGACCAGTGCGACGAATAGCGGCATCTCGACGCCGTCGAAGAACGGCCACAGGCCGATCGCCACCGATCCCCGGTTCGATACCGCGAACAGGGCGCCCAGCAAAAAAAGCGGCAAGAGCACGATCCAGAGAAGTACCTTCATCGGCCGTGTCCGCGACGGATCCGCCTCGGGGCAGCGGGAATCAGCGCCGGTGATTTGCGACGGCCGGGCGGGTGGCAGGCGCGACGGGCCGAACGGCTCACTTCTTGCCGTTCAGACGTTCCCGTAGCTCCTTGCCCGTCTTGAAGAACGGGATCACCTTCTCGGAGACCGCTACGGCGGCGCCGGTGCGCGGGTTGCGTCCCAGGCGCGCCGCGCGCTGTTTGATCGAAAACGCCCCGAAACCGCGCAACTCGACGCGATCTCCCCGCGCCAGCGCGGTGGAGATTTCATCGAATATCGTCGACACGATCCGTTCGACGTCCCGCTGATAGAGGTGCGGGTTCATTTCGGCGAGACGGAGAATGAGCTGCGATTTGGTCATTGGTGACCGCCCGAGAACGCCCCCTGGTTCACCCGAAGCGGCCGCCGCCGGCCGATTTGACGCGGCCTACCGCGACCCCAAGTCAGGGTGCCAGACGGCGACCAGGCCGTCAAGGGTAAGTCTCTCTGACAGATACGTTTTTCCGGCTATGAGGGCGAGGCTCTCGGAAATCAGATCGCGCAGGCGGTCATCCTCGCGCTCGATCTTGAGGTCTTTTACCGGAAGTTCACGCTGAACGCCCTTGGTGGCGAGCCAGTCGAGCGCTTCGTTTTCGCCGCCGATCGCATCGATAAGATTCAACGCGCGGGCCTGACGGCCGGTGTAAACACGACCATCGGCGATTTTGAGCGCGCGGTCGCGCTCGATCTGTCGGCGCTCGACCACCATGCCGACGAACATGTCGAACATGTCGGCGACGAGCGTACGGGTCGCGGCGCGGCCCTCCTCGGTCAACGGCTCGAACGGCGAGGGCACCGCCTTGAGGGGCGCGCTCTTGATCGACTCGGTGGTGATGCCAAGCTTGGCGAGGAGGCCGGTCACGTCGGTCGTCTGCAAAATCACGCCGATCGAACCGGTGATCGTCCCCTCGCGGGCAAGGATATGGTCAGCGGCCAGCGCCACCATGTATCCGCCCGACGCGGCGATCTCGCCCATGACCGCGACCACCGGCTTCTTCTCGGCCAACTGGCGCAGCTGACGAAACAGCGACTCGCCGCCGACAACGGTGCCGCCGGGGCTATCGATGCGGATGACGAGCGCCGCGACACGGCGATCGTCGACGGCCTTGGCGATCGCGCGTCCGCGCGCCGGATCGTCGACGATGATGCCGGAGATATTGAGGCGCGCGATATGCCGCTCGCCGCCCAACAGCTTCGTGCGACTGGCGAGCCCCGCGGCGAGCGCGGCGACCAGCGCCACGACGGCGAGCACCCGCCACAGCGAGATCTGCCGCTTGAGCCGGCGGCGATCGATCAGCAGGTCGGGATCGTTCTGGTTCATGGGCAAAAGATATAACCAGTTTGCGCCGAAGTTGAGACC
>CAZLYV010000021.1:0-5302 GCA_964563665.1 uncultured Acetobacteraceae bacterium
GCGCCGGGTTGCTCGCGCTGACGCCGATCAGCGCCTTCCGGCCGCGGCGTTGGCGTGGCGCCTTGTTGCCGCACGACGCGCGCACCACGATCGAGGTCCTCGAGCCCGACAAGCGGCCGGTGAGTGCCACCGCCGACCACACGGAAGTGCGCGATGTCGTCACCGTCGAAGTTTACGAGGAGCGCGAGGTCACGCTCACGCTGCTGTTCGATCCCGAGCACAATCTCGAGGAGCGCGTGCTCAAGGAGCAGTTCGCGCCCTGAGCCGTGGCGGGCGCCCGCGCGCGGATCGCCTGGATCTGTTGCAAATAGAGTCACATCGGTTGACCACCATAACTAAGCCGCGCAGCCGAAGTGGACCGAAGAACTTGAGCGAGCACGGCTTTTGACCGTGTGGGTCTCTAGAACCGGGGCCCCGAGCTTTTCATAAACAGGATTTCTCACGGGTCGTGCGACACAACGTATAGATACAACATAGATTCGTGTGATGCCCCCACCCGAGGAAAATTACGTTCGGGCGTTTTCATTTCAGTCTTTCCCTTCCCTCCTCACGGCGCTTCCGCCGATTTGTTCTAGCAGTTTAGATATGTTTGAGAGCTGGCCATCAATGCCGCTTGTGTTGCCCTCAATGACCATGAGGTTGTTTGCAACGCTTATACAATTCTCGTCTCCATCGATAACATGATGCTCGAGCCGGGCAAGGCGCCGGTCGATATTGAGAAGCCTGGCCGCGATATCCCGTAGCAACGCCACTTGTTGCTCGGCGAAGTTCGGTTGAGATTCAATGGGGTCGTGCTGCGTCACGTTTTCGCTCCTGAGATACGTGTAACCTGAGAGGGTAGTGAAGTGGACTCGCCTTCTAGAGTCGAGTCTATTTCGGGATCGTAGCCATAGTTTGAGAAGGCGCGTTAAGCCGCATGATTTCGACCTATATAAAACGCCCCGCCTAAGAATGTACGGGGAGTCCGGGACGCCTCAACGCCCTGAGCGGCCCGCACCCTTGCGCGCCATCGTCAGCCGAGATCGGCTTTGAGGCGGCCAAGCGCGTGGCTCCAGTCGCCCTCGTGCGTTTGCCGATAAAGCCGTGAGCCCGGGTACCACGGCGAGGTGTCGCCCTCGGCCAGCAACCGCCATTCCGGCGGATGGGGAACCAGCACGCGCGAGCCCGTGCCGGTCGCCGTTTTCAGATGGACGTTGGTGTTGCTGAGCGCGACGTACTCGTCGACCAGCGAGATGAGCGCCAGCATGTCCTCGAGATCGTCGTTCACGTTTGTGAAATCGGCGACCGGCCGGCCGGCGGCGGCGGCGAAGGCGTCCACCTCGCCCGCTTCCGGCTTGCGCTGAACCGCGACCAGGCGCCCACGCGCCCGAGCGAGCGCGGCGGCCACCGCGTCCATCTTGATCGTTTTGGTGTATCGCCCCTCGACGATGATGCCCGCGCGCCAGGTGACGGCAAGGAACGGTCCGCGCCCCAGTGCCGCCAGCCGTGCGCGCATCGCCGCCACCCGTTCAGGGATCGGCGGGATGGCGAGCGGGGGCGGACAATCCTCGACAGCCCCGTGTCCGAGAAGCAGCGGCAGATCGCCAATATAAAATTCGCCAGCGACCGGCCCGGCGTCGCGCGGCAGGGCGACCACCTTCGCGAATACGCCGGTGCGCTCCATCATATCGACCAGTCGCGGATCGACCTCGGCGATCATGCGAATGCCGCGCGCAACAAGCAGCGGCGCAAAGGCGAGAAAGAACAGTTCGTCCCCCACTCCCTGTTCACGGCGCAGCAGCACCGTCTTTCCCGCCAGACCGGCGAGCAACCGGGAGTCCAGGTCCACGGCATGCGGCCGTGGAAGGTCACGCGCCAGGTGATCGCGCCAACCGCGCACGAAATCGCCCAGCGTCAGGCGCGCAAGCGCCCGGTTTTTCCGTGCATCCCGCAGAGTCGAATTGAGCGCCAGCGCGCGATCGTAGCTTAGGATCGCCTCGTCGAAGCGGCCCAGCTCCTTGAGCACGTTACCGCGGTTGAACCGGGCCTCGGGAAAATCGGGCGCCGCGGCGACAACCCGGTCCAGGAGCGGCAAGGCGGCGTCGCTTCGGCCGCCACGTTCCAGAACGACGCCAAGATTATTGAGCGCGCGCGCATGGCCGGGGGCCTGGGCGAGCGCCGAACGGTAGGCGGTCTCGGCGCCGGCAAGATCGCCCTTCGCCTGCAGCACGACGCCGATGTTGTACTGCGCCTCCGGGTGGCCGGGCGCCAGCGTATTCGCCCGTGCGAGATGCGACAACGCTTCCTCGAGCAGCCCTGCATGCTGGAGTGCTGCACCGAGATTGATTTGAATTTCGGCCGCATTGGGATCGAGCGCGGCTGCGCGTCGGAAGGCGTCAAGCGCGCCTCGCGCATCGCCTGCCATCTGCAGCGCGAACCCAAGCCCGCTTTCGGCCGCTGCGTTGCGCGGATCGAGCTGAAGCGCGCGGCGATACGCCACGGCCGCGTTGCTAAAACGCCGATTGGCGGTGAGCGCCTCGCCGTGGCTGAAATTGAATTGCGGATTGCGCGGATCGAGCGAAATCGCAAGCGCCGTGCGCTGCAGCGCCCGCGGATAATCGCCCCGCTGCAGCGCGATCATCCCGGCGAGACAAAGGGCCGGCGCAAAGGTCGGCCGCGACTGCAGAACCTGATCGCAAGCCTCCGCCGCGTCGGCGAGCCGCCCGGCCTGGAGAAGATCGAGAACGGCGCGGATCGGATCGGCGCTCAACGATCGTTCCGTGGCGATCGATCCCGCCGCGTCGAACGGAATATGATCGGCGCCAACGTCACCACCAATATGATCCGGGCAATGTGGTGGGTCGATACGAAGGCGGCATCGACGCCGAGCGCCAACGCCACCAGGCTCATCTCGGCGAGCCCTCCCGGCGAAAAGGCGAGCACCAGCGCCGGCAGCGGCAACCCAGTGACCCGCTCCAGCGCGAGTCCGGTGATAACGGTGAGCGAGACCATCAAAACCGCCGCGGCGAGCGAGTGGCCGACCGTTCGGCCGACGCGCGCCCACGGAACATCGACGAAGCGGACGCCGATTGCCGCCCCGATGACGACCTGGGCGACGGCGATGACCGCGAACGGCGGCTTCGAGGCGGTGACTCCGGACAGGTGCGTCGCGGCGCTCAAGATCATCGGCCCGACCATATACGCCGCCGGGATACGCAGGCGTTGCGCCCCCAACGCGCCGACGATCGCGCACAACGTCAGAATCACCACGTCGAACGGCATCACGTCGAATAGACCCACCTGCGTCGCCGGCGAAACCGTGGGAAGGCCGTAGTAATACCGGAACCAGAACGAGATCGTGAACACGACGAACATGATGCGCGCCGCATGGGTGAGCGAAATCGTCCGGTCGTCGCCGCCCATCGCGCCGCCGATCAGCACCATTTCGTTGAGGCCGCCAGGCATGGCGCTGAAATACGCCGTCACCGGGTCGTAGCCCGCCACGTTGCGGAAATAGGCGAGCGCGACGAGGCCGGAAACCGCCATCCATGCCGCGAGCGCCGAAAGGGTCACGACCCACTGGCCCATCCGGGCGATCACCTCGGGCGTGAATGCGCTGCCGAGCATCACGCCAAGCACGGTGATCATGACGCCGCGCACCGTCGGCAGCATCCGCACCCGTAGACCCAGGAGCGCGCCAGCGGTGACGAAGCTCATCGAGCCGAGCATCCAGGGAAGCGGAAGGCTGAAGAAATTGAAGACAAATCCGCCCGCCGCACCGAGCCCAAGCGTGAATCCAATCGCGATTGCCATGCGCCACGCGCTAGCGCGAGGCGTGGTTTCGCCGGCCGACGGTTCGTCGCGCGCCATCGCAGGGATTCGGCGACCGATCGCTACTCGACGAAACGGCCGAGGCGGACCGCGGTCTGCCCCTTCGAAAGCCGCCGCGAGGGCATGATCAGAACGCAGCCATCGTAGGGCGTCAGCACGGGCTTGTTGCCGTCGCGGCCGATTTCCGTGCCCCTTTTTGGAACGATCTCCAGGCCCCGATAATCCTTGGCGAATGAGAAGCCGTCGGAGTGAATGGTGATCAAATCGGTGACTTCGATCACGCGTTGCTCCAGCGGCTTCCCGTTTCGAACATGTCGTTCGACGAAGCTGCGATCGACCACGCCCAGGCGCCCGAGGAAGCGCGCGAGCGTGTCGATCGCGACGTCGGCGCTGGCGCGCTCCCAATGCTGCCCGCATTCGACCAGAAGCGCGTTCTTTTTGCTCGCCGGATCGCCGAAGCCGCCAAAATCGCGCATGCGGCGGCCGGCAGCGTGGCCGGCATCGCTGACCACGATCTCCGGCGCGCCGATTTCGCGCGCGAAGCGCCGTCCCTTTTCCAACGGCCCGCACATCATCAAGGGCGCCGTTGCATGCTGCATCGAGTGGATGTCGAGCAGGAAATCCGCCTGCTCGATGATCGGCTTCAGCTCTCGCGCCCGTTTGAGCTCGACGCTCTTGCGCGGGCCCTCCAGGACCTCGGGCGACCAGACGCGATTGAAATCCTCGTCAACGAACCGCGACGCGCTCGGCCGGCGCGGATCGAAGCCGAGGTATGCGGCGACATTGCAAAAGACGAGCGTCAGCGTGCCCTTCAAGGGACGCACCTTCTCGCGGAACAGAAAATCGAGCGCGATCGCGCCGCACAGCTCGTTTCCGTGCACCACGGCGCTCACCACAACATGCGGCCCCGGCTTTGCGCTGTCGAAGCGCGTCACATATTCCACGCCGGCGTTGCCGGCGCGATACCGGCTGATATCGATGGCGGCGAGCTCGATCGGGTAATCGTCATTGGCCACGTTGCTGGATCTCCCTGCTGCGGAGCCTTTTTCTAGCCCGAAACGACGGGAGACCCAAGGCCTGGATATCGCCCGTGCAACCCTGCCGCGACGTGGACGCGTGCCGGCGGCCGTTCCCGGCCAAGGCTCATCGGACGCCCGCCACGCGCTCGAGCACGCGCCGCAAGAAGTCCTCGCACAGCGCAATCTGCTCCAGGCTAACGAACTCGTCGGGCTTGTGCGCCTGGTCGATGCTGCCGGGTCCGCAGACGATGGTCGGAATTCCCGATCGCTGGAACAAGCCTGCCTCGGTGCCGAAGGCCACCTTTCCCGTAGCGTTGCTGCCTGACGCCGCCTTGGCGAGCTCGGTGATCGGTGCGCCCTCCTCGGTCGCCAGACCCGGAAACGTCGACAGTTCTTGCCACGAAACGCCGGTGTCATGGTGAACGGCTTGCATCTCGGGGACGATCTCGCGTTCGGCGTGGGCGCGGATCTCG
>CAZLYV010000021.1:5402-17631 GCA_964563665.1 uncultured Acetobacteraceae bacterium
GTGAACGGCTTGCATCTCGGGGACGATCTCGCGTTCGGCGTGGGCGCGGATCTCGGCGAACAGCGCCCGCGGATCGTCCGCCGGCAGGTGACGAAATTCGAAGTCGAACCAGCAATCCTTGGGCACGATATTGAGCGCCGTCCCGCCATGGATGATCCCGGTGTGCACCGTGGTGTAGGGCACGTCGAACTCCCTGTCGTAGGGGCCATTGTCGCGGAACCGGCGCCCGATCCGATTGAGCGCGCCGATGATCTCGGCCGCGTACTGGATGGCGTTGACGCCCCGCGGCGCCAAGGCCGAGTGGCACTCGAACCCGCGTACGCTGCATCGAATGCTGAGCTTTCCCTTGTGGGCGCGGATCACCCGCATTTCGGTGGGTTCGCCAACGATGCAGCCAAACGGACGGGCCCCGCGCTTGACGAGCTCGTCCAGCAACCCGCGCACGCCGACGCAGCCGACCTCCTCGTCGTAGGAGAAGGCGAAGTGAACCGGTCGCGCGAGCTTGCGGGCAAGGATTTCGGGCGCCATCGCGAGCACGACGGCGACGAAGCTCTTCATGTCGCACGTCCCGCGCCCGTAAAGCCGGCCGTCCCGTTCGACGATCGCGAAGGGATCGCTCGACCACTCCTGACCGTCGATCGGCACGACGTCGGTGTGCCCGGAAAGAATCAGCCCACCCTCGCCTTCCGGCCCCAGCGTGGCGAACAAATTCGCCTTGCGGCCGCTCTCGTCGAATACCAGTTCGGATGCGACGCCGAGCCCGGCCAAATAGTCGCGCACCCAATGAATCAACGCCAGATTCGAATCCCGGCTGGTGGTGTCGAACGAAACAAGCCGGCGGATGATGTCGAGAGATGCAGGACTCGGCGATCGCATGGATGAAAATTTCGATATCTTGCTGTGGAGACGCGACAGATGAGCCCGTACTATGACCAAGAACCCCCCAAGGCGCCAGTTGGGACAACGGGCAGTCTTGGCACCGAAGAGAAAAGGCATGAACCGCGGCACGAAGCGAATCGCCATTCTCGGCTTTCATCTCGAGAGCAATGCCTTCGCGCCGGCTTCAAGCGAAGTGGATTTCCGGCGGCTCTGTTATCTCGAAGGTGATGCGATCCTCGCCGAGGCGCGCAAGGCGGCGCCGGCGATGCCGGCCGAGATTTCGGGATTCTTCGCGGCGATGAATGCCGGGCCCGCCTGGACGCCGGTGCCGATCCTGGTCGCGGCGGCAGAACCTGGCGGCCCGGTCGATCACGACTTCTTTCTGCGTACGCTGGACGCGATCGACGCCGGGCTCAAGACAGCCGCGCCGATCGATGCGGTCTATATCTCTAACCACGGGGGAATGACCTCGACCGCGACCCCCGATCCCGACGGGCTGCTCTATGCCCGCGTCCGTGAAGCCGTCGGCAAAGGCGTTCCGATCGCGGCCACTGTCGATCTTCACGCCAACATCTCGGAGGCAATGGTCGATAGCGTCGATGTGATCATTTCGTACCGTACCAACCCGCATGTCGATCAACGCGAGCGTGGAGCGGAGGCGGCGAAGGCGCTTCGCGAACTCATGGGTGGAGTTCGGGCCCGTTCGGCGTTCATCCGTCTGCCGCTAACGCCGGCAAGCGTGACGCTGCTTACCGCGAGCGGCCCCTATGCCGATCTCATCGCCGAGGGTCAGCGCCGCATCACCCCTGAAATTCTCAACGTCTCGGTGGTCGGCGGATTCGTTTTTTCCGACACGCCCAAGAACGGTATCGCGATCATCGTCACCGCGCGCGGCGACGTGGCGCCGGCGCGCCGGCTGGCGCTCGATCTTGCGCGGCGATGTTGGATCGAGCGCGAACGCTTCCTCAAAACGCTGACACCGCTCGACAAAGCGGTCGAAATGTCGCTTGCGGCCGCGCGCGACCCACGCGTCGCGGCCGTGATCTACTCGGATTCCGGTGACAACCCGGGCGGAGGGGGACGCGGCAATACGACATGGCTGCTCGCGGCCCTCCACCAGGCGAGGGCCCGGGGCGTCCTCGTTGGCGTATTCATCGACCCCGAGCTTGCAGCCGAAGCCCACCAGCGTGGGGTTGGGGCGACGTTCCACGCCGCATTCAATCGGGCCCATGATAGCGAGTATTCGAAACGCTTCGAGGCGCCGACGAAGGTGATCGCACTCCACGACGGTCGATGCGTCGGTCGACGCGGCATCTGGGCCGGGCGAAGCCTCGATCTGGGTCCATGCGCGGCGCTCGATCTCGACGGAATCATTGTCGTGGTCGCGACCAACCGCAAACAATGCGCCGACCCGGTGCTGTTCGAGATGTTCGGCCTCGACATCGCCAAGGCGCGCACCGTGGTTGTCAAGTCACGCGGCCACTTCCGTGCCGGGTTCGATGAGTTCTTCGCGCCCGACCAGGTCTATGAGGTGGATACACCGGGACTGACCTCGCCTGTGCTCGAACGGTTCGAGTTCCGGCATCTGCCGCGGCCGGTCTTCCCACTCGATCCCGACACCGCATGGCGCGAGCCCGCCTGGGCGTGAGGCGGCGACCAAGGCGGCCTGTCTCGCTTCTCCCGGAGTTTCTTGCAATGCGTTGGCATTCCTGCGATCTTTCGTCGCATCGGGCGCAAAAAAATGTCGCCTCCAAGGTGGCTTGATCGGCGGCAATTCGGGGCGCGGCCGCCGCGGGCGCCATCGGAAAAAGAAAAAGAATTCAACGAAAAACGGGGAGTTTCAGGAACATGGTCGCGAAATTGACGCGGTTTCTCGCCGGCCTCGTGACAGCGGTAGCGATCTCGAGCGCGGCCTCGGCCCAGGAGCTTACGATCGGATTGGGGGCGAACGTCACCTCGATCGATCCTCAATTTCACAATCTTTCGCCCAATCACAATATCGCCTGGCACATATTCGACCGGCTGGTCCACCAGGACGACCGCCAGCGTTTGATCCCTGGCCTCGCCACCGAATGGCGGCCGATCGACGATACGACTTGGGAGTTCAAGCTGCGGCCGGGCGTCAAGTTCCATGACGCTAGCGACTTCACCGCCGATGACGTCGTGGCGACGCTGAAGCGCGTGCCATGGGTTCCGAATAGCCCGTCGTCGATGTCGATCTACACCAGGGCGATCATCGAAACGATCGTGGTCGATCCGTTGACGATCCGGTTCAAGACCGCACGCCCCTTTCCGTTGCTGCCGAACGACCTGTCGCAGATTCACATCATCTCGCGCAAATTCGAAACGGCGCCGACCGGCGATTTCAACAACGGGCGCGCCGCGATCGGCACCGGACCCTTCCGCTTCGTCGAGTACACGCCTGGCGACAAGATCGTCGTCGCCCGCAATGATCATTACTGGGCCGCGAAGCCGCACTGGGCGCGCGTCACGCTGAAGCTGATCACCAACGACTCCTCGCGCGTGGCCGCGCTGCTGGCGGGCGATGTGCAGATGATCGAGGCGGTGCCGACCGCCGATGTCGCCCGGCTCAAAAATACCCCGAGCGTCAACCTGGTGCGGATCGTTTCCAATCGCCTGATCTATCTCCATATCGACGCGTTCCGCGACCAGTCGCCGTTTGCGACCGACAAGGCCGGTGCGCTGCTGCCCAACAATCCGTTAAAGGATGTCCGGGTACGCAAGGCGCTCTCCAAGGCGATCAATCGTCCGGCGATCGTCGAACGGTTGATGGAGGGCGAAGCGATTCCGGCCGGTGGGCTGCTGCCGGACGGGTTCTTCGGCGTGAGCCCGAAGCTAAAGCCCGAAATCTTCGACCCGGAGGGCGCCCGCAGATTGCTCACCGAAGCCGGGTATTCCAACGGGTTCGGGTTGACGATCCATGGACCCAACGACCGCTATGTGAACGACGAGAAGATTCTGCAGGCGATCGGGCCCATGTTTACCCGCGCCGGCGTCGACACCAAGGTCGTCACCATGCCTTGGGCGACGTTCGCCACGCAGTCGAGCGCGCCAAGTTATTCGTTCAGCGTAATGTTGGTCGGTTGGGGGTCCGGGACCGGCGAGACGTCCTCGCCGCTTCGCTCGCTTCTGGCGACGGTCGATCGCGAGAAGGGAATGGGGCCGTCCAATCGCGGCCGCTATGGCAATCCCAAGGTCGACCAGCTCCTCGCCCAGGCGCTCGCCACGGTCGATGACGCCAAACGCGAAAAGTTATTGCACGAAGCAAGCGAGATCGCGATCGCCGACTACGGGATCATCCCCTTGCACTACCAAATCAATTTGTGGGGAACCCGCAAGGGATTCACCTACGTGCCGCGAACCGACGAATACACGCTCGCCCAGTTCGTTCAGCCGGTGACGAACTGAACCGACGCTCGGGAGCTTGGCCCGGCCAATGTCAGGGCCGCGCTCCTCCGGCCATCTGCCGGCGATGCGTGCTGGCGAGTACCCAGCGTGACCGACCTCGCGCGATGCGGGCATAAATCAGGGACGAGATGACCGTCTTCATCACCCGGCGGCTGATGCAGAGCGCGTTCGTGCTGCTCGCCATGTCGCTGCTCGTCTTCGTCGGGATCTACGCCATCGGCAATCCGGTCGACATTTTCATCGCCGGCGATGCCGATCAAATCGAGCGCGACCGCGCCATCGCGGCGCTGGGGCTCGACCGCCCGTTGTGGGAGCAATACATTCTGTTCCTGCAACACGCGGTATTAGGTGATCTCGGCAAATCGTTCGTCTTCAATCTGCCGGCGTTGAAATTGATCGTCGACCGCATGCCGGCGACGCTCGAGCTTGCACTCAGCGCGATGGCGATCGCCGTCGTGTTCGGGATTCCGCTCGGCATGTATGCCGGCTACCGGCCGCATTCGACCGCCGGCCGCGCGATCATGGCCGGTTCGATCCTCGGCTTCAGCCTGCCCACCTTTTGGGTCGGCTTGATGCTGATCATGGTCTTCGCGGTCAATCTCGGCTGGCTGCCATCGACCGGACGCGGCCAGCTCGGAACCGTGTTCGGGATCAGGACCAGCCTTGCGACGTGGGATGGGCTCGCGCATCTTCTGTTGCCGGCGGTCAATCTCGCGCTTTTCAAGCTGTCGCTGGTGATCCGACTGGCGCGCGCCGGAATGCGCGAGAACCTGCCGATGGATTATGTGAAGTTCGCGCGCGCCAAGGGGCTGCCCGCGCGCCGGGTCATCTTCGTCCATGTGTTCAAGAATATCCTGATCCCGATCGTCACCGTGCTCGGCCTCGAGACCGGGTCGGTGATCGCCTTCGCGGTGGTGACGGAAACCATTTTCGCCTGGCCGGGCATGGGCAAACTGATCATCGATTCGATCAACAATCTCGATCGGCCGGTGATCGTCGCCTACCTGCTGGTCACCGTCACGATGTTCATATTCATCAATCTCGTCGTCGACGTGCTCTACTCGGTGCTCGATCCCCGGGTCCGGCTTTCCGAAATGAAGGGCTGAAGGCGCTCGCATGGCGACCACGATCCGGCCCGACGAGCTCGTTCCCGAAACGACGATCAAGGTCGAAACGCCGTTGCGCCGGTTCGTCGCCGACTTCTGCGAGAGCCGGCTCGCCGTCGCCGGGCTCGTCGGCTTCGGCCTCATCGTCATCATCGCGCTTGCCGCTCCGTTCATCTCGCCGCAGAACCCCTACGATCTCCGCCAGCTCGACATCATCGACGGTCGCCTGCCGCCGGGTAGCCAGGCGGGCGACGGGTTCATGTTCTGGCTTGGGTCGGATGACCAGGGTCGCGACATGCTGTCCGGCATCTTCTACGGCCTGCGCATCTCGCTCGGCGTCGGCGTCGCGAGCGCCGGGATCGCGCTCGTGGTCGGCATGGCGCTCGGCCTGGTCGCCGCTTATTTCGGCGGGCGGGTCGATACGCTCATCATGCGCGTCGTCGATCTCCAGCTCAGCTTTCCGGCGATCCTGGTGGCGCTCATCCTGCTCGCGGTGCTCGGTCAAGGCATCGAAAAGATCATCATCGCGTTGGTCGCCGTGCAATGGGCCTATTATGCGCGAACCGTGCGCGGCACGGCGCTCGTCGAGCGGCGCAAGGAATATATCGAGGCGGCGCGCTGCCTGGCGCTAAGCCACGCGAGAATCGTTTTCCGGCATCTGCTGCCCAACTGCATGCCCCCGCTCATCGTCGTCGCGACCGTGCAGGTCGCCCACGCGATCGCCCTAGAAGCGACGCTGTCCTTCCTCGGCATCGGGTTGCCGATCACCGAACCCTCGCTCGGTCTCCTCATCGCCAATGGCTTCGAGTATATGCTGTCGGGCAAGTATTGGATCAGTTTCTTTCCCGGGATTGCGCTCTTGCTGACCATCGTCAGCATCAACCTGGTCGGCGACCAGCTGCGCGATGCGCTCAATCCGCGCCTTCAGAAGTGACGTGACGGAGGTCTCGCCCACGCTTGTCGTCGAGGATCTTTGCACCTGGTTTTACACGAAGTCGGGGATCATCAAGGCGGTCGACGGGGTGTCGTTCACGCTCGCCTCGGGCAAAGTACTCGGGCTTGTCGGCGAATCAGGTTGCGGCAAGACGGTCACCGGATTTTCGATCATCGGTCTGGTCGATCCCCCGGGCCGGATCGCCGGCGGCCATATTCTGTTCAAGGGCCGTGATCTGGTCGCGCTTCGCGAGGACGAAATGCGCCGGCTGCGCGGCTCGCGGATCGCGATGATCTTCCAGGACCCGATGATGACCCTCAATCCGGTGTTGCGGATCGAGACCCAGATGGTCGAGGCGGTAAAGGCGCACGCCGAGGTGAGCGACGCCGAGGCGCGCGCGCGCGCGCGCGACGCGCTGGGCCAGGTCGGCATCCCCTCGCCCGAGGAACGGCTCAAGGCTTATCCGCACCAGTTTTCCGGCGGCATGCGCCAGCGCGTCGCGATCGCCATCGCGTTCGTCAACAAGCCCGACCTGATCATCGCCGATGAACCGACGACCGCGCTCGACGTGACGATCCAGGGCCAGATCCTGTTCGAGGCGCAGAAGCTCTGCCGCCAGACCGGTACCGCGCTCATCTGGATCACGCACGATCTTTCGGTCGTCGCCTCGCTCGCCGACGAGGTCTGCGTCATGTATGCCGGCAAGATCATCGAGCAAGGTCCGGTCGACGACCTGCTCGACCATCCCGCCCACCCCTACACCGAGGGCCTCATCAAATCGGTCCCCAGCGTCAACCCGCGCGGCAAGCCGCTGGCGCAGATTCCCGGCATGACTCCCTCGCCGCTCAATCTTCCCACCGGCTGCAGCTTTCGTTTGCGTTGCGCCTATGCCGACGCCGCCTGCCTCGAACCCCCGCCGATGATCGCGCTGTCGCCCGAGCGACGGGCGCGTTGTGTGCGCCCTTTGGTTGCTCCTCGATCATGACGACGACCGACGCATTTGCTTCGAGCTTCGACCAGGCCGCGCCGATCATCGAGCTCCGTAAGGTATCGCGGCGCTTCGTCAAACGTCTCGACGTCGCGGAGAAGGTCGCCAATCTGCTGGGCGCCAATCGCAACGAGGAAATCGTGCGCGCGGTCGAACTGGTAGACCTTGCGGTCAGCGCGGGCGAAGTCGTCGGGCTGGTCGGCGAATCCGGCTGCGGCAAATCGACCTTGGGCCGGATCGTCGCCGGGATTCTCGAACCGAGCGGGGGTCAGGTGCTCTACCGCGGACGCGATGTCGCGGCGCTTCACGGGGCGGAGGCGAAGGCGGCGGCGCTTGCCGTGCAGATGATATTTCAGGACCCGTTCGCTTCGCTCAATCCGCGCCTGCGGGTCAAGGACGCGATCGGCGAGGGACCGCGCTATCACGGGCTGGTCGACAACGCGGGGGCCGATCGCTATGTCGATGATTTGATGCGGCGCGTGGGGCTCGATCCGACATACCGGCGCCGCTACCCGCACCAGTTTTCCGGCGGTCAGCGCCAGCGCATCGGCATCGCCCGGGCGCTCGCGGTGAAGCCGGAATTCCTCGTCTGCGACGAGGCGGTGGCGGCGCTGGATGTGTCGATTCAGGCCCAGATCCTGAATCTGTTCATGAAGTTGCGCGACGAGTTCAAGCTCACCTATCTCTTCATCAGCCATGACCTCGGCGTGGTGCGGCATCTCTCGGACCGCGTCGTCATCATGTATCTCGGCCGCGTGGTCGAGGAGGCGCCGGCCGAGGAGCTGTTCGCCAAGCCGAGCCACCCCTACACCGTGGCACTGCTCGCCGAAATCCCGCGCCTCGAGGCCCGCCGCCGGCAATTTTCGCCGGTCAAGGGCGAGATCCCGTCGCCGCTCAATCCGCCGTCGGGCTGCCATTTTCATCCGCGCTGCCCACACGCGATGCCGCGCTGCCGAACCGAGGCGCCGGTGCTCAAGGAGATCGCGCCCGGCCGGCGCGCAGCGTGTCACCTCAACGACCAACATTGAGCCCCGAAACATTCATGATCGATGACATCCCCGGCGTGCTGGTGGCCCGCGAGGCTGAAAATCCGCTGCCCCTGGTCTTCGACAGCCCGCACAGCGGCACCGACTATCCCGCCGATTTCGACCACGCCGCGCCGCTCGCCCTGCTGCGGATGGCCGAGGATACGCATGTCGACGACTTGTTCGGCGACGCGCCCAGGCACGGCGGGGTGTTGCTCGCGGCGCTGTTCCCGCGCAGTTACATCGACGTCAACCGTCACCTCGCCGACATCGACCCCGAGCTTCTTGCCGGGCCGTGGCCGGGCGAGATCGCGCCTGGGGAGAAGACGAAGCTCGGCATCGGCCTGATCCGGCGCCTGGTCCAGCCGGGCGTGCCGGTCTATGCGCGCCGCCTCGCGGTCGCCGAGGTGGAGCGCCGGATCGAGCGCTGCTACCGGCCGTATCACGCGGCGATCGAGCGTCTGATTCTCGAACGCCACCGCCGCTTCGGGATCGTCTGGCATCTCGACTGCCACTCGATGGCGTCGCGCGGCAGCGCGATCACGCCCGACGGTCCGGTCGAACGCCCGGACATCGTGTTGGGCGACCGCGACGGCACGACGTGCGCGCCCGAGTTCACCAGCTTTGCGGCCTGCGTGCTGGGCGACCTCGGCTACGCGGTCAAGATCAACGACCCCTACAAGGGCGTGGAGCTGGTGCGCCGTTACGCCGACCCCGGCGCCGGACGCCATAGCCTGCAGGTCGAGATCAACCGCAAGCTCTACATGGACGAGAAAACGCGCGAGCCAAGCGCGCGCTTCGAGCGCATGAAACGCGACCTCACCCATTTCATCACGAAGTTGGCCGACTTCGCCCGCGCCAGCATGTGATCGCGCCGCCGGCTCGACAATCTCGCGCCCCCCAATTGGCCGCCGTTGGTTCAGGCGTATTTCAGCGTGATGCCGCCATCGACCGGAAGCGCCACCCCGGTGACGTATTTCGCCTCGTCCGAGGCAAGATAAAGCGCCGCATAGGCCACGTCCCACGCATCGCCCATCTTGCCGGTCGGACACTGCGCATCGCGGGTGGCGATCATCTTCACAACATCGCCGCCGCCATAGACGCCCTTGAGCGGCTCGACGATCATCGGCGTGTTCATCAGGCCCGGCAGGATGCAGTTGCAGCGGATGCCCTGCTTGGCGTACTGCAGCGCGATCGCGCGGGTGAAGGGAATCACCGCGCCCTTGCTCGCCGTGTAGGAGATATAGGGAACGCCGGTCCAGCGAATCCCCGCCACCGAGCCGATGTTGACGATGGCCCCGCCGCGGCCGGTCGCCTCGAACTGCTTCACCATCTGCGGGAGCCCGTGCTTGCAGGCAAGAAACATGCTCTTGAGGTTGACCCGAAGAACGCGGTCCCAACTCTCCTCGCTCGCCTCGACCGGCCCGCCCACTTCGACGATGCCGACATTGTTGTGCAAAATATCGATCCGGCCATAGACGGCAACGCAGCGCTCGACCATCGCCTTCACCTCGTCGCTGCGCGACACATCGGCCTCGTGCACCGTGCAATCGCCGCCCTCGCCGTCGATCACCCGCTTGGTCTCGCCGGCCGCGTCGATCGACAGATCGACCGCGAAGATTTTGGCCCCTTCGCGCGCGAATAGCGCCGACACAGCCTTGCCGTTGCCCCAGCCGGGCCCGACCGAGCCTGCTCCGGTGACGATCGCGACCTTGCCCTCGAGCCGTCCGCTCATCTCGCTTTCTCCTTCACGTCTTCCGCTTTCCGATACGACGCCCGTCGTGCGACCTCAGCCTGGCAGCGCGGCGGGAGATCGCTTTACCCATTCCCGAAGTTCTGTTTTAAGGATCTTCCCGTAGTTGTTCTTTGGAAGGTGATCGACAAAACGGTATTCCTTCGGCCGCTTGAATCGGGCGATGTTGTCGAGACACCGCCGGTCGAGCGCCTCCGCGCTAACCGCGCCATCGCGCCGGAGAACGACGAAAGCGACCACCTTCTCGCCCCACTCGGCGTCGGGCGCGCCGATCACCGAGACCTCGGCCACGCCGTCGTGACCGAGCAGCACCTCCTCCACCTCGCGCGGATAAATGTTGCTGCCACCGGAGATGATGAGGTCCTTCGAGCGATCCTTGAGCGTGAGAAAGCCGTGTTCGTCGAAGGCGCCCATGTCGCCGGTATGAAGCCAGCCGCCGCGCAGCGTCTCGGCGCTCGCTTCCGGGTTGCGCCAGTATCCCGTCATCACCGAATCGCCGCGCGCCAGTATCTCCCCGACCGCCCCCGCCGGCACGTCGCGATCCTCCGGGTCGACCACCCGCACGTCGACCACCGTCTGGGGAACCCCGGCCGAGGCGAGCCGCGCATCATCGCCGCGCTCGTATGCCTCCTTGAGCATCGTGCGCGACATGGCGGTGATCGTCATCGGCGATTCGCCCTGGCCGTAGAGCTGCGCCAGTTTGAACCCGATGCGGCGGATCGCCGTCTTTATATCGGCAAGATACATCGGCGCGCCGCCATAGATGATCGTACGGAGGTTGTCGATGGCCGCGCTCGCCGCCGAGTCATGTTCGACCAGGCGCTTCACCATGGTCGGCGCGGCGAACATCGAGACGTGGGGCCAGGCGCGGATCAGATCGAAGATCTCCGCCGGGTCGAAATGTCCGCTCTCAGGGATTACCTGCGTGCTGGCGATCGCCACATGCGGAATCATGTAGCATCCCGAGCCGTGCGACATCGGCGCGGCGTGGACGATCGCGCCGCCGGATTGCGGCGGGTCGATATCGATGAAGTAGCTGGTCGTCATCGCCAGCAAATTGCGGTGCGACAGCATGGCGCCTTTCGGCCGGCCAGTGGTGCCGCTGGTGTAGAACAGCCAGGCGAGGTCGTCGGGCGCGGTGTCGGCTCGCGCGATCGGATCGTGATCGAAAAGCCGGGCGAACTCGCGTGAACCGACGTCGAGGATGGTCGCCGTGCTCTTCGCATCGTCGCGCGCGCCGGCGACGATTTGGGCAAGGTCCGGCGTGGCGAGAATGAGCCGCGCCCCGGAGTGGTCGAAAATATACGCCAGCTCGCGCATGTGGAGCTTGGCGTTGATCGGCAGCGCGGCGAGGCCGGCGTGCCAACAGGCATAGAACGCCTCGGCATAGAGCGGCGTGTTCTGCATGACGAACGCCACGCGGTCTCCCGGCGATAGACCAAAGCGCTGGCGAAGCGCCCCGGCGAGACGGGCGACGCGGGTCTCCATCTCGGCCCAGGTCGCGATGACCCGGGACCCGAGCGCCAGCGCCGGCCGATCCGGGTAGACGCGCGCCGCGCGCGCCAGATGCTGGGCGAGGTTCATCCGTGCCGCACTCCCGACGATGCCGCGCCGGCTGCACCGGCTGGGCACGGGAGTTTGGCCCGGCGCGAAGGCGGGTTCAATCCCCGCCGACGTGCCGGCCGTTTCGCGGGATTCCGCAATCAGCCTTGTTCGGCCAGCGCGACGTTGACCAGATTGTCCCAGCTTCCAAGTGACATCAGGTGGGCGTGAACCAGCGCCACCCAGCCGCGCCGCCGCCAGGCGAGGAAGGTTTCATCCGGCAGCCGGTTGAAGGCTTCCTCGTCGATCATTTTGAAGCCACGGAAGAGAACGAAGTTCTCCGAGCGCAGATTGACCCGCGCATCGCGATCGACCAGCAACCCGGCCTCGGCGAGCGCGCGGGCAAACTCGATGGTCGCGGTATGGTTCTGCTGATAGGTGAGACAAAAATCGAGCGCGTTTCGGGTCACCGCCCCGGTCTCGCCGCCGGCATCGAACAGCGGGTTCTCGCGGCTCGTCTCCAAGAGGTTGCTCGCCTCATCGACGCACAAGGTGAACTGGCCCTTGGCGGCA
>CAZLYV010000022.1:0-4310 GCA_964563665.1 uncultured Acetobacteraceae bacterium
CGGGCCTCGAAGCGGTCGAGGCCACGGAAGGACTCGGGCACCGCGTCGTTGAGGCGGGCATCGGCGGTGAAGATGTTGATCATCTCGAGCTTGTGCCGCCGGCCGACCTCGAAGTCGTTGAAGTCGTGACCCGGCGTGATCTTGACCGCGCCGGTGCCTTTCGCGGGATCGCTGTATTCGTCGGCGACGATTGGAATGCGGCGCCCGACCAGCGGCAAGACCACCACGCGGCCGACGAGATGCTTGTAGCGCGGATCGTCCGGATGGACGGCGACGCCGGTGTCGCCGAGCATGGTTTCGGGCCGCGTGGTCGCGACCGTGATGAACTCGGCCGGGGCGCCCTCGATCGGATACTTGAAGTGCCAGAGATGACCCTTGATCTCGCGCTGCTCGACCTCGAGATCGGAGATCGCGGTGTGGAGCCTGGGATCCCAGTTCACCAGCCGCTTGTCGCGGTAGATGAGCCCCTGTTTGTGGAGATCGACGAAGACCTTGAGGACCGCCGCGGAAAGCCCCTCGTCCATCGTGAAGCGCTCGCGTGACCAGTCGAGCGACGCGCCAAGCCGGCGAAGCTGGCGCGTGATCGTGCCCCCCGACTCCGCCTTCCATTGCCACACGCGCTCGATGAAACCGCCGCGGCCGAGCGGTCGCTTGTTGCCCTCGACGGTGCGTCCGCGATCGAGCGCGATACCTTCCTCCGCGAGCTGTCGCTCGACCACCATCTGGGTGGCGATACCGGCATGGTCGGTGCCCGGCTGCCACAGCACATCGTAGCCTTGCATCCGCCGCCAGCGCACCAGGATGTCCTGCAGCGTATTATTGAGGGCGTGGCCCATGTGCAGGCTGCCGGTGACGTTAGGCGGCGGAATGACGATCGAAAATCGCTTGCCCGATGACGTCGGGCCGCAGCGAAACACGCCCGCCTGCTCCCAGCGCGCGTAATGCCGGGCCTCGACCTCGGCGGGAATGAACGTCTTGTCCAGCGTCGACGACGCCGTGGGCTGTTCGGTCATGAAAATCCGGGTGGAGCTTACGCGTCGTCGAGATTTCGCGTGATGCGCTTGACCTCGCGCTCGACGATGCGCTCGACCACCTGCGGGAGATTCTGGTCGAGCCAGGTCTTCATCAGCGCCCGCAACTCTTCGCGCACCAAATCCTCGAGCGTTCGCCCGCCATTGCCGAGCGGCGTGCTGGTCGTCATGGGCTCCTCCCCTTGATCTTTTTCCCGCTCCTGGGCGATGGTGAACAGAGATTTGAACGCGCCGGTGGCGCTCGCCGCCGCTGGTAGGGAAACCAGGGCATCGCCGGCGGCCGAGCGGTCCGGCGGACCCGCGGACGGCGACGCCGGTGGGGTCGTCGGTGGCGCGGCCTCCGCCGCCTTGAGGCTGGTGACGCGCCCGTCCTCGCCGACCATTTCGGTGAGTTCAAGCACCTCGAACCGTTTGTCGATGCCGCGCCCGGCATGGCCCTCGCGACCACTCGTCGTCGGCTTCTGCTCCGCGTTTTCCTCGGCGATGATTCGGCGAATGGAGGCAAGAATCTCCTCCATCGGCGGATCTTGTCGCGGCGGCTTGTCGCCTGGATCGGTCATCGTGTGTGTCCTTAACAACGCGAATCTCAAAGCTGACTCGACCGAACAATCCGGTCGAAATCCGGCGTTTCTACTCGTTCCGCTTGCCTTGCCCTTCCTCGCCGATGTCGGTGCCGTACCAGCGGCCTCGCGTCTGGTTGTAGTAAATTGTCGGATCATAAATCTCGACCGGCAGCGAAAGATCGCGTGCGGTGAGATTGCCGACGGCGCTGCTGAGCTGGAAGGCGGCGACGATTTCGTCGCGCTGGGCGCGAACCAGATTGACCCTTGCCGTGAACAGCTCCTGCTCGGCGTCGAGGACGTCGAGCACGGTGCGCGATCCAACGCGCGCTTCCTGCTCGACGCCCTCGAGCGCGATCTGGGCCGCGCGAACCTGCGCCTGGAAGGCGACGATCGCGGCGCGCGCCGTATTGAGGCCTTCGTAGCCGCGGGTCGCGTCTTCGCGGGCGCGGCGCGCGGCGTCCTCGACCTCGATGCGGCGCTGGCTCGCCGTCTGCTTGGACTCGCGCACCCGTGCGTCGACCTGGCCGGCTTGATAGATCGGCACCGAGACGACGACAATCGCCTCGGCGACATCACGCTCCAGGCCACGCGTCGTGATCTCGTGGCCACGCGAGAGGTTTCCCTGGAGCTGCACCGTCGGCAGCTTCTCGCCGAACACGAGCTCGACATCGTCGAGCGCCGCTCGCTCGGCGAATCGTGCCCCGATCACGCTCGGATTATCGGCCGACGCTTTCACCGCCGCGCTTTCAGTGGCCGGCAGATTCGGCGGCACGCGCGGTTGGCTGAGGCGGCCCGGTTGCTGTCCGATGACCCTGAGGTAATTCGCCCGGGACGAGGTGAGATTGCCTTCGGCTTGAATACGATCGGCTTGCGCGCGCGCCAGCCGCGATTCCGCCTGCGCCACGTCGGTGCGGGTAATCTCGCCGACGCTGAAGCGATCCTGGGCGGCCTCCAATTGCCGACGCAGAACCTGCTCGTTGTTGATGGTGAGCTCGAGCACCGCCTGGTCGCGCAGCAAATTGGTGTACGCCGTGGCCGCGTCGAGCAAGACTTGCTGTTCGATCGACTGCAATTGGGCGCGTCCGCGCTGGACAAGATTTTCGGAGCGGTTGATCTCGGCCTCGGTCCGGCCGCCGCGATAGATCGGCTGGGTGACTGACAGTAGCGTCGAGTACGGGGTACGCGTGGAGTCGGTCTTGGTGTCGCCAACGCTTGTATCCTGACGCAGCGTGTCGGTGCCCTTGCCCGCCGTTCCTGAAATGGTCACCGTCGGCCGCCAGTTGGAGAGCGCGCGCGGCACGCCTTCGTCGGTCGCCCGCAAGCGGGCCCGTTCAGCCAAAATCTGGGGATTGTTGCGGTAGGCGGCGGCGAGCGCTTCGTCGATCGATTGCGCGGTCGCCGGCGCAGCGGACAGGACAACCAGGATCGCCGCGCCGCCAAGAAGAACCCGCCGGAAGGAAATTTCCATCGTTCCCGCCTATTCTCAACCTGCCGTTATCTCAGAACACGAACCCGGGTTCGCGATGGAACCCGGGAAGAACGCCGGTCGACGCATCGAACAGGACGCGGCGTAAAATCGTATCGCTCAGGCGACTGACCAGAATCGCCCGGCCCGGCTCGCCCGGCGACGCGACGACGGCAACAAGACGACCGCTGGGCGCGAGTTGCGCGATAATCGCTGGCGGGACCTCCTCCACGGCGCCCCCAATGACAATAACGTCATATGGCGCCTGGCGTGGATAGCCCAACTCGAGCGAACCTTCCACGACGACCGCATTGTCGATTCCATGCTCACCCAGCGTCTTTCCCGCCTGTGCGGCCAGCGCCGGGTCGCATTCAAGCGCCACGATCGTGGTCGCCAATCGCGCCAGCACGGCGGCGTCGTAGCCCGTACCGGCCGCGATATCGAGCACGACGTCCGACGGCCGGATTTCCGCCGCCTGCAGGAGGCGAGCAAGAATCATCGGTTCCATCAAATAACGACCGCCGCCGATTGGCACGTCTTCATCGACATAGGCGATGCCACGCAAGTTCTTGGGCAAGAACTCTTCGCGCGGAAGCTCGGACATCGCCGCGACGACCGCCGGATCCGTGACCTTGTTCGGACGAATCTGGCTTTCGACCATGTTGAGGCGAGCGGCTCGAAAATCCATCATCCGTAACTTGTGATCCTTGAGGGTGGCTGGGGAGATACGGGATCGCAAACCTTGACCGCAAAGCGGCGTTGCGCTGCGCCATAATTTGGCGGTCTTTATAAAGCGCGGCGTCAAGGAAAACAATGTTACCCCGCCGTCTCCGATCCCAAGATCGTTCGGCCATTTGGCCGTTCCAGGCAAGCGCTGAGAGCCGACCACGCCACGCGATTGACCGTGCCGGGGTAACCCTCTATATCTCGCGGCCCGCCGCTTCGGCGTTGGTCGGCTTTGCGCGAGGCCGGGTAGCAAAGTGGTAATGCACGGGACTGCAAATCCCGTACGCGCCGGTTCGATTCCGGCCCCGGCCTCCAGCCGTCTTTCGCCGGCCGTCGCGCCGACCAGCCAAAGTTGCAGCTTCGGGTCTGGCGCACGAAAGCGGGAGTTGTTATAAGCCCCCACGCTCTGATCCCCGGTAGCTCAGCGGTAGAGCAGCCGGCTGTTAACCGGCTGGTCGTCTGTTCGAATCAGACCCGGGGAGCCACATCAAACAAGGGGTTAGGCCATCTCGGCCTAGCCCCTTG
>CAZLYV010000022.1:4410-8901 GCA_964563665.1 uncultured Acetobacteraceae bacterium
GATCAAGAGGCATGATGGTTAATCGGCCGTCGGTCGGACGCGCTACCGGCGGCAGAATTTCGTGCCAAATCGTCTATCCACAAGATTTCAAGGTTAAAAATGTACTGCCGATTGGCAGAGACGCGGGAATCTGCCATATTTTGCCGATGGAATCTGAATTTGCAGTCTCGCGTCCGAGCGGCGGCAGCGAATTCGCCCAAGCGCCCCGCCATGGCTTCGATCGGCGGACGATGGAGCGGTTCCCCTTCATTGCGCCAATACGCTGGGTATCTGGCGACGGACAAACGATCAATATCAGCGCCTCGGGCATCCTGTTCGAAACGAGCGCCCAACTCGAACCGTCAAGCGTGCTCAAGCTGACGATCACCAATCCATTTCACACGCCCGAAGAGCCCAAATACGTCTTTTGCGATATCGTCGTGCTCCGCGTCAGCGCGGCGATCAACGATAATTCCCGCTTCAAGGTTGCGGGTACGATTTCGGGCATGAGGTTTCACTAGAACGCGGGAGCATCGTTCGCCAGCGCCGCGGTGTCATCGCGAGCGGGGGGCACAAAGTTAGAAAGCCGGCGCGTACGATGGCGACCGGCATTTTTGTTTGTGCGCCGTCAGCTGCCTTGCACAGTGGCGCGAGAAGCGAGCACGCGGGTCGCAAACTCGACGAATCCGGCGCCCGAGGCTTGCGTCGTGATGAATGCGGGCGGACACGACATGCGGTCCAAAAATGCGCCGACGTTCGCAACCCCGACCGAGAGCGGAAAGTAGGCGAACATCGGTTCGTCGTTCGGCGAATCTCCGACAAACGCAAAGCGCTCGCGTTCCGCGTCAAGATCGGTCGCAAATCGCTCGGCGAGCATGACCCGCGTCATCGACAGCTTGTCATACCGGCCAAACCAGCCGTTGACGTGGATCGAGCTGATCTTGGCGGTCATCCCTTCGGCGCGCATCAAGGCGACGATCCGATCGACTGCGGATCGCGACAACGGCGGCACGTCTTCGCAATAATCGATCGCGAGATCGTTTTCGCGATAAAGCTGATCGGAGGCCAACGCCGCGCCCGGCACGGCGGCGAGGATTTTGCTGCCGATCATGCGCAGGCGTTGGCGATTCGCCGCGCGTTCGGCATCGCTCGCCAAAAATCGCTTGGCCAGCCGGCGCTTCACCCGGTCGTAGGTAAAATAGAAAGCGCCGTTTTCGCCGACCACGGCATCGACCGGCCACATCCGCGCGATATGGTCGCACCAACCGGCCGGTCGGCCGGTGATCGGGACCATGATCAACCCGGCCCGGTGCAACCGCTCGAGAGCCGAATACGCCTCGGCCGTAAGGCAGCCTTCCGTGGTCAGCGTATCGTCGATGTCGGCAAAGACGCCGCGTAAGCGCGCCAGCCGCCCCACTTCCACCGCCGCGAGCGGCAGCATGCGAGCCCCCGTCTCCCTGGTCACTTGACGATCGACCGTATCCGGTCGCACAACGACAGTCACGGCTCAATCTTGGGCAATTTCGCGAATTTCCCGCATGCGGCAATCCGGACCGGCAACGTACGACCTGTTGATCATCGGCGGCGGCATCAACGGCACGGGCATCGCGCGCGATGCCGCGGGACGTGGGCTCACGGTGCTTCTCGCCGAGATGGATGACCTGGCAAGCGCAACATCCTCGGCGTCGAGCAAGCTCATCCACGGCGGCTTGCGGTATCTCGAGCATTATGCGTTCCGTCTGGTACGCGAGGCGCTCGCCGAGCGCGAAGTCCTGTTGGCGATCGCGCCGCACATTATCTGGCCGATGCGCTTCGTCCTGCCGCATGTGCGCGAACTGCGCCCGGCGTGGGTGATCCGCGTCGGCCTTTGGCTTTACGATCATATTGGCGGAATTTCGTCGCTTCCGGGATCGAGCGGCGTCGATCTTGCGTCGAGCCCGTACGGCGCGGGACTGCGCGGCGACCTCGTGCGCGGGTTCGTCTACTCGGATTGTTGGGTGGACGACGCACGGCTCGTCGTGTTGAACGCCCGCGATGCCGCCGATCGCGGTGCCGAGATTCGCGTCCGGACGAGGCTGGTTTCGGCGCGACGTCAGGGGAGCGAATGGCGTGCGACGCTTGCCGACGCAGTATCGGGCACGCAAGGCGAAATCTCCGCGAGGGCGATCATCAATGCAGGCGGGCCGTGGGCCCACGATGTGCTGAAATCGACGGTTGGCCTCAACACGACAAGCCGCTTGCGGCTGATCAAGGGCAGCCACGTCATCGTGCCGCGGCAATACGATGGCGACCATGCCTTCCTCTTGCAGAACGACGATGGGCGCGTGGTGTTCGTCATTCCCTACGAAGGACGCTTCACGTTGATCGGCACCACCGAAATGCCCTACGAGGCGGACCCGGCCATGGTCGCGATCTCGCCCGACGAGACGCAGTACCTTTGCCGCGCCGCGAGCCGCTATCTTGCTCGGCCCGTCGCGCCAGCGGATGTCGTATGGAGCTATTCCGGCGTTCGCCCGCTCTACGACGACGGCCGCGCCCGCGCCTCGGAGGTGACTCGCGATTACGTGCTTGAGCTCGACGCGCCCGCAGGCGCGCCCCCGGTTCTCTCGGTGTTCGGCGGCAAGATCACGACCTATCGGCGCTTGGCCGAGCACGCACTCGCGAGGCTGGGCGGGTTCTTTCCCACCGCCGGGCCGCCGTGGACCGCGCGCGCGAAACTCCCTGGTGGAGATCTTCCGGCCGTGGATTTTGCTTCATTCGTGTCCGATCTCACCCGCCAATATCCCTGGCTTTCCGAATCGCATTTGCGGGCGATTGCACGCCGGCAAGGCGGTCGCGCCTTGCGCATTCTCGAGGGCGCACGCGTGGCTGGCGATCTGGGCCCGCATTTTGGAGCCGGCCTCTATGCGCGCGAGGTCGAACTGATGCGCGCCGATGAATGGGCGCGTACGTCGTCCGATATTCTCTTCCGGCGCAGCAAGGCCGGACTTCACGCAAGCCCGGCGGAGCGTGCAGCTCTAGCCGCCTATCTCGGGACCTGACCGCCAAATCCGGCCGCGTGCTCGCCGTCTTGTTCTGAATAGAACGGAATATCAACGCTTGCGTTAAAGATAACAGCGAAGCGATAATCCGAAATATCTGAAACCTTAAGGATTAATCTTTCGTCGCTCTCATTTCTCTGGGTTGTCGCCGGGATGATTCCGGCGGTCGTGGCACCCTCCTCTGCCGGGCGGGTGGCCGAGACAAATGGAGGAGCCCATGGCGCAATCAGAGGACTCGGGCGCTCGCCGGGCGCTCGGCGCGTACCTGCCCTACATTGCGATCGTTACGCTCGGCGTCATCGCCTATTTTGCCCTGCGCACCGAAGCGGTGAACGACCGGCTTACGTTTGAGGCCCTTGGCCGCATCCGCCACGAATGGGGCAATCTTGCGTTCCCGCTGCAGCTCTACACGGTGATCGTGATCGCGCTCGTCGCGGCGGCGCTCGGGCCGGTGTTCGAAAGCGTCGCGGTCCTGTTCGCCGCCGTGTTCCTCGTGCTGTGGTCGATTTTTACGATTCTTGGCGCCCTGATTTTATTTGCCTCGACCGGTATCGCGATCGATTTCGTGCCGGCGGTTCTGCTCCCGGTACTCGTATTCCTGCGCGCGATCGGCCGACAAGTGCGGCGGCGCGACCGGGCGTTGTTCGTCAAGGAAATGCATGCGCTGCAGGAGCACGCACTCTTCCGCAGCGTGCTGGAGAACCCCTTCGAAGGCGTGGTGGTGGTGAATTATCGCAACGAGATCATCTACGCCAATCGCTTCGGACTGACGATGTTCGGCTGCACCGAGCGCGAGATGATCAGCATGAAAGTCGATGAACTCAACCCGTCGTTGTGGCAGGGACGTTTGGGGCTGCCGTTGTCACGGCTGCTCGGGCGCTCGGCTGAGAAGGGCGAGCAGGTGGGCCCGTTCGAGTCGTCGGGCCTGCGGCGGGATGGGACCATCTTTCCAATGAACGTGATCGTGGGCTTGTGCACGATTCAAAAAGCGAACCATCCGTTGGAACGACGTCGAAAGGATCGCGTGTTTTTCATCTGCCATTTGGTCGACCTTTCAATGCAACGGGTGGGGGTCGAAAGCACGGCGGTGGAGCAGGCCTGAGGCCTTTTTCTGAAGGCGAAATTGCCAACGCCGAACGGATTGACTCGAGGCATGGCTTCATATTAGAACAAAACACGAACAAGTATCTTTATGACGCAACCTGAACCTCGAAGATTTCTTCAGGAAGCCTTGCCAGATGGCTGAAAAGACAAAGCAATTTTTTCGTGCGTCGAACTCGGGTTCCGTTACGGAGAAGGTTGCCGCTCTACGACAAAGACTGGCGGCGATGGCTGCTGGATCCCCCCGCCCGGTGCATCCATGCGCCATGCCTTTCGACGCGGCAGCGATCGACCAGGCGCTCCCCTGGCGCGGGCTGCCGCGCGGCGCACTGCATGAAGTCCATGGGGCGACGATATCGGGTGACGACGG
>CAZLYV010000022.1:9001-11384 GCA_964563665.1 uncultured Acetobacteraceae bacterium
CAATGATGACGCGGCCACGGGATTCTGCATCGCACTCCTCGCCCGCTTCGCAGCACTGGGACCGGTCGTCTGGATTTCCGCCCGGCGCGATCTCTACGCCCCCGGGCTTGCCGGATTGGGACTCGATCCAGCGCGGCTGCTCGTCGTCGAGGCGTCCCCGGGGCGGGCGGCGTTGTGGGCGCTGGAGGAATGTCTGCGCACGCCGGGCCTGTCGGCGGCGCTTGCTGAAATCGTCCGGGTCGATTTCACTCAGAGCCGGCGGCTTCATCTCGCCGCCGAAGCAAGCGGCGTCACGGCATTTCTGCTGTGCCGCGCGGCGTCGACCACGAACGGGCGGCAAATGGCGGCCAGCGCCGCGCGCACGCGTTGGCGGATTTCGTCCCTGCCAAGCGCGCCCTTTTCAAGCGCTCCTTGCGCCAGCATCCCTTCTTCGAACACGAACAACAAGAACGGCATGAGCGGCGACGTGGGCATCGGTCCGCCACGCTGGCGGGTCGAGCTCATGCACTGTCGCGGCGGTCGATCCGCGGCATGGGATGTCGAATGGCGGCCGCACGCTTGGCGGGTCGTGACGGATACCCTTCCGGCCGATGCGCAAGAAACGCCGGCGGCATCGCCGTCGAATGGGCATGCGTCCCGATACGCTGGCACGAAACGCCAGGCATGAATCGGGGCGGCGAAAAATCATGACGCTGCGCGCGACGAGCGAACGGTCCAGCCCACGCGCCCGGCGGATCTTGTCGCTCTGGCTGCCCTCTTTGCCGACGGACCGGATCGCCAGGGAGCGCAGCCGTGCGTCTTTCCTTCGACAGGCACAGGCTCACGATGCGGCGCGCGTCGTTGTCGTCAGCGAGCGCGGCGCTTTGCGCCTTGCGGCGGTGAACCAGGCGGCGGCGGCGCTCGGTCTCAAACCGGGGCTGGCGCTCGCCGATGCCCGCGCGCTCATCGGCAATGGAGCGCATGGGCTCGACGTCGTCCCAGCCGAGCCCGCGGCCGATGCCGCCTGCCTCGGCCAGCTGGCCGCCTGGTGCGGCCGCTATACGCCATGGGCGGCGATCGATGGCGCGGACGGCCTGTGGCTCGACGTCACTGGTTGCGCGCATCTCGTGGGCAGCGAACGCCGGCTTATCGACGATCTCGCCACGCGCCTTGGACGATTGGGGTTCGTCGTGCGGGCAGCCATCGCCGACACGCCCGGCGCGGCGTGGGCGCTCGCACGCTTCGGCGACGGAAATCCCGTCGTGCCGCCTGGCGGCGTTCGGGCGGCGCTCGATCCGCTGTCGCCGGTGGCGTTGCGATTGCCGCCAGCGGTCGTCGAAACGCTCGACCGCCTCGGCCTGCGGCGTATCGCCGAGCTGCACGCGCTGCCGCGCGACGGGCTTGCGGCGCGGTTCGGCGACCAGGTGCGCCGACGTCTCGACCAGGCGCTGGGCTTGGCGAGCGAACCCATCTCGCCACGGCGGCCGGTTCCGCCCCATCGCGTCCACCTCGCCTTTGCCGAGCCGGCTGGCGCGGACGAAGACGTCGCGCGCATCGCCAGGCACCTGCTCGGCGAGCTTTGCGCGCGGCTCGCCGCAAGCGAACTCGGTGCGCGGCGGCTTACGCTCACGCTCTACCGGGTCGAAGGCACTCTCCTCGAGGCGACGATCGGCGCCAGCCGTCCGACGCGCGACGCCAAGGCGCTCGCCCGACTCTTCGCGCCGCGTCTCGAGACCCTCGACCCGGGGTTCGGTATCGAAGCGGCGACGCTCGAGGCAAGTGTCGTCGAACCGCTGCTTCCCGCCCAGCTCGCGCTTACGCCAGCCGCGCGCGCCGCCGCCGATCTCGCGGACGCCGCGGAGGCGCCGGATCTGGCGCCGCTCGTCGACCGGCTGGCCAACCGCCTCGGGGCCGATGCGGTGCTGCGGCTCGAGCTGTGCGAAAGCCACGCGCCCGAGCGCGCGATGCGGCGCCTGCGACTGGTCGATCACCCATTCGACCCGGCGCATCGACGCCTGGGCGAGCCGCGGCACTCCGGGTCGGCGAGTTGGACGGATGCGCCGGCGCGCCCCTTGCGGCTTCTGTCGTGCCCCGAGCCGATCGAAGTCACGGCGCCGGTGCCGGACGATCCGCCGCTTCTCTTCCACTGGCGCCGCATGGTGCATCGCGTGGCGCGCGCCGATGGACCGGAACGGCTGTCGCCCGAATGGTGGCGGATCTATCGCCGCGCGCGGCCGGCCGCTCCGTCGAGTCCGAACGCCGCATGCATGACCGCTGGCACGCGCGACTACTATCGCATCGAGGATGCGGGCGGCCGGCGCTTCTGGGTCTATCGCGCCGGTCTCTTCCGGCCCGGCGATCCGCCCCCGCGCTGGTTCCTGCACGGCGTGTTTGGATGAGGAGA
>CAZLYV010000022.1:11484-17286 GCA_964563665.1 uncultured Acetobacteraceae bacterium
GGCCCGGCGATCCGCCCCCGCGCTGGTTCCTGCACGGCGTGTTTGGATGAGGAGAGGAAAGATCCTCGCCCGCTACGCCGAACTGCAGGTCACGACCAATTTTTCTTTCCTGCGCGGCGCATCGCATCCCGAGGAACTGGTCGTGCGCGCCAAGGAACTCGGTCTCGCCGCGATCGCCGTCACCGACCGCAACACGCTTGCGGGCGTGGTGCGCGCGCATGTCGCCGCAAAAGCGGCCGGTCTGCCGCTTGTCATCGGCGCGCGGCTCGACCTCGTCGATGCGCCGTCGCTTCTCTGCTACCCGCGCGATCGCGCCGCCTACGGGCGGCTCGCGCGCCTCATTTCGCAAGGCCAGCGCCGTGCCCGCAAGGGCGAATGCCGCCTGGCTCTTGCTGATGTGTTCGACCACGGCGAGGGTCAGATCGTCGTCGCTCTGCCGCCAGACGAGCCCGACCCCGCATTCGTCGATCATTTGCGCCTGGTGAGGCGCCGCTTCGGCGCCGATTGCCGCCTCGCCGCCCACCATCTCTATCGCGGCGACGACGCGCAGCGATTGGCGCGGCTTTCGGCGCTTGGCGCGGCGGCGCGCGTGCCGCTCATGGCGACCAACGACGTTCATGCCCATGCCCCCTCGCGCCGGCCGCTCGGGGACGTGCTCACCTGCATCCGCGAGCATTGCACCATCGACGCGGCGGGGTATCGGCTGTTCGCCAACGCCGAGCGGCACCTGAAGACGCCCGCCGAAATGGCGCGTCTCTTCGCGCGATATCCCGAAGCGATCGCCGCGACGATCGAGATCGCGCAACGCTGCCGCTTCGGTCTCGACGAGCTTCGCTACGAATATCCGATCGATCCGGTGCCCGACGGCCGCACGCCGCAAGAAGAACTGACGCGGCTCGCCTGCGAAGGTGCTCGCGTGCGATATCCGGCCGATCTCCACCCCGGAGGCGTTCCCGCCAAGGTCGAGGCGCAGATCGCCCACGAGCTCGCGCTCATCGACCAGCTCGGCTACGCGCCTTACTTTCTCACCGTCCACGACATCGTCCGTTTCGCGCGCGCGCGCGCCATCCTTTGCCAGGGCCGCGGCTCGGCGGCGAATTCGGCCGTCTGCTACTGCCTCGGCATCACGGCGGTCGATCCGGCGCGCCTCGACCTCCTCTTCGAGCGCTTCGTCTCGGCCGAGCGCGACGAACCGCCCGACATCGACGTCGATTTCGAGCACGAACGGCGCGAGGAGGTGATCCAGTACATCTACGAGAAATATGGCCGCGAGCGCGCCGGCATCGCCGCCACGGTGATCTGCTATCGCGCGCGCAGCGCGATCCGCGACGTCGGCAAGACGCTCGGCCTGTCGCTGGACGCCGTCGGCGCGCTCGCCGACACGATCTGGGGCTGGGGCGGCGACGGCATCGACGAACGTTACATCCGCGAGGCGGGGCTGGATCCCGCGGCTCCGCGCGTGGCGCTTGCCATCAGGCTTGCCCGCCAGCTCATCGGATTCCCGCGCCATCTCTCGCAGCACGTCGGCGGCTTCGTCATCACCAAGAGCCGTCTCGACGAAGTGGTGCCGATCGCCAACGCGGCGATGGAAGAGCGCACGGTGATCGAATGGGACAAGGACGATCTCGACTCGCTCGGCATCCTCAAGATCGACGTGCTGGCGCTCGGCATGCTCACCTGCATCCGCAAGGCGTTCGCGCTGATCCGTCGCCATCACGGGCGCGATCTTTCGCTGGCCACCGTGCCGCCCGAGGATCCGGCGGTCTACGAAATGCTGGGCCGCGCCGATTCCCTCGGTGTCTTCCAGGTCGAGAGCCGCGCCCAGATGAGCATGCTGCCGCGTCTCCGGCCGCGGAACTTCTATGACCTGGTGATCGAGGTGGCGATCGTCCGGCCCGGGCCGATCCAGGGCGACATGGTCCATCCCTATCTCCGGCGGCGGAACGGCGAGGAGAAGGTCGAGTATCCGTCGGAGGAATTGCGTGGCGTGCTCGGCAAGACGCTCGGCGTTCCCTTGTTCCAGGAGCAGGCGATGAAGATCGCCATCGTCGCGGCCGGCTTCACGCCTTCGGAGGCCGATCGGCTGCGGCGCGCCATGGCGACGTTCCGGCGCGTCGGCGTGATCCACCAGTTCCGCGACAAGCTGATCGAGGGAATGGTCGCCAAGGGCTATGCGCGCGCATTTGCCGAGCGCTGCTTCTCGCAAATCGAGGGCTTCGGCACTTATGGATTTCCCGAATCGCACGCCGCGAGCTTCGCCCTTCTTGTCTATGTCTCGGCGTGGCTCAAACGGCATTATCCGGCGGCCTTCGCCGCGGCGCTTCTCAACAGCCAGCCAATGGGCTTCTACGCGCCGGCCCAGATCGTCCGCGATGCGCGCGATCATGGCGTCGAGGTGCGGCCCGTGGACGTGAATTTCAGCCACTGGGACGGCACGCTGGAATCTTTCACCCCGGTCTTTCCGGGACATGATGCCCCCCTCACCCCACCCTCTCTCCCAGCTCACGCGGGTGGGGAGGGAAAAGAAAAATGGCCGGCGCTTCGCCTCGGTTTTCGCCAGGCAAAAGGCCTCGCCGAAGCCGAGATCGCCCGGCTCGTCGACCGGCGTGGGCCAGGATATCGCGACGTACGCGATCTTGAGCGTCGCGCCGGAGTAACCCGCGAGACGCTCGATCATCTCGCGCGCGCCGATGCCTTCGGCTCGCTGGCGCTCGGCCGGCGCGCCGCGTTATGGCAAAGCCTCGATCGCGCGCAAGTCGCCGCCGACGCAACTCCGCTATTCGCGGCGCTTCCCCACTCGCCCGGCGCGGCCGTCGAACTGCCGGGCATGACGCTCGGCGAAGCTGTAGCCGACGACTACGCGAGCCTGCGCCTCTCTTTGAAGGCGCATCCGGTGGCGCTGTTGCGGCCGGCGCTGGCGCGCCTGCGGGTCGTCGCGGCGGCCCGTCTCGGCGAACAGGCCGACGGATGCCGCTTGTCGGTCGCCGGACTCGTTCTGGTCCGGCAGCGCCCCGGAACGGCGAGCGGTGTGGTGTTCATGACGCTCGAGGACGAAACCGGCATCGTCAACCTGATCGTCTGGCCGCAAGTGTTCGAACGATTCCGTCGCGTCGTGCTCGCCGCCCGGCTGTTGGTGGCGAGCGGGCGATTGCAACGGGAAGGAATCGTGATCCACCTGGTGAGCGAACGACTCATCGATCGTTCCGATCTGCTTCTGCGGCTCGCTTCGACCCAAGGCCCCGGCCTCGATCCCCCACTTGCGCGCGCCGACGAAGTCAAACGCCCCGGTCGCGATCTCCGGTTAACCGACTTTCCAAGTCGAGACTTCCACTAAAAACCTGTTTTGAAACTGAAAAATCTCATCTCTAGCCAGCTACTCTTGCTCGTTAAATGTGATGCAAAAATGCAACGATACGGCAAAACCTCCAACTTCCTGCTGTCCAAACCAAAGAAAGATGATAAATATCAGCCTATAAGGACGAACGATCGGCGGCCGGCACGACGTTGGTCCAGCGCGGGGACGACATCCGGAAATCGAGGCCGACGCGGCAAGCAGCCAGCGGCCCTCGATCCGCGGGCGATGAAAAAAAGGGGACCGACATGAATCTGCGTTACGGGCTCGTCGGAGCGGCTCTACTCTGCTCGGTATCGAGTCTCGCGTTCGCCCAGAAAGCACCGGAGGGTTTCTACCTCGGCATCGGTGGCGGCGTAACATGGCTCAGCGATTCGGATTTTTCGACCGCGCCGCTCGGCTTAAACGGAACGCTGGATCACGACACCGGATATGGCATCATCGGTCAAATCGGCTACGCCTTCGGCAACGGCTTCCGCGTCGAACTCGAACCTGGTTATCGCCGCACGTCCACCGACACGCTTCACGGCGGCAACCTCGGCGGGTCATTCTCGACCGACGGTCACGTCGAAGCCCTCAGCGGCATGGTCAACGTGCTCTATGAGTATCCGACGGGAACGCCGATCTCGCCTTACATCGGTGCCGGCATCGGCGTCGCGCACCTAAAGCTCGACACGAAGGCCGCCAGCGTCAGCACCGTGATCGACGATAGCGACACGCAGTTCGCCTATCAGGGAATTGTCGGCGCCTCGTGGGAGCTCATGCCGAATTGGCGCCTTGCTCTCGACTACCGCTATTTCGCGACGACCGACCCAAGCTTTTCGGGACGGGTCGGCAGCACGCCGGTATCGGTCGACAGCGAGTATCGCTCGCACAACGTGTTCCTCACGCTTCGCTATACGTTCGGGCCGACACCAGCGGCGCCGGCGCCCACTCCGGCGGCCGCACCAGCGCCAACGCCAGCGCCTGCTCCGGCAGCCGCGCCGATCCAACGCAACTTCCTGGTCTTCTTCGACTGGGATAAGGCCGACATTACGGCCGAGGCGCAGCGCGTGATCCAGCAGGCCGCGGCGACCGCCAAGGCCGGCAACGTCGCGCGCATCACGGCGACCGGCCACGCCGATCGCTCGGGGGTGGACCGCTACAACCAGAAGCTCTCTGAACGCCGCGCCGCGGCGGTCAAGGCCGAGCTGGTCAAGCTGGGCATCCCGGCGAACCAGATCGTCACCATCGGCAAGGGCGAGACGCAGCCGCTGGTGCCGACGGCCGACGGCGTGCGCGAGCCGCAGAACCGGCGGGTGGAGATCGTCCTCCAGTAACGCCGCTCTCGCCTTGCCTCGCCTCACGCGAGGCTCAACGACAAGGGGCGCGCCCCCCGCGGGACGCGCCCCTTTTGTTTGGTCATCGGCGCCGGTCAGCCGCAGAGCGAATGAGAGTTCCGCGCCTGCGTTAGAGGCAAAAGCGCTTATCGCTTGATGGGCGCGTTTCCTGCCATGGCGCAATCGCTGACGCCAAGAAGATCGACGCGCATCCGCTTGGCCGAGTAGCTTTCCAATTCACGACGCTCGAGGCGGCTCGCGTCGCCGAGAAGCGTCACCGACGTCTCGCAAAAATCGGGCGAGATCATGCTCTGTCGCGAAAGATCGTTGGCGAGCGCGGTGATGAACGCGTCATGGCGCGGGCGCGATTGTGACCCATAGAAACGCTGAAAGTAGCCGACCAGTGTCTTGCCGCTTGCCGCGAGCTTCTGCTCGTGCTTCCTGGCAAACGCGTTGTATTCCGAAATCACGTCTTCCCGCACGACCGAACGGCAGGACAGCGCAACCACCATAAGCTCGGTCTGCAAGGCGCGAATCTGCAATGCCGATCGCTCGTCCTTCGACAGACACTCGGCCAATGACGCTGCCGGCGCGGCCAGCACGCATAGCGCCGTGGCCGCGAGAATAATGCGTCGCATCGGGGACCCTCCCGTGATCCCGAAGGCGGCGTTCCCGCCGCTCCGTTCGGCCACCATTTCGCCACGAAACCGCCGCAATATCAACTCCAGCGAATGACGCGGCGGGGATATTCGCGACGCCCGCTGTGGCCCGCCGTAATGGCCGGATGGCAATTACGATCCCGGTTGGATATGGTGACCCAAATCATATCGCAAGGATTTGGCGGACACCCTCTTCTGACGATGAACCACACCGATATCGAGCTCATCGAACGCCGGGTCGCCTACCAAGGTTATTTCCGCATCGAGGCGTACCGGCTGCGCCACCGCCTGTTTGCTGGCGGCTGGAGCCACGAATTGTCCCGCGAGCTGTTCGATCGCGGGCGGGTCGCCGGCGTCCTGCTCTACGATCCTGACCGCGACGCCGTGATTCTCGTCGAACAGTTCCGGATCGGCGCGCTAGCATCCGGCCGACCGCCATGGGTGGTCGAGATCGTCGCCGGAATCATCGAAG
>CAZLYV010000023.1:0-10509 GCA_964563665.1 uncultured Acetobacteraceae bacterium
CTAGCATCCGGCCGACCGCCATGGGTGGTCGAGATCGTCGCCGGAATCATCGAAGCGGGAGAAGAAGCGGCCGACGTCGCGCACCGCGAAACGCATGAAGAGGCCGGCTGCGTGATCGGCGAGTTGATTCCGCTCTATGACTATCTTGTCAGCCCCGGCTGCACCAGCGAGCGCGTAGCGCTATTTTGCGGTCGGGTTGATTCGGCGAACATCGGCGGGATTCACGGGTCGGTGCAGGAGCACGAGGACATTCGCGTCTCGGTCGTCAGCGTCGATGACGCGCTTCGCGCGCTCGACGACGGGCGGATCGCAAATTCCCTGACGATCATCGCGCTGCAGTGGCTGGCGCTCAATCGCGATGGGCTTCGGCGTCGCTGGAGCAACGAACGCAACGTCGGCGCTTGAAGGGCCGCGGCGGCTGTCGTACATCTTGAAGCCATGAACACGCGCAACGGCTTCATCGAAACGATCGGCAGTACGCCGCTCATCCGCCTTCGCCATGCCTCGGAAATCACCGGGTGCGAAATCTACGGCAAGGCCGAGTTTCTCAATCCTGGCGGATCGGTCAAGGACCGCGCCGCCCTGTTCATCGTCAAGGACGCGGAGGAACGCGGCCTGCTGCGGCCGGGCGGCGTGATCGTCGAAGGGACGGCGGGCAACACCGGCATCGGGCTGGCGATGGTCGCCAACGCAAGGGGCTATCGCTCCGTAATCGTCATCCCCGACACCCAGAGCCAGGAGAAGAAGGACATTCTCCGCCAGATCGGCGCCGAGCTACGCGAAGTGCCGGCGGTTCCCTACGCCAATCCCAACAACTTCGTAAAGGTCTCCGGCCGACTGGCCGAGGAGATCGCGCGCCAACACTCCGCCGGGGCGATCTGGGCCAACCAGTTCGACAACGTGGCCAATCGCCGTGCCCATTACGAAACGACCGGCCCGGAGATCTGGGAACAGACGAACGGCAAGATCGACGGCTTCATTTGCGCCGTCGGCACCGGCGGTACGCTTGCTGGATGCGGCATGTTCTTCAAGGAGCGTAACCCGAAGATCGTCGTCGGGCTGGCCGATCCGATGGGGGCCGCCCTGTACAACTATTACAAACATGGCGTCCTCAAGGCCGAGGGCAGCTCGATCACCGAGGGAATCGGCCAGGGCCGCATCACCAAGAATCTTGAAGGCGCGCCGATCGACGAGGCGTTTCAGATCCCCGATAGCGAGGCGATCCCCGTCGTCTTCGACCTTTTGAAGATGGAAGGCTTATTCCTTGGCACATCGACCGGCATCAACGTCGCCGGCGCCATCCGTCTCGCCAGGCAGATGGGGCCGGGGCACACGATCGTCACCATTCTTTGCGACAGCGCGCAGCGTTACGCGAGCAAGCTGTTTAATCCGGAATTCCTGCGGTCGAAAAACCTCCCGGTTCCCGACTGGATTGAAGGTGGTGGACAGATCCCGATTTCGACGCCATTTGCGTGAGCATTCCGGATGAAAGAGCGCTACGCAAATCCCGACGCACTCATTTCGACCGAGCGCCTTGCGGCACGGCTTGGCGGCGACGATCTGGCGGTGCTCGATGCGACGTTTCATCTGCCGACCGCCAAGCGCGACGCAACCGCCGAATACGAACGTGGACACATTCCCGGCGCGACATTCTTCGATATCGACACGATCGCCGATCGCCACACCACGCTGCCGCACATGCTGCCTCAGGCAGAGGCGTTCGCCCGCGCGGTCGGCGCACTCGGCGTTGGAAATGACACCGAGGTCGTGGTCTACGACACCTACGGGCTGTCGAGCGCGCCGCGCGTCTGGTGGATGCTGCGTGTCTTCGGGCACGCGCATGTCGCGGTGCTGGACGGGGGATTGCCCAAGTGGAAGCGCGAGGGCCGGCCGATCGACGACCGCCCGGTGAGCCCGAGCCCGCGCGTATTCAGGCCGCAATTTCATCCGGAGCTCGTGCGCGGCAAGGCGCAGATGCTCTCCAACCTTGTTACCCGGGCTGAGCAAGTGCTCGACGCCCGTTCGGCCGGCCGTTTCAAGGGCAGCGAGCCCGAGCCGCGCGCCGGATTGCGCGGCGGCCATATACCGGGCAGCCGCAGCCTTCCCTACAACGGATTGATCGATCCGCAGACGCTTTGCGTGCTGCCGCCCGATGCGCTTCGCGCGCGCTACATCGAGGCCGGGATCTATCCTTCCCGTCCTGTGGTGACCTCGTGCGGCTCCGGAGTCACGGCGTGCGCGCTGGCGCTTGGTCTGCATCTCCTTGGCGTCGAGCATTTCGCGGTCTATGACGGGTCATGGGCCGAGTGGGGGCTCCCCGGCGACACGCCAGTGGAGGCGGGATGAACCCGGGCGCCCCGCCCCCGGCCCTGGCCCCGCTCGAAATCCGCCCATTCCGGGACGCCGACCGCGCCGCCATCCTCGAACTTTGGCGCCTGTGCGAGCTTGGCTCCACGACCGCGCCGGCTGCCCGCGACATCGATCTTTGCCTGGCGACGCCGCACGCGCGCTTGTTCGTCGGCGTCGTCGGCGAACAAGTCGTTGCAACATGCATGGCAGGGCAGGACGGACACCGCGGTTGGCTGCATCGGGTCGCTACGCTTCCCGAACATCGTCGCCGCGGTCTGGCGCACCAGCTCGTTGCGCACGCCGAGGCCTGGCTTGGCGAGCGGGGCGTACCGAAGATCAATCTGCAGATCCTTCAGACAAACGCGGCGGTTCAGGGGTTCTGGGAACATCTTGGCTACGCGGCCGAGCCGCGGATCTCGATGGGCAAGCTATTGGCGCCGCTTCCGCCCCATGCCGCCGCGGCGGGCGCGCCGCCGGGTCAGCTCAAGGTCACCGTTACCTATCTCGAGATGCGGCAGCGGCTGCGCACCCCGGCGCCCCCGGCGCCGCCGCGCAAGCTCGCGGTGTTGCGGGCCGACGAAATCAGCGTGCCGTTCTACCGCTATCTCTACGACACGATCGGTGCGCCGTGGTTGTGGTACGAACGCCGGCGCCTCTCCGACAAGGCGCTGGCCGCGATCGTGCGCGACGCTAGCGTCGATGTCTTGGTTCTCTACGCGAGCGGAGAGCCCGCCGGATACGCCGAGCTCGACCGTCGCCGCATGCCTGATATCGAGCTCGCCTATTTCGGGCTGATGGCGAACTGGGTCGGTCGCGGGCTTGGCGCCTTTTTCCTGCGCTGGGCGATCGACGCCGCCTGGCAGCACAATCCGGCGCGGCTGTGGGTGCATTCCTGCAATCTCGACCACCCGAAGGCGATCGCGGTCTATCAGCGGGCGGGCTTCACGCCCTATCGTCAGGAAACCAAGCTGATCGACGACCCGCGGCCGCTCTTTTGAGCGCCGATCCGGCTCAATGGCCGAGGATCTGACTCAAGAACAGCTTCGCGCGGTCGGTCTTCGGATTGGCGAAAAATTCCTTGGGTGGCGAGCTTTCGACGATTTCGCCCATGTCCATGAACACCATGGCGTCGGCGACCGTGCGTGCGAATCCCATTTCATGGGTCACGCAGACCATGGTCATGCCTTCGTTGGCGAGCTCGACCATCACGTCGAGGACCTCCTTGATCATCTCGGGATCGAGCGCCGAGGTCGGCTCGTCGAACAACATGATCTTGGGCTTCATGCACAGCGAGCGGGCGATCGCGACGCGCTGCTGCTGGCCGCCCGAAAGCTGACCCGGGTATTTGCCGGCCTGCTCGGGGATGTGGACCCGATGCAGGTAGGACATCGCCGTTTCCTCGGCCTCCTTTTTGGGTACCTTGCGGACCCAGATCGGCGCCAGCGTGAGGTTCTCCAGCACCGTCAAATGGGGGAACAGATTGAATTGCTGGAACACCATGCCGACTTCGCGGCGGATCGCCTCGATCTGCTTGACGTCGTTGGTGAGCTCGATTCCCTCGACGATGATCTGGCCATCCTGATGCTCTTCCAGGCGGTTGATGCAACGGATCATGGTCGATTTGCCGGAACCCGACGGCCCGCAGATCACCACCTTCTGGCCCTTGAGGACCTGGAAATTGATCTCCTTGAGGACGTGAAACTCGCCGAACCATTTATTCACCTTCCGCATCTCGATCATCGGCGGGCTATCGGCGAGCGGGTGTATTTCAGCGGTCGAACGCATGCGTTCTTTCCCTTGGATCAGCGTTTATGGCCGGTGGCGAGCGAGGATTCGAGGTCCTGGCTGTACTTGGACATCGCGAAGCAGAAGGCGAAGTAGATCAGCGAGACGAACAGATAAGCCTCGACGCCGAAACCCACCCAGCGCGGCTCGATGATCGCGGCCTTGGCCGAATTGAGGAGATCGAACAGGCCGATGATGAGGACGAGCGAGGTATCCTTGAACAGGCCGATGAAGCTGTTGACCAAGGGCGGGATCACCAGGCGCAGCGCCTGCGGCAGGACGATCTTCGTCGTCCTCTGCCAATAACCGAGGCCCAGCGAGTCCGCCGCCTCCGATTGCCCCTTCGGGATTGCCTGCAGGCCGCCGCGAATGACCTCGGCAAGATAGGCCGCGGCGAACAGGATGATCGCGACCTGCGCCCGCAGCAGCTTGTCGATCGTAAGGCCTTCCGGCAGGAACAGCGGGAACATGACGGAGGCCATGAACAAGAGGCTGATCAGCGGTACGCCGCGAATGAGCTCGATGTAAGCGACGCAGAGCGACCTGATCGCCGGCATGTGCGATCGTCGGCCGAGCGCCAGCAGGATCGACAGCGGAAACGCCAGCGCAATGCCGAAGGTGGCGAGTATCAACGTCAGCGCAAGCCCGCCCCAGCGCTCATTCTCGACATAGGCGAGGCCAAGAATTCCGCCCCACATCAGAAAGGCGATGGCGAGAAGCCCAACCAGCCAAATTACCGCCAGCCGGCGGTTCCAGAAGCGACGCATCGCGCTCACGACATAGAGCGCGATGAAGATCAGAGTGACGAGCAACGGCCGCCACTGCAGGTCGAACGGGTAGGTGCCGAACAGGATGAAACGGTATTTTTCGCCGATCAGCGCCCAGCACGCCCCCTCGTCCCGCCCTTCGCGGCAGACGCGCGTGTCGTCGACCGTGTAGAACGCGTTGATCACCGCCCAGTCGAGGAAAATCCACAGAAATTTGATAAAAAGATAGGCGGCGATGAGGGTGACCGCCGTGTTCATCCAGTTGCTGAAGAGATTTGCCCTCGCCCATTCCACGATCGGCAAACGCATGAGCCAACCGTGCCGGTGCTCTTCCAAGCCCGCAGTCTCTGCCGTGCCGCCGGTGACGGGACGCGAGCTCATGGTCACCGCTCCACCAGCGCAATACGCTTGTTGTACCAGTTCATGAAGGCCGAGATGGAGAGGCTGAAGGTGAGATAGACCGCCATGATGATCGCGATGCCCTCGACCGCCTGGCCGGTCTGATTGAGGGTCGTGTTGGCGATCGACACGATGTCGGGGTACCCGATCGCGACCGCAAGCGAGCTGTTCTTGGTGAGATTGAGGTACTGCGAGGTCATCGGCGGCACGATCACGCGCAAAGCCTGAGGCAGCACGACGCGGCGCAGCACCTGCCCGCGCTTCAGCCCGAGCGCCAGCGCCGCCTCGGTTTGGCCGTGACTAACGGCGACGATTCCCGCGCGCACGATCTCGGCGATGAAACCCGCGGTGTAGGTGATGAGGCCGATCAGGAGCGCCGCGAACTCGGGCGTCAAAGTGACGCCGCCGACGAAATTGAAGCCGCGAATCTCGGGCCAATCCATTTGCGCCGGCGCGCCGCCGGCGAGAAAGACGACCAGCGGCAAGCCGACGATCAGACCAGTCGCGGTCCAGCCAGCGGGAAATTGCTGTCCCGTCAGATCTTGACGCTGTCGCGCCCACCGGCGGATGGCGAGCGCGACAACGATGGCAAGGCCGAGCGCGACCCACATCCAAATGTGGACTGGTTGGCTGACCGGGACCGGGAGGAAGACGCCGCGGTTCGACAGAAACACGCCCGGCAGCGGGTTCATCGCCTGCCTGGTTGCTGGAAGGATATCGCGGAAAATCGACCACCAGAAGAAGAGTTGAAGCAGCAGCGGGATGTTGCGGATGAATTCGACATAGATCGATGCCGCCCTTGCCAGCAGCCAGTTCCGCGAAAGACGGGCAATGCCGACCAAGGTGCCGAGGATCGTCGCCAGGATGACGCCGATGACCGCGACGCGCAGCGTGTTGAGGAGCCCGACCCACAACGCACGGAGATAGGTATCGGCTGGAGAGAAATCGATCAGCGATTCGCCGATCGCGAAGCCTGACTCGCGTTGGAGAAAAGCAAACCCCGCCGCGATCTTGCGCGTCTCGAGATTATGGATGGTGTTCGAAACCAGATACCAGACGACGAGCGCCACGCCGCCGATGACGAGGATCTGGTATATGATCGCCCGTACCGCCGGATTGTTGAGTGAAAGGACGATGGCCGCCGAAGGCGGTCGTCGTCCCGCTTCAATCCTGGTCGCCATCGGGGCCTTGCGAGGCCTGGGCTGAATTCGACGTTGATGCGACGCCGGCGCCGCCCCGCCTCAGCAGGGCGGCGCCTTGATCTCGCTTAGCGAAGCGGCGGTGCGTAGAGGATACCGCCGGCGCTCCACAGGCTGTTGACACCCCGCTCGAGACCAAGCGGGGTCACGTTGCGCTCGTAGCTTTCGCCGTAATTGCCGACCTGCTTGATGATGTTGTAGGACCACTTGTTATCGATCCCAAGCGCCTTGCCATAGTCGCCCGTAGTCCCGACGAAGCGCTGGATGTTCGGGTTCGTGTCGTTGAGCTTCTGGTCGATGTTCTTCGAGGTAAGACCAAGCTCCTCCGCTTCGATCATCGCATTGAGCGTCCACCGCACGATATCGGCCCAGCGATTGTCGCCATGCCGAACCACCGGCCCAAGCGGTTCCTTCGAGATCACCTCGGGCAAGACCACGTGATCGTTCGGATTGGGGCTGGTGGCGCGAATCGAGGCGAGGCCCGATCGGTCGGTGGTCAGCGTATCGCACCGACCGGCGAAATACGCCGCGTTCACCTCCTCGAGCTTCTCGATCACCACTGGAGTGAACTTGATGTTGTTGGCGCGGAAATAATCCGCGAGGTTGAGTTCCGTGGTGGTGCCGGGCTGGACGCAAACCGTCGCGCCACCGAGCTCCTTGGCGCTCTTCACGCCGAGCTTCTTCGGGACCATGAATCCCTGCCCGTCATAGAAGTTCACGCCGACGAAATCGAAACCCAGCGACGTATCGCGCTGCAGCGTCCAGGTCGTGTTGCGGGCGAGCATGTCGACTTCGCCCGACTGTAACGCGGTAAAGCGTTGCTGTGCGGTCGTCGGAACGAAGCGAACCTTGTTCGCATCACCGAACATCGCCGCCGCGACCGCCCGGCACATGTCGATATCGAGGCCACGCCACACACCTTGGCTGTCGGGCGCGCCGAACCCGGCCAACCCGGTGTTGACACCGCAGACGAGCGTGCCGCGCGCCTTGACCGCGTCGAGGGTGGATTGGGCCTGGGCGTATGCCGGCCCGGCAAGGGCGACAAGGGCCAGTGAGGCGCCTGCCGCGATAGCTGTCAGATGCTTCATGGTTGCCTTATCCCTATTCGCTGGAGGTTTGAACTTACGACGCTTTTTGCGGTACGCGCGCGGCACCCTGATAAAGGATCTGTGCGCGTGTGCCGTACCCCCGGGGAGGAGTATCGTCTTATCTTGACGCTAGCATACGATGCAATTGAATCTCAAGGCATGTTCACCTCAATGGCGGTTGGCTCGCGGGGGTCTCCGGTGCCATGATGCGGGCCCCGACGGCCGCAGGTCGCGAGTTCAACTCCGCCCTCTACCGATCATTCCTACCAGGACGACCATGAAACGCGATACGCGCCTGACCACCGCCGGGCGAGACCCGAAAGCAAACTTCGGCATCGTCAACCCGCCCGTCTACCACGCCTCGACGGTTCTCTTTCCAACTCTCGAGCAGCTCGAGTTGGCGAGCCGGCATCGCGAGCCGGGAAAGGTCTATTACGGCCGCTACGGCACGCCGACCACCTTCGCCCTCGAGGATGCGATCGCCGCTCTCGATGGCGGCTATCGCGCGATCGCGGTGGGCTCCGGGGTTGCCGCCATCACCGCGACGCTGGCGGCGTTCCTCAAGCAGGGCGATCATGTTCTGATGGTCGATAACGTGTATGGGCCGTCACGCCGGATCTGCGACAAGTTCTTCGGACGCTTCGGCATTTCGACGACCTATTACGACCCATTGATCGGCGGCGGGATCGCTGAACTCATCCAGCCGAACACAAGGTTGATTTTTCTTGAATCGCCCGGTTCGCTGACCTTCGAGGTCCAGGACGTGCCGGCGATCGTGGCGGCGGCCAAGCAGGCCGGCGTGGTCACGGTGATGGACAACACCTGGGCCACGCCGCTTTATTTCAAGCCGCTCGCCTTTGGCGTCGATGTGTCGGTCCAGGCCGCGACCAAATATATCGGCGGCCATTCGGATCTGATGATGGGAATCATCACCACGACCGAGGCGGCCTATCAGCCGGTGCGACTCTCGGTCAATGACTTCGGCTGCGCCTCGGGTCCCGATGATTGCTATCTGGCGCTGCGTGGCCTGCGCACGCTTTCGGTCCGGCTGGCCCGCCACTGGGAGACCGGGCTGACGCTTGCGCGTTGGCTCAAGGCGCAGCCCGAGGTTCAACGTATTCTATATCCGGCGCTCGCCGACGATCCGGGGTACGCGCTGTGGCGGCGCGACTTCACCGGGGCCACCGGCCTGTTCAGCTTCGTGCTCAAGCCGACCTCGCGTCAATGCCTCGCCGCGATGGTCGACGGCATGGAACTGTTCGGCATGGGATATAGCTGGGGCGGCTTCGAGAGTTTATTGCTGCCGACCGATCCGGCGCCGATCCGCAGCGCTACCAAGTGGACCGCGCCGGGCCCGCTGATGCGGGTCCACGCCGGTCTCGAGGATCCGGACGATCTGATCGCCGACCTCGAGCACGGGTTCGAGCGCATGCACAAGGCCGAGGGTCGCGGCTCACGGAGAAAGATAAAATGGCAAGCGGCCCAGGAGCCGTGATCGCCGACGTAATGGCCGAGGTCGCCTTCGATCGCGACGGCCTCGTGCCGGCGATCGCGCAGCAGCACGATACCGGCGAAGTGCTGATGATGGCGTGGATGAACCGCGCGGCGCTCGAGGAGACGTTGCGCACGGGCGAGGTCTGCTATTGGTCGCGCACGCGCATGCGGTTATGGCGCAAGGGCGAGACCTCGGGTCAGTCCCAGCGTCTTGTCGAATTCCGGCTCGATTGCGACGGCGATACCGTCCTGCTGCTCGTCGAGCAGAAGGGCGTGGCCTGCCACACCGGGCGGCGGACCTGTTTCTTCCGCGCGCTGCGCGGCGATCGGCTCGAGACGATTGCCGCGGTCGAGGTGGATCCCAAAACGCTCTATGGCGGCTGACGGCCCGCGGCTGCGCATTCTGCTCGGCGCCTCGATCGCGATCGGCCCGGGGAAGGCGGATCTTCTCGCCGCGATCGCACGGACGGGATCGATTTCGGCGGCGGCCCGCACGCTCGCGATGTCGTATCGCCGCGCATGGTTGCTCGTCGACACGATGAACCGGTGTTTCCGCGGACCCCTTGTCGTGGCCGGAAAAGGCGGAAGATATGGCGGTGGTGCGAAGCTTACGCCGCTGGGCGTCGGCGTACTCGGACGCTATCGGGCGATGGAGAAGCTGGCGGCGGTTGCGCTCGGCCGCGAGATGCGGGAATTTCGCCGTTTGCTCGTCCGGCCACGCGGCAAGCGGCGGCGCGCGCGGCGATGAGCGACGGGCCGGTGCTTGCGCCGTCGCGCGGAGGATCGTTATATTCGGCGCAATATAACGCTTGAACGGGGCAAGTAGGCACATGTCTTGGCGAATCACGCCGGAATATTTTGGCAAAGTGGCGGTGACGCTGTTTGCACTCGGCTGGGCGCCGATGGTTTGCGCGGCGGGCCCGCCGGCGATTGCCGTTGCCGCGAGCACGAGCGATGCCGGGAGCGAAATCGCCGCGATGTTTGCGCGCGAAACCGGCCATAAGGTGCGCTTGAGCATCGGCGCTTCGGGGAACTTCGTGCGGCAGATCGTGCAAGGTGCGCCCTTCGAGCTGTTGCTTGCCGCGGACGAGGATTCGATCGCAATGCTTGCCGCCAAGGGACTGACGCGCGGTCCGGGCGCCGTCTACGCGCTCGGTCGCATCGCGCTTTTCGTTCCATTGAATTCGCCGGTATCGCTCGATCCCGAACTCAAAGGGTTGGCCGACGCGCTTCAGCGCGGCCAGGTGCGTCGATTAGCGATCGCCAACCCGGAGCACGCTCCCTACGGCCGGGCGGCGCGCGATGCGCTGCGGCGCGCCGGCCTTTGGGAGATGTTGGAGGGAAGGCTGGCGCTTGGCGAAAACGTGGCGCAAGCCGCGCAGTTTGCCCAAACCGGCGCCGCCGAGGCGGGATTGATCGCCTACTCGA
>CAZLYV010000023.1:10609-12963 GCA_964563665.1 uncultured Acetobacteraceae bacterium
TTCGCGCTCTCGCTGAAGCTTGCGTTTTGGACGACGGGGCTGCTGCTGCCTTTGGCCATCGCCGTCGGGCGGTTTCTCGCCTGGCGGCGCTTTCGCGGCAAGGCATGGGTCGAGGCGGTGATCGCGCTCCCCCTCGTCCTGCCGCCGACCGTGCTCGGCTTCTATCTCCTCGCTGGATTCGGCGGCGCGTCGTTGCTCGGCCGGATCTATGAGGCCGCGATCGGCCGGCCGCTCGCGTTTACTTTCGAGGGATTGCTGTTCGCCTCGATCCTGTTCAATTTGCCGTTCGCGATCCAACCGATCGAGCGCGCGTTTGAAACCGTTCCGCGGGAAATCCGCGAAGCCGCGTGGATGAGCGGCATGAGCCGATGGCGCACCTTCGCGCTTATTGAATGTCCGCTCGCCTGGCCCGGCATCGTGTCCGCCTTCGTCCTCACCTTTGCCCATACGCTCGGCGAATTTGGCGTGGTCTTGATGGTCGGCGGCAATATTCCGGGCGAGACGCGGACCGTCGCCATCGCAATCTATGATCGGGTCCAGGCGTTCGATGACGACGCGGCCGCCGCGATGGCGGCCGTCCTCCTCCTGTTTTCGTTCGTCGCGATCGCGGTGGTGAACTTCCTCCTTCCGCGCCAGGGGGCGCGGCCCGGTGCCTGAGCCGGCGGCGGCCGGTCTCGTCGCGCGTCTCGAGCAGCGTCGGCCGGTGCCGCTTGCCGCCGATATCGTTTGCGCGCCGGGCGAAATGCTGGCGCTCGTTGGACCATCGGGCGCCGGAAAATCGACGATCCTGCGCTGTCTCGCCGGCCTTCACCGCCCCGAGCAGGGGCGTGTCGCTTGTGGCGGTCGGATCTGGTTCGACGCCGCCGATGCGATCAATTTGCCGCCGCAGAAACGCGCCGTCGGTTTCGTGTTTCAAAGCTACGCGCTTTTTCCGCACTTGAGCGCGCTCGCCAATGTGCGCGCCGCATTGGGACACCTTTCTCCGGGAGCTCGCCGTGCACGGGCCGCCGAACTGCTGAGCTTGGTTCACCTCGGCGGACTGGAGGACCGGCGGCCCCACGAGCTTTCCGGCGGCCAACAGCAACGGGTCGCGGTTGCTCGTGCGCTCGCGCGCGATCCCGAAGCGCTGCTGCTCGATGAGCCGTTCTCGGCGGTGGACCAAGTGACTCGGCGAAAGCTCCACCGCGAGCTGGCGCAGCTTCGCCGCCGGCTCAACATCCCGATCGTGCTGGTTACGCATGATTTGGACGAAGCTTGCGAACTCGCCGACCGCATGACGATCATCCACCATGGCCAAACGTTGCAGACCGCGGCGCCGTTCGAACTGATGAGCCGGCCCGCGAATGCCCTCGTCGCCAGGCTGGTCGATCTGCCGAACGTGTTCGAGGGCGAGATCGTCGAGCATCGTCCGTCGGCGAGCTTGACGCTGCTTCGCTGGCGCAATCGCACCCTCGAGACGAAGTTCGATGAACGATTTCAGGTCGGCACGCGGGTTGGTTGGGTCATCCCGTCGGCGAACGTGATTCTTCATCGCCGCGATCGGCCCTCGCGCGGCGAGCACGAAAATCCCGTGCGTGGAATTGCCGGGGAATGTCTGCGCCTTGGCGAAACGACCAGCGTCACCCTGTTCGTCGATGGTGACCCGTCGTGCCGCATCGCCTTTAGCGTGCCGACGCACGTCGCCAATCGCAACAGCGTCGCGCCGGGAGCGTCCATCGCGGTGTCGTTGCTCGCCGAGGCGATACATTTGATGCCCGGGGAACAGGAATCGGACAACGGCGATTGACGAGAGATGCTGCAGCGCTTCGCCGGTCCCCGAGTCGCCGCCAGCGCAGAATCGACGCCATTCAGAGCCGGACAAAATCGCGCCAAACCGGCTTTCTGCCTTCGTGCGGAGAAAGATCGAATAACCGCGTTGGTTCTAACGGGATAGCACGAGGGGGCGAATATCCTGATGGGTGATCGGCAAAATCGCCCACGGCGGGACGAGAATTCGTGGGTTATTATGAAATATGCGTCGCGACCGTCGAATCGCATGGCTGGATGGAAATGGATAAAGACGTCATCGAGGCGGTTGGCGCGGTCGATATCAAGACGGCGGCGAGCCGTCTGGGCGTATCCGAAGCGACCCTGGAGACGGTGCTCGAGCAGGGTCTGCTCAATGGATTTCGCGACCCCGACGGAAGCTGGATGGTGCTGCTTGAGCCGTTGGCAAGCAACGGATCGGGCCCGCCCACGTTCTCGGTCGCGCGCGAAGCGAGCAGGCCCGGAGCGGGGTTGTCGCGCATCCTCGATGATTCGCGCTCGTCGGTCGAGCGTGTGCTCGCCGAACAGGTCGAGTTTCTCCGCTCCCA
>CAZLYV010000023.1:13063-17158 GCA_964563665.1 uncultured Acetobacteraceae bacterium
CCCGGCGGCCGATGTCTCGACGACCGCTAAGCCGATATCGGAGCGACAAGAATTACGGTCATCATCGATATTTATAAAAAATCCATGAAAGCGTCGTCGGCTTGTCCGAACATACGAATTCAAGGTCCGGGAAACGTTCGACCGAATGCCGCGGAACGCCCAAGAAGTCCAGCCAGAGGAGCCGCCCCATGGTCCGCAAGTTGATGATGTCGCTGTTCTCGTTCGCGATCCTGGCGTTCGCCGCCCCCGACGCCGGCGCCCAAGTCCAGGGGACCGAGGCGCAACGCAATCGCGCCAACCAGTACGCGGTTGGCATCATCTCGGGTGGAATCAACGGCACTTATGTCCGCATCGCCGCCGATCTTGCCGCGGTGCTTGACGACGGCGACAACCTGCGGGTCCTGCCGATGATGGGCAAAGGTTCGGTTCAGAACATCAACGACATCCTTTATTTGCGCGGCACCGATATCGGAATCGTGCAATCGGATGTGCTCGCCTACATGAAACGGCAGAACATTCACCCGGGAATCGAACGACGCATCCACTACATCACCAAGCTCTACAACGAGGAAATCCATATCCTGGCGCGCGACGAGGTGCGCGAGGTCGCGGAACTGGCCGGCCGCAAGGTGAATTTCGACAACCGCGGCAGCGGAACGTTCATGACCGCGACGACGGTCTTTGATGCGCTCGGGATCAAAGTCGAAGCCACGACATTCGATCAGGCGCTGGCGCTCGAAAAGCTGAAATCGGGCGAAATTTCGGCGCTGCTCTACGTCGCCGGCAAGCCGACGGCGCTGTTCCGCGACCTCAAGCGCGGCGATGGCGTTCATCTGCTGGCCATGCCGCAATCCACCAAGCTGCTCGAAACCTATCTGCCCTCGAATTTCACGAGCGAAGACTATGCGCAGCTCGTCCCGGAGGGACAGCGGGTTGAAACGCTGGCCGTCGGTTCGGTCATGGCGGCATTTGCCTGGGAGGTCGGTTCGGAGCGCTATCAGAGGGTGGTGCGTTTCGTCGAGGCGTTCTTCGGCAAGTTCGAGGAATTTCGCAAACCGCCGCGGCACGCGAAATGGCAGGAGGTCAGCTTGACGGCGCAGGTGCCGGGATGGACCCGCTTTCGCGCGGCGGACGAGTGGCTGCGCCGCAGCGCGGTGGCGACGACCGATCAGCCGCAAATTGATCCCAAACTGCGCAAGGCTTTCGAGGCGTTCCTTCAGCGTGAGGGACGCTCAATGGTCGGCGCCAACCTGAGCACGGAACAAAAAGAGACGCTGTTTCTGCAATTCGTCCGCTGGCAGAACGCGCAGCATAACTAGCGCTGGTCGCCCGCCGCCCGCCGCCACCTCGTGAGCTGTTCCAGGAGCGTGGCGGCCTGCGGATCGCCGCCCACGAGGCCGCGCCGATACCAGCTCGCGGCAAGATCCGCGTCCGGTCGCACGCCGCGAAGGCCAAGCCGGCTGAATTCGACCGGGTCATGGGTTCGCCCGACGCCAGTCGCCGCTTGCGCGCTGCCCTCGGCGGCGGCGCGCTCATAGAGCAATCGCGCTGACGCGGGATCGCCAAGCTGCAGCAACTCCTCGCCGCGGGTCAGCATCCGTTCAACCGCCGAACCTGGGAGGGCCTGTCGCCGAGCCGTCTCCATTCGCGGGCGGGTCGGTTGCGCCGCCGGTTCAGGCGGTGCCGCGGCGACGATCGGCAGCGAAGGGGCTGGAGGCGCCGGCTCCGAAACGGTAGGCGGTAACACTTTTGGCGACGGCGCGGGCGCGGATGCGCCGACGGCCGTATCCGACGGCGAACCCGCGGCCGGTTCGATCGTTTGCAGGCGCTGGATTTCGAGCGGCTCCGATGGCGGCTCGCGGGTTGCAGCCGTGCTCACCGAAGGCTCCGCTCCCGCTTTCGAGGCCTCGATTTCCGCCGACGGCTTTGGCGCTTCGGCCGTCGCGATGGCGCTCGTCCCGCGGTCGATGTCCGGAGCGATATCAATCAATGGCGCCGCCATTTCGCTGGGCGCAATTTGCGCGACAGCCGCTTCACGAGGCTGGGTCACGAGCATCGCGCCGGCTGGCGCGCGTTGGTCATCGGTTGACGGCTGAACGGGTGCGGCGGCGAGTTGTGTTTCTGTGCCGGACACAGGGGCGCTCGCTGTGGAGAGGTCAGGCGCAACCGGATTCGACGCCACCGTCACGCGTTCGTCGCGCCAGTCCCGATAATAAAGCAGCGTCGCACCCGAAACGAGAACGGCGCCGATCGTCGCCGCGATGAGCTGGATCGCGTGACCTCGCCTGAACGGCCGCCCGTCACGCGACGTCGCGCCTGAGAATCGTCTTCCCCGTACCTGGCCTTGATCATCACGCCGGCCGCTTGGACGCTCACCGTTCCCCGGAGCGCGCGTGACCGCCGGTTCCGAGTTGCGCGGCGACGCTGTCGAGCGACTCTCATCGCCGGGCAAGCGCGCCGTAAGCGGTGGCGAAACCGCCCAGATATCGGCAGTCTCGGGCTGAACCTGCCGCCAGCGGGCGTTCCAATCAATATTCTCGAGGTTCGCCCGCCCCTCGGCCGTGGATGGCAATTCCATGCCGGCTCGCTTCCCGGCGCCGGTTTGTTCGGTATCGAGATGAAATACCGTTTGGTCGCGCGGTCCGAGCGTGGCTGTCTGGGCTGGCGGGGCCCGCCGCCGTGTATATCCCGTTCCCCAAGGAACGATCGCCTTTTCGTCGATCAAACGGCATTCCTCGGCCGCCCGATCAAGAGTATCCAGCGATACCTGCGGACTGGCCTCGACCGCGGCGAGTTGCATCGCCACGTCGCATAGCCGATTGACGATGAACGGCACGCCATCGCTGAACCGCGCAATCCGCTCAATCGCCTGTGGGCTGAAAATATCCGGGCCGGAGTAGCCGGCCACCGTGAGCCGATGGCGGACGTAGGGACCCACCTCCTCGGAAGCCAGCGGCCCGAGGCGCGTCCAGACCGCGACACGGCGGCGAATATCGGCCAGGCTCTCGCGGGCAAGGCGCGCTTCGAGGTCGCGGTTACCCGCCAGCACGACCTGCAGCAGCGACCGATCGCCCTCGCGGATCTCGGTCAGGAGCTCGAGGTTGTGCAACAAGTCGTCGGGCACCTTCTGCGCGTCGTCGATGATGACAATGGCCGAGCTCGCGGCCTCCCCTCGCCCACGCAAGAAATCGGCCAGCGCCCGAATTTTTTCCATCGGGCCCGGCGCCGACTGGTAGATGGCCGCATCCTCGCAGCAGGCGGTCAGCAATTCGTCGAAATGAAGGCGGGGGTAGAATCGAAAAAAGACCACGCCGCCGCCCGCCTCGAACGACTCTTTCAGGCAGCGCAACAGACTCGACTTGCCGGTGCCCGGGCCTCCGACCAGCACCAGCAAGCCGGCGCTACGCCGTGCCTCGATGAGCAGCGTCTGAAGCGCCTGCCGAAAAGCCACATGGGGGTAGACGAACCGCGAATCAGGCGTGGTCCGAAACGGGCGCTCTCGCATTCCGAAAAAAGTGCCGTCCATAGGCAGCCGTGCCCGCGAATCGTCTGCGGCGAGTGTAAAGCGATTCGCGCGGATTGCTCCCAAGTTATCTTAATTCTTTTGCAATTAATGCATAACCGGCGAAGAGTTATTGTTACTATCTGAAATTATTCCGTCTTTTCGATCGGTTGGTGACAATGTGGCGATCGAATCGGCATCGGGCTGGATGGCGCTGGGGTGCGCTTTGTCGGCGAATGCTAACCTATCGGTAACGGTTGATGGCCATGATTTGCCCGACAGGATGGCGGGGCGACGGGTCTTCGGCGGAGGGCCGCCGGCTCACGAACCGCAAGCCGTCGTCCGTTGCTAAGGGGGCGGTAGACCCTGATCGATACGGCCGCTCCATGAGGGCGATGGGGCGGCGTGCAAACCAGGAGGAGCCGGACGATGCCGGAGACAGTGATGCGCTTGTGGCGTGACCAGGAAGGCGCCACGGCGATCGAGTACGGATTGCTGGTCGCCGTCATCGCGGTGGTCATCGCCGGAGTGGCGATCATCGTTGGCGAGAACCTGTCTTCGCTTTTTTCCGATGTCGCAGGTTGCATCGCCGC
>CAZLYV010000024.1:0-10847 GCA_964563665.1 uncultured Acetobacteraceae bacterium
GCGCTGGAGCCAGCGGCTCGAGCGGCGGCTTGCGGTCGGGCGGCGCTAAGGTGCCTTCAGACGGGGCCTTGTCTTGCCTCGAACGGTGCGCGAGAAGCGGCGCGCAGCGTCCTTCAGCACGATCGCGGTCGCTTCGAGTTCGATGAGAGCCGGTGAATCGAGCAAATCCGAGACGAAGATCATACTCATCGCCGGATAATGCCGCCCCATGAGCCGGCGCCAGATGCCGCCGAGCATCGCGCGCGCGGCGATGTAGGCCGCCTTGTCGCAACAATAGGCGGTCATGCGGCAAATATGTTCCGGCTTGCCGCCAGCTTCGTTGAGGATTGCGAGAACGTTCTTCAAGGCCTGCTCGAATTGCGGCGCGATCTCACGGCTATGAAATTTCTGGTGCTTATCCCAGCCGACCTGGCCGGCGATGAAAACGATGCGACCGGATTCGGCGGCGATCGCATTTGAATAACCGATCGGGGGAGTCCAGCCCGGTGGATGGATGATTTCGTGCGCCATGGCCATAATTTATTCCGAATATACCGATGGGTCGGGATCGTCCGCCCAGTCGGCGGCCGGCTTCTTGTATTTGGCGAGCCACTGCCGGATCAGGCGCACGTGGTCCCCCTCTTCATCGGCGATCTCCGCCGCCAGCTTGCGCAGACGTGCATCCTTCAATCCGGCGCCGGCGTTGCGAAAGAACGCCTCGGCGCGTTCCTCATTGCGCAATGCGAGCTCAAGGGCGTGGTAGGGCGTCATCAGATAATGCGCCTCCCCAAAGGGAGTCGTTTCAGGGGGCTCGGGCGCCCCCCATCGATAGGCGTCGAACGGCAATCGTTCGAGCTTTCCGCCCGCGCGGGCGAGCACCTGGCTGGCATGGCGTATCTCGATCTCGGACAGCCTGCGGAACAACGCCGCCACCTCGCGATTATTGTGGATCTCCATCTGGTCGGCCAGTTCGGCGTAGCGCTCGCCTGCCTCAAGTTCGAGCGCATAGACGTGGGCGTAGAACTCCGCGATGGTCGCAAAATCGGCGGTCGCACTTGAGGCCGTCTTTCGTCTGCCGGTCATAGCGCAAACCGCCGTTCGATTTCGTCCATGGTCTTGGTGGCTTGGGATCCAAGTTCATACGGCGCGCGATTGCCGGCATAGAGCACGCCGAGGTTGAATCCATCGTCGGTCATCAGACGCCGCGCGGCGCGCGCCGGATCGCTGGTCGGCGCGACGGACGCCGGGCGTACCATCGTCTTCCACTCACGCTGGTCGGGTCGGAAGGTGACGCACGGGCTTAAGATCTCGACGAAGGAAAAACCCGGACTGCGCACCGCCTTGACGATCAGTCGCGCGGAGCCATTGGGGTCGCCTGAAAAACCGCGGGCGACGAAATTGGCGCCTGACGCGAGCGCGATCACCAGCGGATTGAACGGGCGGAGCCCCGTGCCGCCGGGGGTGAGCGCGCTGTCCCAGTCCGGCTCGGTCGTCGGCGAGGGCTGACCCTTCGTCATGCCGTAGACCCGGTTGTCCATGACGACATAGGTCATGTCGATGTTGCGGCGGCAGGCATGCAGGAAGTGGTTCCCGCCGATCGAGAACCCGTCGCCGTCGCCGCCGGCGACAATGACGGTGAGATCGGGCCGGGCGACCTTGAGCCCCGTGGCCAGCGCCAACGCGCGCCCGTGTACGCCATGAAAACCATAGCAGTTGGTGTAGGCCGGGATGCGCGAGGAACAGCCGATGCCCGAAATGACGGCGACCTGCTCCGGTCGCAGGCCGAGCTCGGCCATCGCCTTGGTAAAGGCGGCGAGAATCGAATAATCGCCGCAGCCGGGACACCAGACCGGCTTGATGTCGGATTTGAAATCGCGCGCCTGCAGCGCGCTCGCGGTGGCCGTCGAGTGATCCATCAGGGGGCTCCTCGCATTAGCTCGGCGTAAATCTCGCCCGGTGTGAGAAGCAGCGGCCCGGGGCGATGGAATGAAACGACCTCGCCCGGCAGGTCGTAATGCGCGCGCAAGAAGCGATAAAACTGCGCGCCGTGGGTTTGCTCGATGACCAGGCAACGCTTGACGCCGGAGAGCGCATCGGCGAGGCGCTGGGGTTGTGCGGGAAGAAGCAGGCGCAACGCGATCAGCCGCGCCTTCAGCCCGTCGGCCCGAGCGCGTGTAAGCGCTTCGCGGACCGCGCCGGTCGTTGATCCGAAGGTGATCACCGCAAGCTCGCCGTCGCCGTCGATTTCGGCCCAGTGATCGCCATAATCGTGCCCAAGGAGCTTGTCGCGCCGCTTGTCGAGTTGGACGAGATGGTCCTGTGCCTGGCTCGATGGCGTGCCGCGCGAGCTGTGCTCGAGCCCATCGGCCGTGTACTGCCCGCCAGCGGTCCCCGGCAGCGCCATCGGTGACACGCCCGAGGCGGTCATCGCATATCGCTGGTAGCCCTGAAGCTGGCCGCGGACCACCGCGCGCTGGGCAATGAAGGCGATGTCCGCCGGCCGATCGATGATCGCCCGTGCCTGGCCCATGAACTGATCGGACAAGACGATCGCCGGCGCCTGCAATGCCTCGGCAAGGTGAACCGCCCATTGGGTCGTGAACAGACAATCGGCGACCGAGGTCGGCGCGACGACCAAGTGCGGCGCGTCGCCGTGCATGCCATAAACGGCGATATTCACGTCGCTTTGCTCCGACTTGGTCGGAATGCCGGTCGAGGGCCCGCCGCGCATCACGTCGACCACTACGACCGGCACCTCGGCGGCAATGGCGAGGCCAAACGATTCGAGCATCAGCGACAAGCCCGGACCGGACGTCGCGGTCAATGACGGCGCGCCGCCGTAAGAAGCGCCGATGATCATGTTTATCGAGGCAAGTTCGTCCTCTGCTTGCACGAGGACGCCGCCGACCTTCTTCAACGCCGGCGCCATCCATTCGAGAATCTCGGTCGCCGGTGTGATCGGATAGGCGGCGACGAACCGCACGCCGCCACGAAGCGCCCCCAACCCCGTCGCCTCGTTGCCGCTGATCGTCCAGCGATTGGCGGGCGTTGCAGCAGGCAAGGTGAACGGCACGGCGACGCCGAGTTCATTCGCCGCGGCAACGCCGATCTCCAACGCGGCGATGCTGGTGGCGAGAGCGTCGGCATGTTTTTTCTTGAGCGATTTCGCAAGCACGTCGATCGCGGCTTGCGGCGGCAACCCGATCAAGGCGGTCAACGCGCCGAGCGCCACCATATTGGGGCGCCCGCCCGGCACTTTTTTGGCAAGCTTGGCGAGCGGGAGCTGGACGATTCGCGCCCCTTTGGTCGCGATCACCGCCGGCACGTCGCCAGCGGCCGGGTCGGCGACGATGAGGCTATCCGCGTCAAGCGGGATCTCGGCAGCAAATCGCTGAACATTTTCCCAGTCAAGCGCCATCAGGACGTGGAATCTGTCGTCATGCGCCAGCAACGGCCGGCTTGAGAGACGCAGCATCGCCGCTGCCTCGCCGCCGCGGATCTGCGGGCCGGTCGAGCGCGTCATCAGCCCATAGCAGCCGGCCGCCGCCGCGGCATCGAGCAGCATGTTGCCCGCAGTCATGACGCCGGCGCCGCCGCTGCCGGTGAGGACCAGCGAAACCGAGCGGAGGGTACCGGGGGTCGGCATCGTCGATTGCTCCGATTCAGGTGTTGACAGGTCAGGCGGCGGGTGGTAGAAAAAAGGTAAATCAGTACGGAATTACTAAATTATCTCCAAGCCTACAGCCTGTCAACAGAAAATCGACAACTCCACAAAAGTGCTAGGGACAACCAAAGAGCCGTCTAATGAGCGTTCCGATCACCAACACCGCCCACCGATGGCTGATGACGGGTCCTGGTGAGCCACTGATCAAGTCGGCGTTCCAGATCGCCGAACCCGGACCCGGCGAGGTCGTGGTCAAGATCGCCGGTTGCGGGGTGTGCCATACCGATCTCGGCTACTACTACGATGGCGTACGCACCAATCATCCGCTGCCATTGACGCTTGGCCATGAGATTAGTGGCCACGTGATCGCGACCGGCGTAGGCGCTGAAGTTTGGAAAGACCGTGCCGTCATCGTTCCGGCTGTCATGCCGTGCGGCGAATGCGATCTCTGCCGTCGCGGTCGTAGCGCGATTTGTCGCCAGCAAAAGATGCCCGGCAACGATATCGAGGGTGGGTTTGCGAGCCATATCACGGTGCCGGCGCGCGGACTGTGCGGGGTCGATGAAGTGCGTCTCGCGAAGGCGGGTCTCAAGCTTGCCGACGTTTCGGTGATCGCCGATGCGGTGACGACGCCCTACCAAGCGGTTGTTCGCGCAGGCGTCGGGCCGGGCAGCGTGGCTGTCGTTATCGGCGCGGGCGGCGTTGGCGGGTACGCGGCGCAGATCGCGCGCGCATTCGGCGCAAGCGTGGCCGCGATCGACGTCGATACACAGAGGCTCGCCAAGATCGGCGAACATGGCGCAGCGCTGACGCTCAATGCCGGCGAGCTCGACGGACGAGGGATCAAGGGCGCCATTCAGAATTTCGCCAAGGAACGCAGGCTTCCGGCGACCGAATGGTTCATTTTCGAGTGCTCGGGCACCGCCGCCGGCCAGCTCACCGCTTACAACCTGCTCGTCCATGGGGCGACGCTGAGTATCGTCGGATTCACGATGGACAAGGTCGAGGTTCGGCTGTCCAACCTGATGGCTTTTGACGCGCGTGCGCTCGGTAATTGGGGTTGCGCGCCCGAACTGTATCCCGCGGCACTCGATCTCGTGCTTGCTGGCAAGGTTGCGATCACGCCGTTCATCGAGCATCACCCTTTGAACGCGATCAATGACATTTTCGCCGCCGCGCATGCCCACAAGCTTTCGCGCCGCGCGGTGCTAACGCCGGAAGCCTGAGCCGGAATTTCCGAGGAGATCGTCCGATGACCGCCAAAGCCATCCAGTCCAATCCGGTCGCGCCGCATCTCGTCGATCACAACATCGCTGCGCTGCCGCCGGTCCCTGGCATGCGTTATGAGAAGCGGTCCGCGCATAAGCCCGACGGAAAACCGGCCACCGGCCTGTTCAACGCCTGGATCACGCTCGACAATCCCGGGCAATTCAACGCCTACACCACCGAGATGGTCAAAGGCGTGATTCTTGCGTTCCGCGCCGCGTCGAATGCGCGCGACGTGGTCGCGGTCGTCTTCACCGGCGCCGGCGACAAGGCGTTTTGCACTGGCGGCAACACCAAGGAATACGCCGAGTATTACGCCGGCAATCCGCAGGAATATCGGCAGTACATGCGCCTCTTCAACGACATGGTGTCGTCGATTCTGGCCTGTGACAAGCCGGTGATCGCGCGGGTGAATGGCATGCGTATCGGCGGCGGTCAGGAAATCGGCATGGCTTGCGATTTTTCGGTCGCGCAGGATCTTGCGCGGTTCGGTCAAGCCGGACCCAAACACGGTTCGGCGCCGATCGGCGGGGCCACCGACTTTCTGCCACTGATGATCGGCGCCGAGCGCGCGATTGAGTCGGGAACGCTGTGCGAGCCGTGGTCGGCGCACAAGGCGTACCGCCTCGGCATGATCATGGACATCGTGCCGGCACTCAAGGTGGCTGGGAAATTCATCGCCAATCCGTTGGTCGAGACCGAGCGTTATCTCGATGAATACGGCCGGATCATTCTGGGCGAACCCAAGACCGGCGCGGCGTTGGCGAAAGGCAAGGAGGTTCTGGCGCAGGGCACCATCGATTTAAGCCTGCTCGATGCGCGTATCGAGGCTCTGTGCGCAAAGCTGCTGCTGACGTTCCCCGATTGTCTCACCAAGACCTTCGAGGAGCTGCGCAAGCCGAAGATCGAGGCGTGGAACCGCAACAAGGAGAATTCACGCGCCTGGCTTGCCCTCAACATGATGACCGAGGCGCGAGCCGGCTTTCGGGCCTTCAACGAGGGCACGAAGGACGCCCGTGAGATTGATTTCGTGGCGCTTCGCCAGGCGCTCGCCGCCGGCGCGCCCTGGAGCGACGAGCTCACTTCACGCCTGATGCCTGGAACAGGGGTAACGCGATGAACGCGCCCTCGCCAATCAAGGTTTGGCTCGAGCGCAGCGGCCGGCTGTTGCGACTCCGCCTGGCGCGACCCAAAGCGAACGTGCTCGACGCGGCGATGGTGGGACGGCTTGATCGCGCGCTCGACGAGCACGGATCAAACGGCGAGCTTTCCGGCCTCCTGATCGACGCGGAAGGTCCACATTTCAGCTTTGGCGCCAGCGTCCAGGAACATCTGCCGGAAACCTGCGAAGCGATGCTCAAGGACTTCCACGCCTTGATCTTGCGGCTGGTCGAGAGCGAGCTGCCGGTTCTGGTCGCAGTGCGCGGCCAGTGCCTGGGCGGCGGGCTCGAGCTCGCTGCCGCGGGCCATCTCATGTTCGCCTCGCCTGACGCGCGGTTGGGACAGCCCGAGATCCAACTCGGCGTCATCGCCCCGGCGGCCTCGTGCCTACTCCCAGAGCGGATCGGCCGGGCATGGGCCGAGGACATCCTGATCTCGGGGCGCAGCCTGACGGCGGAGGAGGGTTACCGGATCGGCCTCGTCCATGCGATCGCCGAGGATCCCGAGGCGGCAGCGCTTGCCTATTTCGATGCGCATCTTGCGCCGCTGAGTGCCCGCTCGCTGCGCTTTGCCGTGCGCGCGGCGCGGATCGATCTCGTGGCGCGAATTCGCGCGAAGCTCGCCGCGGTCGAGACGCTGTATCTCGCCGAGTTGATGAAAAGCCACGACGCCGTCGAGGGATTGCAGGCCTTTCTTTCGAAGCGCGCAGCGCGATGGGAGAACCGATAGCCATGCCAAGCATCACCGAGATCGTCCGCCGCTGCCAGGATCTCTTCGACGACCTCAACTTCAATTATGCGCGCGAATGGAAGGCGGCGAAGCCCGGTCGCAAGGTGGTCGGCTTCATGCCGTTCTACGTGCCGCGCGAGCTGATCCATGCCGCGGGCGCGCTGCCGCTGGGCGTGCTCGGCGGCGGTGATCAGCTCGAGGTGATCCACGGCGACGCCTATTACCAAAGCTATATCTGCCGTATCCCGCGCTCGACCATCGAGCTTGGCGTCTCGGGCCGGCTGGATTTCGTCGATGGTATGCTGTTTCCCAGCATCTGCGACGTGATCCGCAACCTGTCGGGCATGTGGAAAATCATGTTCCCGAAGGTGATGTCGCGCTATTTCGACGTGCCGCAGAACTTTCGCAACGACGTCGGCGGCGCTTTCTATATGAACGAACTCGGCGAGCTGCGCGAGTCGCTCGCCACGCTCACCGGCCGCGAGATCACCGACGACGCGATCCGGGCATCGATCCGGGCCTACAACGCGAACCGCCGCCTGGTACGCGAGGTCTATGCGCTGCGGGCCGAGGCGCCGTGGAAGGCGCCTTCGTCCGAAGTCTACCTCGTGATGCGCGCCGGGATGCTGCTGTCGGTGGATGAACACAGCCAGATGCTCCGTGACTACCTCGCCGCCGTCCGATCCGCGGACCGGCCGCGGCGCGATAACGCGCGGGTCGTCGTCACCGGAGCGTTCTGCGAGCAGCCGCCGATCAATCTCATCAAGTCGATCGAGCTCGCCGGTTGCTACATCGTCGACGACGACTTCATGCTGGTGAATCGCTGGGAGCAGATCGAAGTGCCCGATGAGGGCGACCCGATCCAGGCCTTGGCTCTTACCTACCTCCATCATTCCGGAAACACATCGGCAAAGTACGAACCCGACCAGGCGAAAAAAGGCCTTTATCTGGTGGATGCCGTACGCCGCACCGGCGCCGAGGGCGTCATCTTCGCCGCGCCCAGCTTCTGCGATCCGGCGCTGCTCGAGCGGCCGATGCTCCAGCACGTGCTGGCCGCGCACAACATCCCTTACATCGCTTTCAAGTACGCCGAGAATTCGGGGCAGATGCAGCCGATCCGCGAGCAGGCCGGCACGTTTGCCGATTCCATCAAGCTGTGGAGCGAGCAATGACCCAGCCCACGCCCCGTCCCGCGTCGCCGCAGTCTGCGCCGCGCGAGGTGATCAAGGAACCTTCGATGCTGAAGCAGAAGGAGATGATCGCCGCCAACTACGAAAAGCTCGTGACCGCGAAGCAGACGGGACGCAGGGTCGTTTCCACCTTCGTCCCAGGGAATCTGAACGAGCTCGTGATGTGCTTCGACCTGGTGAGCAACCTGCCGGAGATCAACGCGATCCAGAACGGCATGCGCAAGAAGAGCGGCGGCCTAATCATGGAGGCGGAAAAGCGCGGCCACTCCGAGGACGTCTGCACCTATGTCAAGGCCGACATCGGCATGATGGCCAAGGGCAATATCGGCCCGGACGGCCGACCGATGCCGGATCCTGACGTTCTGCTGCTGTCCTACACCGGTTGCTTCACCTTCATGAAATGGTTCGAGCTGCTGCGCGAGCAGTACAAATGCGAGACGATCATGCTTCACGTGCCCTACGAAGGCGAGGGGCATGCGAGCAAGAATATGCGGGATTACATCGTCAAGCAGCTCAAGGAAGAAGTGATTCCCAAGCTCGAGAAAGTGAGCGGCGTTAAATTCGACATCGACCGGCTGCGCGGGTACTTACGCGAATCGGCCCGCGCCGAGGACGATCTCGTCTGGGTGCTCGAGAGCGCCAAGCACAAGCCGTCGCCGATCGACGCCTATTTCGGCGGGGTCTACTACATCGGACCGATCTTCACCGCCTTCCGCGGCACGTCCGATGCCACCGAATATTACCGACTGCTGCGCAAGGAGATTGAGGAACGGCTGGCGAACAATAGAGGACCGGTGACGCCGGAGGGCGAGGTGGTGGAGGAGCGCTACCGCCTGGTTGTCGAGGGGCCGCCCAACTGGACCAGCTTCCGCGACTTCTGGAAGATGTTCTACGACGAGGGCGCGGTCGTGGTGGCGAGTACTTACACCAAGGTCGGCGGGACCTACGACCTTGGCTTCCGGCACGATCCCGATCATCCGCTGGAGTCGCTCGCCGATTATTGCCTCGGTTGCTACACCAACCGGAACCTGCCCTCGCGCATCGACATGATCGAGAAGTACGTCAACGAATACGCCGCGGACGGATTGCTCATCAACTCGATCAAGAGCTGCAACAGTTTCTCCGCCGGGCAGCTTCTCGTGCTGCGCGAGATCGAACGGCGTACCGGCAAGCCTGCGGCGTTCATCGAAACCGATCTCGTCGATCCCCGCTATTTTTCGCCGGCCAACGTCAAAAACCGGTTGGAGAGCTATTTCCAAATGATCGAGCAGAAGCGTCGCGGGTCGAAATCGGCGCCAGCATCGGTGCACTGAGGCCGGAGGAACACGAACATGCGAACCTTCATCGGCATCGATCTCGGTTCGACAACCACCAAGGCGGTGGTGCTTGATGACAACATGGACGTCCTCGGGCGCGGCATCACCAACTCGCGTTCCAACTACGACACGGCGAGCCGGGTCGCGAAGTACGAAGCGCTCATCAATACGCGCTTCACGCTGCTCCATCGAGGTCTCGGGCGGCTCTCCGAGCTTTCGGGACGGGTGGAGGGATTTCTTGCCGATCTCGAACGCGGATTCAGGCTCGAGCAGTTCAGCGAGCAGCTCGGCGACCTCGAACAGACGTGTCTTGCAAACCTCAAGGGCGAACGGTTCCGAGGCCGGGAAGATGCCCTGAAAGCGGCGATTGCCGAAGTCTTCACGCGGCTCAGCGTCGAGGCACCGGCACTTTTCGCGCCCGGCGCCAAGCGCAAATCGGACTTCTTCCGCGACATCGCCGGCTCCCGCTACATGGCGATCGCCGAGGCCGTCGCAAAGGAAAGCGGGCTCGCCTATGACCTGCTGCTCAACGTCTACGACAAGTCGATCATCGATGTCGAAAATCGCCCGCCGGCCGAGGATATGAGCAGCAGGTTCCTGCGTGCGCTCGAGCGCATCATCGCGGCGGCACCCGAGCTTAAACCGGCGTCGGAAGCAATTTCGGCGCCGGTGCGCGGCGCGCTCGAGGTGCCGATCGAGGAGACCTACGTCGTCGGCACAGGGTATGGCCGGGTGACGTTGCCGTTTTCGAAGGAGCATATCCGCTCGGAAATCCTGTGCCACGGACTTGGCGCGCACATGATGTACCCCAATACGCGGACCGTGCTCGACATCGGCGGCCAGGACACCAAGGCGATCCAGGTGGACGCCAGCGGCATCGTCGAGAACTTCCAGATGAACGACCGCTGCGCCGCCGGTTGCGGCCGGTATCTCGGTTACATCGCCGACGAGATGAATATCGGCCTTCACGAGCTGGGACCGATGGCGATGAAGGCGACCCGCACGGTGCGGATCAATTCGACCTGCACCGTGTTCGCCGGCGCCGAGCTGCGCGATCGCCTCGCGCTCGGCGAGAAGCGCGAGGACATCATGGCCGGCCTCCATCGCGCGATAATTCTGCGCGCAATGTCGATCCTCTCGCGCTCGGGCGGGGTGCGCGACCAGTTCACCTTCACCGGCGGCGTGGCCAAGAACGAGGCGGCGGTGAAAGAACTCAGGAAGCTGGTGAACGAAAACTACGGCAAGGTCGCAATCAACATCAACCCGGAATCGATTTTCACTGGTGCACTGGGCGCCGCCGCGTTCGCGCGCCGCGCGGTCGAGAACTGAGGCCCTTGGGGCGAGAGGAGCGACGCCATGACCATCACCGCAGGCATCGACGTGGGGACCGGCGCGGTCAAGACCGTGCTGTTCAAGATCGATGGCGAGGACGCACGGGTGCTCGCCAAGCGCACCGACCGCGTCCGGCAGCGCGATCCGCTGAAGCTCGCGGAGCTGGCGTATGACGAGTCGCTCGAGGAAGCGAAACTCCGCCGGCATGAC